>NZ_JBEXXE010000091.1:0-20719 GCF_040630255.1 Streptomyces sp. NPDC005820
GGAAACTATGCAGAGCCACACACAGCCGAAACCCCACGAAGGAGCGGAACTACACGCACCGCTTCCGCATAGTCGCGGTCTCGGCATAGGTCAATCTATGCAGACATCCGCATAGATCGACGAACTCGGTTATCTCCCGCTGCCCGAGGACGGCGCCTCCGCCCTGTTCCAGGTGATCAACCAGAGGTATCTGAAGTCGAGCACGATCCTGACCACCAACGTCGGCATCGCCGACTGGGCCGGCGCCTTCGGTGACGCCACCGTCGCCGCCGCGATGCTCGACCGGCTCCTGCACCGGGCCGCAGTGGCCGGCATCGACGGACCCTCCTACCGGCTCCGCAACCACCAGACCCAGGCCGACACCATCCGCAAGGGAGTGAACGCCCGTGTCTCCTGACGCCGACACCGCCCCGCCCTCCCTGCAGCCCGCTAACTGCCCTGTCTGCCAGGGCGAGTTCATCCCGCACCCCCGCCAGATCTACTGCTCTCCCCGCTGCAAATCCGCAGCCCACCGACTTCCACCCGCACCCCCCGCAGCCCACATCTGCCCCGTCTGTCAGGGCACCTTCACCGTCAACCCCCGCCTGCGACAGGTCTATTGCTCGCCCAACTGCCGCCGCGACGCGGAGAAACAGCGCAACCAGGCCCGCGATGAACAGCGGGCCATCCGCCTCGGCGAGCAGGCACGACCGGCACCCACGGGCGTCCCCGCCCACACGGAGCAGGCCCTGGCACCCACCGCGATCCGCAACTGCCCTCACTGCGAGCAGCCGGTCACCATCGTCGCTCTGCTGGCCACCCCCGAAGCGGCCCGGCCGTCGGTCACGAACCGCGTCCCCGACATCACTCCGCTCAGACGAACCCCGTGACCGGCGCAGGCAGCAACTCCGCCTGACCGTCACCGATCAACAGGACCCCGGCGGCCTTCGGCCGCCGGGCAATGCCTTCCGCAGGGCCACAGCACGCGCACGTCGCACGTCCCATGGTGCTTCGCGCAATTCCGGGTCAGGCATGCGAAACCCGTCGTCCTCGAACCGGGGGACGACATGAACATGCACGTGGTGAAGCACCTGACCCGGGATGTGGTTGTTCTGCGTGACGGTGCTTCCGACAGCCCCATAGGCGTCCTTCACCGCGGAGGTCACTCTCGCTGTGACCTCGAAGATCTCATGCAGGAGATCGACGGGGAGGTCATGCAAGCCGGTCACGTGAGACACGGGCAGGACAAGGGCGTGACCGGGGTTGTTCTGCCGCTGCTTGAGCGCGGGGACGACGAAGACGTTCTCCGAGCGATAGGCGACCAAGTCCTCATCGATCTCATCTCGCCCGATCCTGCAGAAGACGCAGTCACTCACCCTCAAGACCTCCGAAGTCACCTCACGCCGGCGCTGTCCAGCTGGAACGACGAGTCTGGCAGGTCACGCCCGGGTGGACATCTTGATTCCTCTGAGCTCACTCACCGCGGCAGCCCGCCCCGGTGCGACCACGGACCTGGCCACTCACGCTCTTGCTCCCCACATCTTCCAATACCTGATCAAGTGAGGACGAAGAGCAGGTCTGGTCGAAATCAAGAATCCTCATCACGAGTACGTCCAGGACGGCGGTCACGTCCGTGTCGGTGGCGGCCGGGTACTCGTCGCGCCGGCCGACGCCGTGGCGCCGCTTGTGGGCGAGCAGGGTGTTCAGCAGGGGGCGGGTGGCGTCGGTGTAGCCGGAGCGCGGGCGGACGTCGGTGGCCGGGTAGAGGTGCAGGGCGGTGAACGTGCCGTCGGGGTGGAAGTCGCAGTCGGCCGCGTAGTACGGGCCGTCGGCGTTGGTGAAGCGGCGCAGGCCCACCGTCCGTGCCCGGTGCGGCCTTGAGGGAGCCGTCGAGCGCGGCCCGCACCGTCTCCTCGGTGGGGCGGGCCTGGTCGGCGGTGATGTGGAGGTAGAGGGCGCCGGGGAAGGAGTAGACCGGCTGGGTGCGCTCGTCGAGCCGCTCGATCACCGTCTCCGGCATCTCGCCGCCCTTGGTGGGGGCCTGGGAGATGAGCAGGTGGGGGCCGACCGCGAGGACGTGGCGGCCCGCGATGACGGTGTCGGTCAGGTCGCCTATGCCGGCCAGCGGGGCGAACCGCAGCTCGCACGCCGCGGTCGCGGCGCCGTGCCCGAGCGTGTCGAGCAGCGGCCGGTAGGTGCGCAGGGCGGCGGCCAGGTCGGCGCCGTACGCCTCGCGGCGGGTGCCGAAGCGGCCCGCGAAGGCGGCGGTGTAGGGGGTGATGGAGAAGCGGATTCCGTCGAAGCAGTCGCCGGTGCTCGGCGACCAGACGCTCGTGCATGGCGGTCAGCTGCGGGGAGCGGGAGGAGTATCCGACGGTGGAGATCCGCAGCTTCGCGCCGAGGACGTCGCGGGCGAGCCGGGCATAGAGGTCGAGGTAGGGGTAGGAGCCGATGTCGTTGTCCAGGTAAGGGAAGACCACCCTGGGCCGGTGGATGCGGCCGAAGGCGACGGTCAGGCGCCGCTCGGCGGCGACCTGCCCGAAGGCGGTGAGCAGGCCGGTCAGCCCTTCGCCGGTCAGGCCCCAGGTGTCGCGGCCGGCGCCCTGCGAGCACATCGCGCACCCGTTGAAGCAGCCGACCTGCGGGGCCGCGTACTGAAGGCGGGTGAAGGCGTCGTCGGGCAGGGTCCGCAGCTGCTCCAGCAGCCCGGGCACCGCGGTGGTGGCGTGGGTCATGGGGGTCACCTCGCTGGAGGTAAGGCGGTCGCGGTGAGGTGGGCGGCCAGCGCGTCCAGCAGGCCACGGCCGGGGCCGGAGAGCTGGTGCGGGCCGGCGAAGGGGCGGCCGGGGCCGGTGGTGAGGCCCTCAACAGTGCCGAGTTCGGCGCCGGGCAGGCACACGACGTCCTGGCCGGGCAGGCTGGTCAGCAGGACCTCGCTGCGGTCGGCGTCGGCCTGGTAGGGGTGGGTGCCGGGCCGCACCCATGTGAGGTGGGTGTTCTCGGCGGCCGGGCGGTAGACGCCGGGCCCGCGCAGTCCGGTGAGCCGTACGGGCCGGTCGCCGTGGTGGCGGAGCTTGAGGTAGAAGGGCCCCGGCTCCGGGCTGGTCGCGGCCGTGAGGGTGGCCTGGTTGAAGTCGTCTGCGGGCGGCAGCCAGTCGGGATGGCCGCCGAGCAGGATGGTCAGGTGGGCGGCGGTGAACGGGGGCAGGCCGCGCAGCTGCTGGTTGACCGCCGAGACCTCGGTGGTGCCCTGGTTGCGGCAGTTGATCTCGTTGAGCTGCACGCGCCCGTCGCCGGTGAGCAGGGCGTCCAGTCCGAACATGCCCGCCATGCGGCGGGTGTGCCACAGAAGTTCCCCGACCCGGACGGCGGCGTCCACGAGGTCGGCGGCGGCCTGCGCCGGCCACGGCCTCGACCAGTCGTTGCCCGCGCTCTTGCCCGGCCCGATGCCCGCCTCCGGGATCCCGATCGCCTTGTGGGAGGGCCGGTCCACGTACACCGACACCCACCCGCGCCCGTCCGGGACGCTCAGCACGGTCACGTTCGAGGACCAGCCCTCCACGAACGCGGCCACCTTGTACGGGCCGTCCATGCTCGCGGCGCGGGCCAGGTCGGCGTCGGTGTCCACGAACACCCTGCCCCGCCCGCCCGAGTCCGCGCCGGACTGGACCACCAGCCGCGCCGCCCCGACCCGGGCGCGCAGCTCGGCGAGGTCGGGCAGCCTGGCGTCGACGCGCACGCACGGGATCCGCGTCCGCTCCGGTACGCCGGCGGCCCGCAGCAGGGCGTCGAAGGCGGCCTTGTCCTCGACCGCGGCCCGCAGACGGCCGTCGATCGCGGCGACGGTGCCACCCGGGCCTGCCCACCGGCGCAGCCGGTCGGTGGCGTACCAGGCAGCGATCACCGGCGGAGCCGCCCGTGTGCGCAGGAGCGCGGACGCCTCGGCATCAACAGCCTGCATCCAGGCGTGCCGCTGCCCGGGCCCGCGCACGCGGGTGCGGGCCTCGGCAGCCAGGACGGTGTCCGGCGCGGCGTCGGACCAGCCGGGATAGCAGCCGACCGCGACCGTCGGGCGGGCCGACGGGAGAGGGGCGGGCCCGGTGTAGAGGGTGCGCATCGAGGCGCAGAACCGCTCGGCGGACACCAGGACCCGGCCGTCCAGGGCGCGGGCCAGGGCGCGGTCGGCGGCCTCGGTCAGCCCGGCGTCGACCAGGGTCCGGGGGGCATGCGGCACGCTCCAGGGCGCCGGGCAGCCGGAGCGGCCCGCAGGCGGCCGGGTCGGTGAGGAGGGTGTCGGCGATGGTGGCGGCCATCTCCTCGGGCCGGTGCGCGGAGGTGTCGAGGACCAGCAGCCGGTGGCGGCGGCCCATGCCGTAGGTGAGCATCGCGGTGAACGCCTCGGCGAACCGGGCGTCCTGCACCCCGCGCACGTCCACGCCGTCCGGCTTCTCCCGCACGCCGAGCCGGGTGCGGCGGACCTCGGCGGGGGCGGTGAGGTAGACGGCGAGGTCGAACGGGGCGAACAGGTGCGGCCAGCGCAGCGCGAGGACGGCCGACAGGTAGGGGCCGCCGGCCATGCCGAACGCGACCGTGCGGTCCACGTAGCCGTCCTGGATGAGCACGGCGTCGGGCGGCTCGGGGGCGGCGGCCCGCACGAGCAGGGAGTCGACCAGGTATCCGGCGGTCAGGTAGGCGGTGGTGACCAACGTGCTGTCGGGCTGGCGCACCAGCGGCAGCTTCTTCAGCGCGCGGCGGGCGGGATGACGGCCGGCCAGGAAACCCCTGTGCTCGACCACCGTCCGCCCCCGCGCCGCGAGTTCGGCCGCCAGCGCGGCGGTCAGGGTGGTCTTGCCGGACAGGTCCAGGCCGTCGATGAGGACACGCATGACGTACCTCCGGAGAAGGATGAAGGGATACCCGCACCGTGAGAGCGGCGGGCACCGCCCACGTCGGACCGGAACCGCAGCGTCTGGAGCTGCCTGCGGTGGCCGGTGTGCGTGGGCAGGGAGGGTCGACGGCCGCCGGAGTATGAGCCCGGCGGCACTTCGTTGCCCACCAAGAGTGGGATCAAATGTTCGATGGAGTCGACATGTTGAGGGGGGTCCCGAGGGGGTCCCGCTCTGCGAAGCAGTAACCGGCCCCGTGCGCTGAGTGATTGGATGGCGGTGTGGAAGAGACCGCCCGTCATCCGCTGGTTCTGGCGCGGCTTGCGCTCGGCATGACGATGGAGGAGTTCGTCTCCGGCATCCGTGATGCGGCCGCCCGGCGCGGTCTGCGCTCCGGCACGGACGAGGCACGGGTCCGCAAGTGGCAACGCGGCGTCAGTCCCAGCGAGGAATCACAGATCTACATCGCCGAAGCGCTCGGCTGGCCCGCGGACATCGTCCGCGCCGACGACTGGCCGAACTGGATACCGCTCACTGCCGACGGCGTCATCCCGTTCGGGCCCCACAGCTCTGTGTACGCCCTGAGAGAGGCTCTGCGAACCGCTATGGAACGCCGTACCTTCATGACGATCCCCGGCACTGCCCTGGCCGCGCTGGCCGCGGACTGGGCCGCCGGCCCCGCCACCGCGCTCGCCCGGGCCCGCGACGGCAAACCGATCGACGAGGACTTCGTCGCGCTCCTGGAAACCACCGGTCAGCGCCTTGGCGGCCTGGCCACCGAGGAGCGCCAGCACGCCCCCGCCCTGCTGGACGCCTGCCTGTCCACCGTGACGAATCTGCTCACGCACGGCCGCTACACCCCCGCCGTCGGACTGCGCCTGCACACACTGGCCGCCTCCCTGGCCCAGACGGTCGCCTGGCACCGCTTCGACCTGGGGCGCCACACCCACGCCAGCCAGTACTGGATCGCCGGCCTGCACAGCGCCCACGCCGCCGGTGACCGCGACATGGGCGCCGGCCTCCTGGGCGACCTCGCCTATCAAGCCGCCTGGCGCCACGACCACACCACCGCCGTCCACATCCTCAACCACGCCCTGACCCGCGCAGACAACCCAGCCGCCCGCTGCCTGCTCCAGCTGCGCCTCGCCCGCACCCTCGCCGCCCAGGGCGACCGAAGCGAACGCCGCACCGTCCTGCGCGCACTCGCCGCAGCCGAGCAACACCTCAGCGACGCCGGGACCGACCGGCCCGCCTGGTGCGCCTGGGTGTCCGAGGCCGTTATGCGGTCTGTCAACCTGTTCCAGCCCGAGAGTGTCTCAAGGCTTCGCTGCTGCCTGGCTGCATGACGACGAGTCGTGGGCCAGGCAGCAGCGCGCGGTTGTCAGGGCCGCGTGGCGATGATGGCTTCGGTGCGCACGACTTTGAACCGCTCCAGGCCTGATGGAGGCTCCGGACTGTCCCGAGTTGGGTGGCCAACTCGGCCTCCAGCTCGGCGATACGCTTGCGGGCCGCGGCCAGTTCGCACAGGTCGCTGCTGTTCGTACCGGGCAACTGCCCCGTATCGGTGAGGTGTTGGCGACGCCAGACATAGATCGTCTGGTCGCTGATACCGAGGAGCTGGGCAACCTCGGCGACCTTCCTTCCGGATGCGACGAAATCGAGGACCTTGCGGCGGAACTCGGGCGGAAAACTGCGGGGCATCACGGCCTCCGAAGGCGGAGCCTCCCCCTGAGTGGTGGACACGCTGATACTGGATCTGCTTGATCCGGAGAAAGCGAGACCACCGCCGATGGCGATGAAGGATTATTCGGACGAGTTCAAGGCCGATGCCGTGGCCTTGTACGAGTCCACGCCCGGGGCGACGTACAAAAGCATCGCCGCCGACCTGGGCATCAATCGGGCCACTTTGCGCGAGTGGGTGCTGCGGGACCGCGAACGCCGCGGGACCACCGCGCCCCCACAACGGCCGGGCAGACGTCACCCTGGGCCGGGGCGACAGAATCGTCGGATGATCCGGACGAGCGGATCCGGCAGCTCGAGGCACGGGTCGCCGAGCTGGAGGCCAGTGAGCGGAAGCTGGCGACCGAGCGCGACATACTCCGCAAGGCGACCAAGTATTTCGCCGGAGAGACGAACTGGTGAGGAGCCGCTTCCAGTTCGTCGACGATCACCGGGACGCCTACGAGGTGAAGCGGCTCTGCGAGGTCCTGGAACTCTACAGGTCCAGCTACTACAAGTGGCTCTCCGGCCGACAAGCCAGGATGGCCCGGCAGCACAGGGACCGGGTCCTGGTCGAGCGGATCCGGGAGGTCCACGGCGAGTCCGGCGGCGCCTACGGTTCCCCACGGGTGACGGCCGAACTCCGCGAGACGGGCCTGCGGGTCAACGAGAAACGCGTCGCCCGAGTTATGCGGGCGTTTTCCATCACGGGCATCCACCTGCGCAGACGCGTCCGCACCACCGTCCCCGACCCTGCCGCCGCGCTGGTCCCGGACCTCTTCCAGCGGGACTTCACCGCCCCGGAACCGGGCCTGAAATACATGGGGGACATCACTTGCATCCCCTTGGCGGGCGGGGAGTTCCTCTATCTCGCGACCGTCCTGGACTGCTTCAGCCGCAGAGTCGTCGGCTGGTCCATCGCCGACCACATGCGCACCAGCCTGGTGACGGACGCCTTGCGGATGGCCGCCCGGACCCGTGGCGGCCTGGACGGGGCGACGTTCCACTCCGACCACGGAGCGCAATACGGTTCCAGGGCCTTCGCCGATCTCTGCACCCAACTCGGGGTCACCCGGTCGATGGGCGCGGTCGGCACGAGTGCGGACAACGCTGCCTGCGAAAGCTTCCACGCGTCTCTCAAACGCGAGACCCTCCAGGGCGCCCCCGACTACGGCGACGCCGCCACCTGCAGAAGGACCGTATTCGCCTGGCTGACCCGCTACTGCACCCGCCGTCGGCACTCCGCCAACGGCCACCTCAGCCCCAACGAATACGAACGCCGACACCACGCGGCTAAGCTCACGCTCGCCGCGTGATCAACGAAGCGTGTCCACCATCACGGGGGAAGGCCCGGCTGCTGGATCGTCAATAGCCCAGCTAACCGACTCCATTAGAACCGGGGCCTACCACTCCGAGATCCAGCTCCGCTGTTTGTTGTACACACCCTGCAATGGATTACGCAGCCACAGACCGTGGGAAGCGAGTTCGGGTACATCAATCCTCCGACACAGTGCCGCTTTGGATACGCGGCTCTACGTCTTTGAGCATCCATCTGCAGAACCCGCCGAGGCCGATGGTGGCGATCACGATCAGGAAGCCGGCGGTCAGTGTGGGGTCGGCGAAAGCGAGCCAGGGAACCTGGGTGGTCAGCGCGTTCGCGGCTTCCACGGATCCAGTGCCAACCAGGGCCGGGGCGGACAGCATCCGCGCTTGGCCGCCGGCGCTCCGAACGGACTCGTCGATCTTGCTGCTGGTCTCGGAATCCCCGCACAGGTAGCTGCGTGCGGACGCCCCCAGGCAACGGAAGAAGCCCCGCTCGTGGTGCAGCGTCTGGGCCAACGCTCGCACCGTTGTGCTGGGAATCTGGTCCGGCATGGTGTCGGGTGAGATGCCCAGATAGAGGCGCAGCTCAGGCAGCTCCACGGCGAGGACTTGGAGCACCTTGTACTGCCACAGCGCCTGCTTCGCCTCGTCGGCGAAGGTGCGTTCGTCGAGATCCCACACTCGCCGCGCCCCGGTCCCGGTGCGGTCGGCTTGGGTGAGGGGCCTTGAGTGCGCGAAGGGCTCCTTTACGATGATCCCGAGGAGTCGGCCGACCCGCCACAGGCGTTCTTCCTCACTCCGTTGAGGATCTGTCAGGACATCTTCGAGCGTGGCCTTGTACTCGGCCACGGCGAGTTCATTGAGCTGGGTTACCGCATAGGAGAGTTCCTCTGCCCGCATGGGTCCTCACCAACTTCGGTCGTTGCCTGCCACTGCCGGGTGTGCGGCCGACTCGGGGTCCGGTGGGCGCGGGAGTCCGGGCGGCCGGAGTTGGCAGGTGCGGTCCCGTTCGACGGTTTTGCCGCCGTCGCGTCGCACCCACTGGGCAGGGAGCATCCGGGCCTGCCGCGCCGGCCAGCGCCCGCTTCGACGCGCACGGTTCTCGCCGCCTGCCGGGCCTCTCCACTTCCACCGTCACGCCGCTGGCGGCGTGCTGCAACCGAGGGCCGATTACCCGCCTCCAGCCGCCTGCATCAGGGAGTGGATCGCCGAGACCGGCGAGGTTCCGACCGTGCGCGAGATCGACGCACGCGTCGTACTGAGCAGCGCGTCCTCCTGCCGGTGACCTCCGGGGTGTGCCGGGTCAGGAACGGTGTCACTGCCGCCTGGAGCACCGCGGCCGCGAGCAGCTGCGAGGCGACCAGGGAGAGCGGCGGGAGCCCCCGCGGCGACAGGTACTTGCGTACGTAGACGAAGCTGACGGCATAGCGGAGCGCGGCGCCGAGGCAGGCGGGCTGCCCGCCGACCGAGCCGCCCGCGTCCCGCCACGGCGCGATCACCCGAACCGTGCCGCCGAACCCGGCGAGAAGCCCCAGGGTCCTGCGCCAGGTCGCCCGCTCGGTGGGCAGGGTCACGGCGGCGAGGGCCGTGGTCAGCAGGGGCGTGCCGCCGATGAGGAGCCCGGCGATACCGGCGCCGGTGCTCTGTTTGCCGTATGACAGCAGCAGGAACGGCAGGACGTTCCCGAACAGCGCGGCGGCGGCCACATGCGCCCAGACGCCAGCGATGCGGGCCAGGGCGACCGCGAGCAGCACGGCGGCGCCGAGCACCAGCAGGCTCAGGACGAGCTGGCCCGTGGTCAGCCCCTCCAGCGACATCTTGATGAAGGTGAGACCACTGCCCCACAGCAGTGCCAGGAGCAGGAAGCTCGCGGGGGTCGTGTCTGGGTCCTTCGTGGAGACGCGGTGTCCGTCTCTCCTCCGTGGTGCGGCTCTCGCTTCGGGCTTACGAGTCTTCCGGCACCCGGGTCCCAGGCGCACGAGGCAGTGTCCCGGTCGTGTCCCAGGTGGGGCTGGGAAGTCGGCGCTGTTGCAGGCCGCGATGTGCCGTCGCACGATGGAAGTGTCAGCCCGCACGGCACGAGGCGTGGCCGACGATGAGATCCCGTACGGCGCAACTGACGCCGTGACACACGGACCTCCTGCGAGTGACCATGACAGTCGTCTCTCTTTCCTGGCCGGGCACGTCCGCCCAGGACATCCACTTGGTCCCGGACGTCGTCGGGCCACGGCTGGATCATCTCCTGTTCATCGAAGACACGACTGGGAACGTGCGGGCCGACGCCCCGCCGGCGGGTGTGACGGTCTCCTTCGCGGCGAACTTCGTGATGGGTGCGCCCGGGACAGCGGGCGTCACCGTCGATGCCCACGGTGCGGTGACGGTGACTGCGCCGCTGCCTGCGCCGCCAGCGCTGCGGCTGCTCGACTTCCTGGTGACCGCGACGGTGACCGAGGGCACCCCGCCGGCTACCAAGACGTTCACCGCGTACAAGCGCTTCCACATCCACAACTCCATCACGCGGATGTGGCTCACGCCCGCCTCGCTCACAGTGCATCAGGGGGTGCGCAGAAGCCGGTTCACGATGCTCGCCGAGTTCGACGACGGTCTTTACGGCGATCTGACGGCGTGGTGCCCGGAGAACCCCCCCAACCCGGGAGACCAGACGTTTGTGCGCCCGGCGGGGACCGCCACTCCGGCGGTCACCTGGTCGTCCTCTGCGGCGGCCGCCGTAGGGGCCGACGCGCAGACGGGCCTGCTGACCGGAGCGGCCAACACCGGCAATGCCACGATCACAGCAGCGCTGCCGGCCACGCTCGCGCCGCCGCTCGCCCTCCCTCCCACCGGAACGGCCAAGGCCGCGCAACCGTGGAACACCCCCGTCACCCTGACCCTGGTCGACGGCCCCGGCTTCGCCGCGATGGCGAACTCGGTCAACATCCTGATCCTGCCGGACGGTTTCACAACCGCCGACCGACCGGGCTTCGAGCGACTCGCACGGGGGCTCGTGGCCCGACTGCGCAAGCGGCGGCGCACCCGCCCGTACGACCTGCTGAAGGACAAGCTCAACTACTTCATGGCCTGGGTCGGGTCGCCCGAGGCGGGAATCAACGCGCATGAACTGATGGGCCGTTCACACGTGATCGGCACGCGCGCGGAGGCACGAGAGACCGACACCGCGGTGGCGCCGGGCGCCGTCGCAGGGGCGCTGCACATCGCCGCACCCCCCACACCGGCCACCAACGACCTGTTCCTGCTGAACGAACCCGATACGGCGTTCGCGTTTACGCTGGGCGAGCGCCCAGCGGCACAGCGGTTTCTCGCGATCCGTTCGGTTGATGTCCATCCGTCGCGCTTCGACGAGCAGGACTTCGACGACTTCCTCGGCGCCCTGCGCGACCCGGCCGGAGCGACGGTCGGCGGTGTCTGGACCAGGGGCGGCAAGGACCAGGACCGCATCGTGGTGTTCGCGCACTCGCGGCGAATTGGGGGCAGCAACCGCTTCCGCTCCCCGTCAGGGCGGACCATCGGCATGACGTTCGACGACGAAGATATCCACCGGATCGAGGACGCACCTGGCGGGCTCGGCAAGAACCTCCTCGCCGACACCATTCCCACGATCCATCTGGACCTCTGGACCACGGCGGCACACGAGCTCGGGCACTCGTTGACCCTTGAGGATGAGTACGGCGGTGGCGGAGTCCTGCCCGCCACGCGGGTGGCGGACCTGGCTGCCACAGCGAACGTACAGCCGCGCAGCACGCTGCTGACCGGCGGCAACCTCGATGCCGACAAGGTGAAGTGGCGCTGGCCGCGGATCCGGAAGGCCGGGGTGCTGGCCGCCGTCCCGTTGGCACTGGGCGGACCTCTCTTCCGCGTCCGCCTGGAGGCGGGCCACGCCGCGCAGTTCAAGGTCGACGACGTCGTCCGGTTCCGGCGGCGCCCGCTGCTGACCGCGCCGCCGCCAACGGACCGTTTCCTCGTCACGGCGGTCGCCGATCCAGAGGTCGAGGTGGAGGCGCTCACGGCGGCGGCGTTCGTTCCGGCCAACTTCCCCGCTGGTACGGCGCTGATCTCGCCCGTACGCCTGCTGCCAGACCCGGATCCTGGGGCCCGTGTCTTCGGGCCCGACCTCGAACTGATGCACGTGGATGTCCGTGCCCGTATCAACGCCACGCGCAACCCGCTCAACGCGCGACCCGAACCCACCCCGGCCAACCGGCCGTGTCCGGGCGCCGCGGCCGTCCCCACCCGGGCGAGAAATTTCCCGGGCCGCGCGCCGAACCCGCCGCAATACTCCTCGTGGATCGTGGGACTGTACGAGAACGGTGCCGAATTCGACTGCGACGTGTACCGGCCGACCGGCGTCTGTCTCATGCATACCCTGCACTACGACCCACCCGCCGCGCAGGGCCAGGCGTACCAGTTCTGCCCCGTCTGCCGCTACGCCGTGGTCGACTTCATCGACCCGACCCAGCACGGTCGGATCGACGTCAACTACGCCCCGAGGTACCCGAGATGAGCGGCGACGACCGGTCCACCCTCAACGTGGTGGCACGGCATCTGGCGGCGGCCGTCGAGCCGCTGGACCGGGGGTTCCGCGACGCCGACTCCTTCCGGCGGCTGATGTGGCAGCTCGGCTGGGACGTGCAGGGCCTGCCACCGAGCTATGTGGCCGTCGCCGACGCCGCCGTGCAGGCCGCCGCCGCGGCCGGGGCGCTCGCCGACGACGCCGGGCAGGACGAGATCGTCGCGCTCATCGAGGCGGCCGGGGATGTCTATACGGCGGTTGACGGGCTCGGCGACGTACCGCCCGGGGTGGATCCGGCGGCCATGCCCGAGCTGGCCCGGAATCTTTTCGAGTATCTGCTGGCCGAGCATCTGCTCGCCGAAGTGCCGAAGTTCTTCTCGCTGCTTGAGCTGCTCGGCGTGGTCCGCTTCGAGTCCGTGGAGCCGGCCGATGTCCGCCCGGGCTTCGTCCGTACCCGCTTCGACTGGGAGCGGCTGCCCGAGGTGCTCGCCGATCCGGCGTCGGTCCCGGCCGGTGTACTGGGCTGGGGCACCGCGGAGTTCGACTTCCGCCGCGCCGCCGAGCTGCTGGGCGAGCTGACGCTCGCGCTCGGGCTGCCGTCGTCGGTGGGCGCAGTGCCGTCGGCGTACGCGCAAGCGATCCAGGACCTGGCGACCGGGACACCGGCGCGGCCGCTGCGGCACGGCCTGACCATGCCGTTCTTCGACATCCCGGTCGCCGGTGCGTACACCGATGTCGGCCTCGCGGTCACCGAGTTGCCGGCGGAGGGCGCGGCGCTGCCGGGCATCGTGATCGGGCCGATGGTGCCGGACGGGATCGCGCAAAACATCGACCTCGGCGGTCACTGGACGTTCAAGCTGCGGGCGGGCACGGATCTGGCCGAGCAGCTCGGGATCGTCCTGCGACCCGGGGAAACCTCGGTCCGCTACCCGTTCGCGCCGGGGCACTCCCTGCCGTCGGCCGGTCTGGGCTTCTCGCTCACGTACGCGCCCGATGCTCCGGCGATGCTCTTCGGCCAGCCGGGCGGCAACCGGATCGAGCTGGCCGGTGCCACCCTGTCGATCGGCGTCGACGTGCGGGGCGGCGGTGTCGAGGTCACGCTCGGCACGGAGCCGCGTGGGGCGGCCCTGGTCCTCTCGGCCGGTTCGCTGGACGGTTTCCTCGGCTCCGTGCTCGGCGACGGTGACACCCGGCTCGAGCTGCCGCTGGGGCTGTCGTGGTCGAACCGTACCGGCCTCGACTTCCAGGCGGGCGCGGGGTTCGAGCTGTCGCTCTACCCGCATGCGGGCTTCGGTGTGCTGCGCTTCGACCGTGTCGACCTCGCCGTGCGGGGCGCGACCGGCGCCGGTGTCACTCCGGAGATCGACGTACGCGCGGCTGCGGCGCTCTCCGGTGCCCTCGGGCCCGTCGCCTACACGGCTGACCGGATCGGTCTGCATCTGCCCGCCCGCTTCGAACCCGGCAACGCGGGCCCGTTCGACATCGGCTTCGGTGTCCTGTGGCCCACGGGCCTGGGTCTGGTGGTCGACGCGGGTGGTGTGGTGACGGGCGGCGGCTTCATCCGGCTCGACCCGGACGCCGGGCGATACACCGGAATCCTCGAGCTCGAGATCTTCGACATCGGCGTTACCGCGGTCGGGGTGCTCGACACCAAGGACGCCCGGGGCGACGACCTGCCGGCGCCGGGCTTCTCGCTGCTGATCGCGCTCTCGGGCGAGTTCCCGCCGATACAGCTCGGCTACGGGTTCACCCTCAATGGCATCGGCGGGCTCGCGGCGGTCAACCGCAGGCTGGACTCAGACGCGTTCCTGTCCGGAGTCCGCACGGGTGCCGTCGACTCGATCCTGTTCCCGCAGGATCCCGTCGCCCATGCGCACACCCTGGTCTCCAACCTCACGACCGTCTTCCCGGTCGCGATGGGCCGGTATGTGTTCGGGCCGATGGCGATCCTCGGCTGGGGCACGCCGGCCCTGGTACGCGCCGAGATCGGTGTGCTCCTCGAAGTGCCCGACCCGGCCAGGCTCGCGCTCGTCGGCCAGGCCTCCGTGGTGCTTCCGGAGGACGCCCCGGTCGTCTCGCTCCACGTCGACGTCGCCGCACTCCTCGACGCCGCCAAGCGGCTGCTGGCCGTCGACGCCAGTCTGCGCGACTCGTACGTGGCGGCGTTCCCGGTCTCCGGCGACATGGCACTGCGTTTCTCCTGGGCCGACCCGCCGAACGTGGCCCTCGCGGTCGGCGGACTCAACCCGCAGGTCACACCACCGCCCGGATTCCCCGATCTGCGCCGCACCACCATCGCCCTGGGGACGGGCGACAACCCGCGGGTGAGCCTGGAGGCCTACTTCGCGCTCACGTCCAACTCGCGGCAGTTCGGCGCCCGCGCCGAACTCTTCGCCAAGGCGGGCGGCTTCAGTGTCAAGGGCTGGCTGGGCTTCGACGCACTGCTCGTGGTCGTCCCGCTGTCGTTCCGTGTGGACTTCGACGCCGGTATGGGCCTGTTCCGGGGCTCGAACCGGATCGCGGGGATCTCGGTCGACGGGCATCTGACCGGCCCGGCGCCGTTCCACGCGTGGGGCAAGGGCTGCCTCTCGCTGCTCTTCTTCGACATCTGCGTCCCGTTCGACCAGACCTTCGGCGAGCGTCACGAGAACACGCTGCCGCCGAGCGACCCGTGGCCGCTCCTGGAGGCCGCGATCCGCAGGACCGACAACTGGTCACCCGGTCTGGAGCCGGATGTCGCCGCCGCCGTCGCGCTGCGGGCCCCGCCGGACGCTCCCGGCACGCCGCTGCTGCACCCGATGGGCTCGGCGACACTGCGCCAGACGGTGCTTCCCTTCAACCGTCCGCTGGAGCGTTTTGGCCAGTACGAGATCCAGGGGCCCGACCGGTTCGACATCGACGACGTCTCCGTCGGGAGCTCCCTGGCCGCGCACTGGTCGCTGGTGCGCGACCACTTCCCGCCCGGAGACTTCGAGGACCTCTCGGAGACGGAGCAGCTGTCGCGGCCGTCGTTCGAGGAGATGGACGCCGGGGTGACCGTGGGCGGGGACTTCGTCGACGGGCCGCTCGTTGCGCTCAAGTCGGCGCGCTTGGAGTACGAGACCCGGATCATCGACGCGCCCTGGGACGACCGGCCGTTGGCCCGCGCGCCGCTGGAGCGTGCCGTCCAGCTCACCGCCGTGGCGCGCGGCAGCCGCGCGGTGTCGGCCTGGGAGGGCACGGGCGTCGGCAAGTTCACCCCCGCGGTCCCGGCCGGGCGGGGCGTGGTCCTCGCTGCGGAGGAGTACGGTGTCGCCTCGCTCGACACCCTCTCCGTGCGCTCCGACCTCGGGACGGGGCTCACCAAGGGGGCCGCGTACGGGGCGCGGAAACGCACGGGTGACCGGGCGGGCGTTCAGGTGGTGCCAGTGCACGAGCTGGTCGGTGCGTCATGAGCACCCCCGCGTCGTACGCCTTCCTGCCGTGGCTGCGGCGGGGCATGGTGCGCGAGGTCGACCGCCCTGACGGGACAATGACCGGGGCGGCGCGGGCCGCGGTCCCGGTGACGCTCGGGATCGACGCCGCTGGCGAACGGCACACGGTGACCACGGGGTTCGAGCTGTTCGGTCCCGGTGAGGTGGTCTCCGTCGACCCCCGTGTGGTGATCCGTACGGTGCCCAGGCCCGACGAGGCCGACGCCGAGCCCAGTTACTTCCCAGCGGTGGAGTTCGCGCAGCCCGACTTCCCGTGGCGCTTCACCCCGGCCCGGGCGGACGGTGCGCGCGGGCGGCTGCGGCCCTGGCTGGTGCTCGCGGTGCTGCCCGAGGACGCGATCGTCGAGGAGCGCCCCGCCCTGGGCGACGGGACGCTCGCCGCGGTCACCGTCGACCGTGCGGCGAGCCTTCCGCTGCTCACCCAGAGCTGGGCGTGGGCGCATGTGCAGATCGACGGGTTCGACCAGGCGACCGAGGTGCTCGACGATGTCGTCCGCCAGGCGCCGCGGCGGGTCCGCTCGCGTCTGGTAGCCGCGCGCCGCCTCGCGCCGCGCACCCGCTACCGCGCCTTCCTCGTCCCCGCGTTCGAGCGCGGGCGGCTGGCGGGTCTGCGCGAGACGCCGGGCAACGCTGTCGACGGCCTGGCCCCCGCCTGGCAGCCCGATGCCGAGCGGGTCCGTCTGCCGGTGTACTACGCCTGGCGCTTCCAGACCGGTGAGGGGAGCGACTTCGAGACGCTGGCACGGCGGTTGCGGGCGCGTCCCGTGGACGGCCGTACGGGCATGCGGGACATGTTCGTCGGCGCGGCGGACCCGGCGCTGCCGCCCGCGGCCGCGGCGCCGCTTGCCATGGAGGGCGCCCTGGTCGCGCCGGCGGCGGCGAGCAGCCCGTGGAGCCCGGCGGAGCGTGCCCCGTTCGTGACCGCGCTGGCCGCGCTCCTCAACCGGCCGGCCGAGCTCCTTCAGACGCCCGGGGCCCCGCTGACCGTGGCACCGCCCCTGTGGGTGCGCTGGCAGGCCGCGGCCGAGCGGCTGCTGACGGCGGCCGGTGCCCCGCCCCGCTGGTTCCATGAGCTGAACGCCGACCCGCGGCTGCGGGCGGCGGCAGGGCTCGGCGCCGATGTCGTGCGCGCCAACGACCAGCAGCTGATGGCCGAGGCCTGGAACCAGGTCGAGGGCATCCTCGCCGCCAATGCCGAGCTACGCCGGGCGCAGATGTCGCGCGCCGCGTCCGAGCGGCTGCTCGAGCGTCATCTGATGCCGCTGCGCACGGAGGACTTCCTTGCGGTGACGGCGCCGCTGCACCCGCGCTTCGCGTCGCCGGGCGCGGGCGCCTTCGGCACGGCGGCGATCACCGTGCACGAGCGGCTGCGGCGCAGCCCCGTACCGGACGGTGCCCTCGCCGGTGGGCTGCGGCGGGTGCTGCGCCCCGGCGGGCCGGTGGGCCGCAGGCTGGAGCGGCTGCGCGCGGATGGCGTGGCGCCGCTGCTCGCCCGGCTGAACATGGCGAAGGTGCGGGCCCGACCGCCGGTGGCGACGCCGGCCGTGCTGGTGACGCGCGCCCGGGTCGTCGCGGCGCTGGAGCGCGAGGGCGTTCTGCGTTCGGCCGGGCGGCGGCGCGTGGCCACGGACGTTCCGGCCGCGCTGGCGCTGCTGGCCGCCGCCCGCGCGGCCCGCCACCGGGCCGGACGGGCCGCGGCGCTGGCGGGCGCGGGAGCGGCGCTCGCCCGGGCCTGGGCAGCCCGGCGGGCGGCGGGCATCGCCGCGGACCAGCGGCGCGTGCTGGACCCGGACGCCCGGCCCGAGGACGTCTTGGCCGTCCGCCCGGCCCGCGGATTCGTGCCGGCGCTCAGTGTGCCCGGCGCGTGGGACACCGGCCCGGTACCGGTGGACCATGTGCCGCCGGCGGAGGCGAGGGCAGCGGCCCTGCGGTTCCGGGACGCGCTCGCTGATGCGCTGCACGACCTCAACTCCCGGCCGGCGCCGGGCCCCGAGCTGACGGTCGCGGACCTGCGCGGGCTCGCGGGCTCGCTGGCCGCCCGCATGCAGCCGCGACTGACGGTCGCCGACGGCCTGCGGGGCCGTCTGACCGTCGCGCCCTGGGTGCGCTGGGAGTACGGGGATCTGCTGGAGCCGATCATGGCGGCGCCGTCGATCGAGACGCCGATGTACGAGCCGCTGCGCGATCTGGGCCAGGACTGGCTGCTGCCGGGCGTGGACCGGATTCCGCCCGACACCGCGACGCTGCTGCGCACCAACCAGCGCTTCATCGAGGCCTATATGGCCGGCCTGAGCCACGAGATGGCGCGCGAGCTGCTCTACCACGAGTACCCCACCGACCAGCGCGGCACCTACTTCCGTCAGTTCTGGGACGTGCGCGGTGTCGTCGGTCCCGGCGGTACGGCGGCGGACCCCGCGACGCTGCGCGACATCGCGGAGATCCACCGCTGGGGGACGGGCACGGATCTCGGCGCGCACACCGGCCGCAGCCCGGCGCCGCGCGAAGGCCACCTGGTCCTGCTCATCAAGGGCGAGATCCTGCGCCGCCATCCGAACACCCTGGTGTACGCGGTGCGTACGGTCCTCGACGGCGGGCGGCGCGCGCTGGGCGAAGAGCGGAAGTTCCCGGTGTTCGAGGGGCGGCTCGATCCCGACATCTCCTTCTTCGGCTTCGATCTGCTGCCCGTCGACGTCCGGGGCGACTCCGATCCGCAAGCCGACCAGGGCTGGTACTTCATGCTCCAGGAGCAGCCGACCGAGCCGATATTCGGGCTTGACGCGGACGACGGGCACTACGCGGCGCGGCCCATGAGCTGGAACGACCTCAACTGGGCACAGCTCGTGGCAGACATGGCGGCGCTCGACGCGCTCGGGCACATCGACCTCGACGCGGAGCTGCCCGACACGACCCAGGTGGTGCCGGCGGCCGGCGAGCCGCCGCTGGCCTGGCACGCCGAGCACGGCCTGGGCGCGCGGGGCGCCAATGGCTCGGATCTCGCCTATGTGACGCTGCAACGGCCGTTCCGGGTCGCGATCCACGGCTCGGACCTGCTCCCGGAGGAGGACGCGCCATGAGCGAGAAACTGGAGCGGCTCCGCGCGGCACGGGCCGCGGCCCGCGACGAGCGCGGCAGGGCGGCCGGCCGGCTCGCCGCCGCGCGGACCGCGCTGGCCTCGGCGCGGGACAAGGACCGCGCGCGTCTCACCGAGGAGCACGCGCGGGCACTGGCCGCGCTTCAGGAGGCACGCGCCGGCGAGCGGCAAGCACTCGACGCGATCCGCGGCGAGCTGCCGCGGCTCGTCGCGGACCCGGTGGCGCAGATCGGCGCGCTCGACGCCCGCTTCCCGGTCGCGCTGCTTCCCGTACGGCTGGAGACCCGCTTCCGGCGCGACACCGGCAGCCGGGGCGGCCGGCTGCTAGTGCGCATCTACCCCGACGGGCTGCTCGCGCACGGACATGAGCCGCTGCTCACCGACGGGGAGGCCGAGGCGGGCGAAGCGTACTGGCGGCGGGTGCACGACGGCATGCCGGAGGCGGAGTCGTGGACGCTGCTGGTCGGGGAGGCGACGCCCGAGCGGGCGGCATGGATCGTGCGGCGCACCGAGCCCGCGCAGGACGGCGGCGGCCACCCGGTCTTCCCACCGCGCGAGCCGCGGCCCGTCGGCTGGCACCGGGCGCCCGAGGCGCCGCTGCTGCCCGACCGCTGGATCGTCACCTGTTTCCGGGGCGGTGCGGTGGTGCACCGGGCGATCGGGAAGCCGGTGCGTGAAGGCCTGGCGCTGACGTTGCGGATGAGCGCCGACGGCGAGGAGGCGGGGCTGGACGACTCCGTGGCGCTGACCCCGGACGGCCTCTCCGTCGAGCCGGAGCTGCGGTGGGCGTACGGCTTTGACGAGGCCGTCGAGGCGGGGATGGCGGTCGCCGTCGAGGTCACGGCCGCCGATCTGGTCGCGGGCTTCGACACGGTGCTCGCCACGGGAGTGCGTACGACGGCGGGTCCGCAGCGGCAGGCGGAGGAGCTCGCGGAACTCTTCGACGGGCTGCGGTTCAGCCGCGGCCTGGCGTTCGTGCCGCAGGGCGCCAAGACCAACAACTCCGCGCACGCGCCGACGGACTACCCGCCGGCCGATCCCGCGGGCGCGGCGAGTTTCGCCGTGGCGCGGGGTGCTCCGCGCGCCGCGCCCGGCACGGACGGGCACCGTTTCATGCGCGCGCTGGGCCTGGACCCGGCGACGGCCGACCAGGTGGCCGGCGCCGAGCGGGACGAGCAGACGCCGGCGCGGGCGATGGCCGACGTCCTGTGGCCCGCGACGCTGGGCCATTTCCTCGACCAGATGATGACGCCCGACATCGGCGCCGCCACGGCGGAGGCACTGCGCGCCCATGCCGACGCCCATGTCCGCCCGCGCGGGCCGCTACCCGCGTTCCGCGCGGGCGCGGTCCCGTACGGGCTGCTGCCGGTCAGCGCCCTGTCGCGATGGACGCCCGGGCGGGACGCGGAGCAGCCGCTGGGCCACACCCTGCCCGTGTGGCTGCGGCGGCTGATGCGCGTATGGCGGACCGCCGCGGGCACCGCCCCGCATCTGGGGCGTTCCTCGGACCCGGACGCCGATCTGATCGAAACGCTCGGCCAGCACGCGAGCGCGCAGGGCGCGCAGATCCGCAAGGTGCTGGGACCCGACCTGCACACGAACATGTTCAGGCTGCTGGGCCTGGACTTAGGGCCTGCCGGGAAACAAGTCGTGGCTTCCAGCTGTGGGGCTCGTTGTTCTGGTATGGGGAGACCGGAGGGGATCGAGGACGTCCTGGCTG
>NZ_JBEXXE010000092.1:0-20421 GCF_040630255.1 Streptomyces sp. NPDC005820
CCGCAACTATGCCGAGACTCGGGGCTCACCAGGCCCTGGCGTCCAGGCCCACGAATCCGTGCCTCGGCATAGTCGCGGTCTCGGCATAGGTCGATCTATGCGGATGTCTGCATAGATCGACGAGCTCGGCTATATGGAGCTGGACCGGCGCGGAGCCGAACTGCTGTTCCAGGTTCTGACGGAGCGTGAGGAGAAGAACAGCGTGGCGATCGCCTCCAACGAGTCGTTCTCCTCGTGGACCAAGACGTTCACCGACCCCCGGCTCTGCGCGGCCATCGTGGACCGCCTCACCTTCGGCGGCAACATCATCGAGACCGGCAGCGACTCCTACCGCCTGGCCAGCACCCGGGCCCGCGCCGGACAGGCTCAAGCCGGCTGACAAGACGTATCGTCAGGGATCCTCGACTGCTGCTGGTGGAGCTTGTCCATGACACGATCGCGGAGAAGCTCGTACTCCTCACGAAGTCTGCGCCATTCGGTCACGGGCGGTCGGGGAATGACAACACCCCCGGTGACAGTCTCCTGCGGCCCGAACTGCTCGCGGGTGAGGTCGATCTCAAGGCCCACGCCCAGGCGGTTCCACCAGTGGTAGTCCACACGCTCGCCGTTGACGTGTACTTCTCCCCGGATCAGCTCACCGCCCAGCAGGTCATTGAGCACCATGGCGGTCACACCGCACTGGTCCCGAGCCGGGTTGTCCGGGCTCCAGCGCGATCGGAACTCAGGCGTGCACGTCTCGGCACTCCAGCTGCTGCGAACGGCTCGTTCGATGTCGGTGAGAAGCAACGGTGTCATGCCGGTGATCCTTCCAGCTCGCACTGACAACGGCTCGGATCGACGAACGCCGTCGGCGGACACGATCAAAGCCACCGGGGCCAATTAACTCGTTCACGAGGAGCCTCGAAGATCGCTGCCTGGGGCCAGAAGACTCGTTCCTGTGGGGCCAATTGACTCGTTCGAGGCCAGATGAGGAGTACGTCATCGATGGCACCGGTATTGAACAACTGGACGCAGCAGAGCTTCATCAGTTCTGTGTCACCCGTGCCCTGCGAGTGTCGCTCACGCTTCGTCTGGCCTCTCAGCAGTTCGCGCACTTCGTCGAGGTCGGTGCCGACCGGGTGGAGACCATAGCGGCGTATGCTCTCGTCCTCGTCCATCAGTGCTGCTCCGTCTCTCGGTCTCTGCCTCGTCGAGTACAGTTCGCGCCAGTCGCCGGGTGTGGTTATGTGGCGTCATGTTCAGTGTCACCGTGTCGCGGCCACTCACTGTTGCCGACGTGGTTGCCGCACTCGCGGAATTGTTCCCGCCTGGCACGCAGTTGGCGTTGCAGCCCCCCGGAGCCGATGTCCCGGACGATACCGGAGGCCTGTGGGCGGGTCTGGAGCCCACCGAGGATCCGGCGTGGCCGCTCGGTCTTGTGGTGCATGTGTACGAGTGTGACCTTGGGCCGTATCCCGACCTTCGTTTCGCGGAGCACATCGGGGAACGACTCGGCGTGGACGTCTTGTGCGGCGTCGATCCGTCCCTCGTCGATGTCGACCCCCAGGATCCGTACCACTCCCTGGCACTCGTCGGCGGCCGGTGGTATCTCGCGAGCACTGCCTGCACGCGGCTCTGGGGACCGTACACCGTATGTGACGCCGACGGATTCCGGGAGGAGCCGGGTGGCGAACCGGTAAAGCTGATCCGGCCGGTCGTGGTGGACACGCGCTGAGCCCTGATCAGCGGCCTCCTCTGGGCGGGTGGACCTCACCCCTTCCTCGGGCACGCCCCGCACCGGTCCGCCTGGCGCGGTCGTCACCCGCACCAAGCCGCCCGAGGCTTCCGAGCCCACCAACCGCTGCGACAACGCCTCCGCACAGGCGACAAGGTGATCCCGCATGCGTCAACGGCACTTCGCTCTCAGACGATCAGCAGCCCTGGTGTGCCCATGCCCGTGGGCCTCTCCCCGGCGCCCCTCCGGTCGAGTTCGGTCATGAGCCTGCTCTCCTGGTCGCGGTCGACGTCGTTGACCACCTCCCAGGGAACCGGCTCGTACGGGTCCAGCCGCCTCAGGTAGTGGCCGTGGTCCAGGCCGTGCGCGGTGAGTGCCTCGCGCAGTCGCTCGGCGGAGATCCGGGCCGGATCGACGCCCGCGTCGTGCCGTGACTCCAGGACGTGTCCGATCCTGCGGTCACCGCGCAGGCACACGCTTTCGAGGAGGAGTCGGCTGGCTTGGTCCCATACAACGCGGTAATTGCGCTCGTAGGCCTCCGTGCCGACGAGTTCGCGCAGGCGCTCGCGGATCTCCTCGACATGGCCCTCCATGAGCGCGGGGTCGGCCATGGGAAGCCGTTGGCTGACGGTTCCAGGCTCGGGCATGAACTGCTGGAGTTTGAGGATGACCGTGCCGTTCGCACGGTT
This sequence comes from Streptomyces sp. NPDC005820, assembly GCF_040630255.1. NCBI lineage: Bacteria > Bacillati > Actinomycetota > Actinomycetes > Kitasatosporales > Streptomycetaceae > Streptomyces > Streptomyces sp. NPDC005820. Next base: position 2,404 of record NZ_JBEXXE010000092.1, read on the forward strand.
GAAGCGCCGGAAGACGTCGACCGCGTAATCGGCGATGGCACGGCGGTCGGCGGCCGTCTCTCCGGGGGCGCCCACGATGAAGTACAGCATGATGTGGGCGAAGTGCTCGTTCTCCCGGAGCAGGTCGATTGACCGGTGGACCCGCTGCGGTGTCATCGTCTTGTTGAAGATGCGTACGAGGTCGGGAGCGGCGAACTCGGGGGCGAGGGTGACGATCCCGCGTGGGCCGCCCAGCTTCAGCTCGGTGAAGAAGTGGCCGGTGTCGCCGAGTTGGGAGACCGCGTCCAGATAGCGGGCGGACAGTTCGTCGGCGCGGATCGAGCCGATGATGGTCGTCGCCCTGCCGTCCATGCGGTGGGAGTGCTCGCGCAGCCGGTCCAGCAGGGCGTAACGCTTGCCGTACTGCGTGAAGGTCGCCGAGCTGATGACGACCTGCGCGATGTCGTGCTTCTCCAGCTCCTCCAGGTAGGCGTCCAAGAGCTCGAAGGGGGCCTGGCGGAAGGGCGGTACGCCCAGGGTGCAGAAGTGGCAGGCCCAGCGGCAGCCGAGGGTCGGGACGACCACGCCCCGCTTGCCGTTGGAGATGGGCGCCACGAAGTGCGCGGCGTGCAGTTCGTCGAGGCCCAGGAACTGCGGCCGTACCTTCGCCGGTACCCGCGGAGTGCGAGGGCGGACTGCGGTGACACCGCCGCCGGGTCGCAGCTCGCAGTCGTACATCGCGGGTACGTAGAGCCCCGGGACGCGCGACAGCTCCTCCAGCACGGATTCCTTGGCGAGTTCGGGATCCATGGCGGCATGCGCGCCCCTGGCCCGGTGCACGACGCGGATCAGCTCGACCATGGAGGCCTCGCCCTCGCCCAGGGCGACGACGTCCACGTAGTCGGCGAGGATCTCGGGGTTGGCGAAGCCGCCGTTGCCGCCGACGACCAGCGGGTGCCGTCCGAACACCCGGTCCGCGCTGCGCCGCGGAATGCCCGCGAGATCCAGCAGCCGAAAGAACGACGGCAGGTCACCGGAGTTGGCGATGCTCACCCCGACGATGTCGGCCGTCGCTACCGGTGACGCCGACTCGATCGTGCGGTAGACCTCGCCCTCCGGCGGCGCGAGCCGGTTGCCGCTGGCCCGCAGGCAGCTGTAGCGAATGGCGCGTTCCGCGACGGCGGGGATGTCCGAGCCACGGTTGACGAGGTCGTACAGCGCCAGGGGGCCCATGCACATCAGGGACATCTCGTGCATGTACGGCAGCAGGAAGACGACCCTGAGGGAGTCCGGGGCCTTGCCCGTCAGGCGGTAGGGGCCGCAGAGCGGGATCTCGGACTTCCTGATGTCCTCGATCTCGCGGAGAAGTCGCGACATGTGTGTTTCCGTTGCCTTCCGCTCTGCCTCAGCCGCAGCCCTCGGGGGCGGGGTCGGGGACCGGGTCCACGGGCGGGGGGTCGACCACGGGGCCACCGGGGTCGCCCGGGTCCACGGGCGGAGGCTGTTCGACCGGAGGCGAGTCGATCGGCGGGTCGGCCACCGGCGGGGTGTCGACGGTGGGCAGCGGCTGGGGGTCCGGTGCCGGCGGACCGACGAGGCCCAGATTGCCGAGGGCGTAACCGACGGCCTGGTTCACCGTCGGCGTCAGGGCGTTGGAGATGAGTGTCTGGCCGAGGTCGTTGGGGTGGTACGAGCCCTGGAGGTTGAGGAAGTCCAGGCCGTTGAGCCCCTCTTGCTGGGTGAAGAGCTCGTGGCCGGCCAGGGCGTTGGTCACGTCGCCGTAGAGGAAGTTGCGGCCGGTGCTCTGCGCGAGCGTTTCGATGGCCTGCTGGTTGAGGCTGCTGATCGTCTCGCCGAACTGGTTGGCGAGCTGGGCCTCGCGGCTGCTGATCAGCAGCTCGCTCACCGGGGACGACGAACCGCTGGGCACCTGGTCCGGCATGACCTTGGGGTAGCCGAGGGCGATCATGGTGCCGTCGGGGCTCATTCGGTTGGCGATGTCCTGGTAGACCGCGAGCTGCGCGTTGAGGTAACTCCCGTCCTGCAGCGGGGTCATGAAGTTCCCGAAGTCCGCCTCGGTCGTCGCCTCCTTGGAGGTGAGCATGGTCTTCGCGAGGTCACCGAAGTGCGCGTCGTTCCCGCCGATGCCGACGATGACGATGTCGGCGCCGTTGACCGCGTCGATCTGCGGGGAGTGCTCGAACTCCGTGCCCGGCCGGGTCACGTTGTAGAGGGAGTCGCGGGTCGCGCCGGAGACCGGGACGAAGGTGATCTCGAAGGTGATGTTGGGGTTCAGCTGCTGGACCCGGGAGAGGGCCTGAAGGGTGGGAGCCGACGCCGAGTCATGAGCCGGGTCGATGACGTTCACGAGATCGCCGTCCGGACCGGTCACGGTGACGGTGCGGTACGTCCCCGCCGAGGCTCCTTCACCACTGGTGTAGGAGTCGCCGATGACAGTGATCTTGATGGTGCCGGTCCCGTTGTTCCCGTCGGCGTGGGCCGTGCCGGCCAGTGCGCCGAGCAGGGCCACCGCGCTGACTGCCTGGCCGCCTACAGCCGCCGCCCGCCGGACGACGACGGCACGTCTCGACGGTCGGGCATGTCGCCCCTGACGCTTGCTCACGGAGTTCTCCTGGGAAGTCGGTCCGACGCCAACAGCCCGTACGACGGGGCTCTCCGGGGGCAGGAGCCCACAGCCGTACGGGCGATATCGATCATGCGTTCTGATCGACCCGCCAGCATTGGGGAACCCCCTACATGTGTCCGTAGCACCTGTTCCAGTGCTGCGGTTCCCCGTTCTGTGCCGCGCGGGGCTCGACGCGGCCGACGCACTTCGGCCCCTGACCACCGGTACGGTGTCGGTCGAACTACGCAACCCTCCACGGAATCGAGGAGCGATCCGCCTTCCCAAGGCGGTCCGGGACGGCCGAATCCCTACGATTCCGACCATGTCCGAACACGTGATCACAGCTGTTGGAGGGGGAAGCGATGGTGCCGGGCGCATTCGACATCTGGCCGCCCCAGGCGTTTCCGCTGCGACCAGATCGGGTCGAGGCGGCGTGTCGCGCGCTACGGGAAACCCTGGCCGAGGAGATCGGTAGCGTCGAAGCGGATGGCCTGGACGGCTGTCTGGGGCCCGTCCCGGAGGATCTGACCGATGCCGATGCCGATGCCTTTGACGCATGGCTGCTCGCGGGCTGTCTGCCGCTTGAGTGGGTGGTGCTCCGGCTGATGTCGGAGGTGTTTCCTGGCGGAGAACGGCGGCTACTGTCCGGCCGGGTGGCGGTGCCCGAAGGGCAGGTCCGTGTCGAGGACGGTGATGTCACGGTCGATGGCGACCTCCTACTGGAGGACGGCGCGCGGGTCATGGTGCTGGGCGAACCCACCGTCACCGGGTCCTTCGTCGCGCCGACCGACACGTACTCCCTGGTGGCCGCCAGGCGTATCGAGTGCCGCGCCGGGGTGACCGGCGGGTCGGTCATGGCCCTGGAGTCCGTACACCGCCCCGGCAGATTCTGCCTCAGTTCTGATCACCATGACTCGATCGCGCCCCCTTACACCGGCGGCGTGCTCGTCGACCACCTGTGGCCGGCGCAGTTCGACCGTGTCGAGGTCGCCACACGGGTCACCGGAGGCATCGAGGAGATCGACTACGACGCCGCGTTGGAGGCGCTCGCGATACCCGACCCCTGGGAAGACGACGAAGAATGGGACGACATCGACGTCGGCGGCCTCTACGCGGCGCGCCTCCTGGCCGCCGCCGCTCCCCTTGGCCGGCGACCCCTCGCGTGAGCGACGACTATTCCGGCCCCGCCCCCTGTGCAAGTGGGCGAGCGGCAAACTCGCGGGTTCGTCGGACACCGCTGAATGCGAAACCGATCCTCAACCATCAAAGAGTCAGGCCGATATGTCCAGTCCACTGACCGTTCTTCGCACGCTCGGCAACCACTCCTTCGCCGAGATCGGCGTGCCCTCGGCCGTGGCCGTCAGCGAGGAGCGGGGACTCGTGGGTGTGGGCGGCGATCTGGGGTACCCGCAGTGGTCCGGCTGCGGGATCGACGTAAATCGATGGTGGCCGTACCCCGTGGGGATCTATGGCACGGACGATCTGCGGTGCCGGTGGCTCGTGGAGTCGAGTTGGCCTGTGCACTGCCTTGCCTTTCACCCGACGCTGCCGGTCGTCGCCATCGGGACCGGGTCGTACGACGGGGGTTGCTTCTTCGAGGGCGAGCTGTTGCTGCTGGATCTGAGGTCCGGGCGGTCTACCTCGGTGATACGTGGCGCGCGTGAGGTGCTGCACGTGGCGTGGCAGACCCAGCACGCGTTGCGGGTTGTCGTGGCTCCACCCGATGACTCCGACTCCGAAGCCGGCGAGGCGCATACGCACGGGTTCGAAGCGGTCATCGAGCGGTCCGACTGGAGTGATGTCGCTCAAGGGTCGGTCCAGCAGGAGGAACTGAGCGGACGGTGGATCGAGTTCGAGCAGCTCTCGAAGGACGAGGCGACCCGCCAGGGCGTCGAGTCGCTTGCCGTGTTGGCTCGTGAGCCGCGGTGGGAGCCGCGCCGACAGGTGTGGGACGTCCACGGATTGCGGGACGGACGGGTGCTGGCCTGCCTGGACGGCGTAATGGCGGAGACATGGCTGCCTGACGGGCGTCTGGAGTGGCGTGTTCCGGACCGGGAGGGCGGGCGGCAGCTCGTGGTCAGGGCCGGCGAGCTCGACGCATGGGTCAACGTGGAGCGGAGGCGTGTGCGCTGGGTGGGCGGGGAAGCGGTGGCCGAGCCACCGCTCGTCGCCCGCGTATCCCTCACGGACGGGAAGGTACTCGGCTCCCTCCCCGTCGGTTTTTCCGCCGCGCTCACCGCGCGTGACGACGGCTGGCTCGTGCTCCGCCCCACGAGGGGCTGGCGCGCCCCCGGACCGGCCGCCTTGGTCAGCCCTGCGGGAGTTACCCCCGAGGCGTACGTGTCACTGGGCGGATTCGACCTCTTCAATCACCCCTTTCCAATCCGTCACAGTCGGCAACTGCTCGTACTCCAGGGCGAGAAGCGGGAGCCGGGGCGGAACAAATGGGTGGTCGCCGTCGACCCGGCGGGCCCGGACGCCGAGCCCGTGGTACGACGACTGTTCTCCCTCGACTGGGACACCGAGCAGGCCCGGCATCTCTTCGGCGGGCCGGGTATCGAGGTCGGCACCGGGGAAGGGCGGGACCTGGTGCACGCGGGGTCTGTACACAGCGGTGCGGGTCTGCTCCCCGGCAACGCTTTCGTCGTACGGCGGAGTCTTGAGGACGGAGCCGCGCGGTGGGTGTTCACCGCCGACTTCGCGGCCACCGCCTTGGACGGGGACGAGGACACGGTCTACGTCGCCTTCACCTCCGGTGAGCTGGTGGCACTGCGCGCCTCGGACGGGACGGTGCTGTGGCGGCAGCGCCTGGATGTCGGCGGCCGGCCCGTGGTGCCGCTCTCGCTCACGCTCGTCTGCCCTGGGCGACTGCTGATCGGCACGGTGGACGGGCGGATCCTCGACTGTTCCGTGACCGGCTCGGCGGATCGATAGGAGGCATCCGCGGTGCGGCAAGCAACCCGGCAGATCATTCTCACCGATATTGATCATGCAGCAGTCGACAGGTGACTCCCGACGTCGCTTCGAAACGACATCCCTGGAGAATGACACAGCCACACCGAGAGAGCCGGCTGCGCACACGCTCGCACTCCCCGCACGCACGACGCCTCACAGGTAGTCGAAGAAACGGTCCCACCAGGTCGGTGGATGCTTGCGTGGGTGGCGGGCCGCAAGGTTGCCGACGCCGTCGTAGCGTTCGTGGAGCAGGTGCTCGGAGACAGCGACGTAGCGGAGTGCTTCAAGTTCGTCGTCGACGCGGCGACGGTCGGTGCTCTCGAAAAGAAGGCGTTCTTCGTCCTCGGCGTAACTGCCGGGATTCCCGAGCGTCATGGCGACGAGGTTGCCGAAGTTGCTGACGGTGATGGTAATGCGGTCGCCGCTGGCTGTCGCGGCTGCGGGGATGACGATCGTCCCGTGGTGGCTGGCGTCCTGGACCCCTCGATCGACGCTGCAGATGCAGTGGAACTGCTGTTCCAGCCTGGCTGCGAGCTTGTCGAACCGGGCTCGCGCTTCAGCGTGGTCGTAGTGCCGGGGGACCTCTGTGTGATCGGGATCGTCGAGGTCCTTCAGCAGAGCCAAGATGTGGCGGTCATCGAGCGGCATGGTCACCGCCTCCCTTGTGCCCAGACATGGTGTTCGCAGGCGGCGCGGCGCACCGACCGAGGTCAGCGGTGGGACAACATGGCGACATCACTACCGAAACCAACCAGGATCCGGCCCTCCGAGGTGACACACGCCGCGTCGACCTGTCCGGGAGAGTGAGTTCGTCGGTCACGGCCGCCGTCTCGCCGGCGAGATCCCACACCGGCAGCGACTCGTCGTATCGGCCACCATCCCGAAGATCACCAGGCATGCGGGCACTGTAGCCGCGCCCACTCACATCACCTGTCGTGCGGCAACCTCCCCTGCCGGATTTCCGTAGCGAGTTACATGGTTTCACCTACTGTCTGCGCTGCGGGGAAACCGGGTCACAAAGGAGCCGTCGCAAACAGCACTTGTCAGTCATCCCAATTCACGTGCCTCCAAACGCGGTCGCCGGCGCAAGGCGCCTCGGGGGCCGCACGGAGGCGGACGAGGCGACGACGGACTCGAAATCCGTCCGCCCGTCCGTCCCTGGCCGGAGCGACCGGCCACGGCGCCAGGTCGTCGACAGGTACGCCTCGGCCACCCGGCGGCACGGCGCGCTCCGGATGCTGGTACGTACGGTGATTACGTGGTTCTCCGGATGCGCCGATGGGTTCCGGTGGGTTTGAGTCCTCGTGCGCCGGAGAGATTCGCCCGGACGACTGTCAGTGGCTGCACCTAGCGTTCCGCTCATCGTCACTCCGAGTGCCCGATCCAGGCAGCGCTGTGACGATCTTGAGTTCTCTTGAGCGGAAGGCGGGGCCAGTGGGCTGGCTGACGGCGGGTGACGGGTATGAAGTCGCCCTGGTGGAAGGCCGGGTGGCCGTCAGGGCCACGGCCCGGCCGGGCGGCGGGACGGCAGTTGAAGACGCTGCCGAAGACGCTCACGAATCCGCCATGCGAGCCGATCACCGGATCGCCGACATCACTCCGCGTGCTCGTACCGCCCGAACCGGCTGCCGACCTGTGCCGCAATGCCTGGCAGCGCATCCGGGAGGACGACGCCCCGCACTCCCCTACCGTGGGCCCGGCCGTCCCAGAACCGAGGGATCCGTGAAGGCGGGGTCGCGAGGTGTCTCCGTCCGGAAGTCCTGGCCGGAGTCCCAGTCCCAGGACTCCTCCTCCTCGGCCAGCCGCTCGACCAGCTCGAAGAAGCGGTTCTCCACCGGACGCAGACCGGCCACCGCGTCAGTCAGGTCCATGGCGTCAACGAACCGCGCGCCGTGTCGGCCGACGGACAGCACCGCCAGCCACCCGTCGGCGTCAGCGGGCCAGAGGTTGGCGCCGGTCTCGGCCCAGAACAGTACGGTGTCCTCGGCGGACCGGGACTTGAACTCCCCGGCCGCGGCGAACATCAGCATGGCCGTATGGACGCTCCACTCCCGGTATCCGAGATGGAGGAGATAAGCCTCCAGCGCCCCGTCTCGATACAGCAGGACATCGGCGGCTCCGCCACCTTCACAAGAATCCTCGACCCGCTCCGAGAAAAACTCCCGAGGTGTCATCGCCGTGCCGACGGAATCCCATTCCGTGTCTGCGCGACGGCCGTTCCACAACCACCCGTCAAACATTTCGGCCGGGTTCACAATCACGCTCAGGTCCGCTACAGGAGCGCTCAGCCACGCCTCGAAACCGTCTCGCGACATGGGAATGCGGGCGGCCACCATGAAACTGTCCGACATAAGTCCCCCACCTCTTCTTCTCGCCACCGGATACGCAATGAATATCACATACTCACCCGTCGCCGAATTCAACCTCCTGAAGGATCTTCAGGACAGGATCGGCTACGAGAATTTCGCCGACGGATTCGGTCTGACGGAATACGGCGACCTCTCCGGTCTGGTGGCGGGCTGGTCGGACGACCTCGCGTTCACCGGCCGGCTGATTCCCTTCGCTCAGGCCACCTGCGGAGGTTCCTTCTATGCGCTCTGGAAGATCGACGACCGGACCGACCTCGCCGCCCTGCCCGTGGTCGTCTTCGGCGACGAGGGCGGGCAGCACGTCGTAGCCCGGCACGTGCACGAGCTGTTCCAACTGCTCGGCTTCGACGCGGAGATCAGCGTCGACTGGGAGAAGGCCTCCTTCTATCGCGACGAGGACAAGCCGCACAGCTGCGGCCACGACGAGTATGTGGCCTGGCTGAACCAGCACTTTGGCCTGCCCGTGGCCAAGGACCCCGACGCCGTCCTCGCGTCGGCACAGGCGGAGCTGGGACAGCGGTTCGCGGACTGGGCCCGCCCCTTCCTGCCCTGACCCTGATCACACAGCCCCATGAGCGCCCATCACGAACGAAAGGTGAGTCCCATGCACGGAGTGCCGCTGACGGAGCGAGTCATCGAGGTGGTGCGACGCGATCCGCAGGCCAGCGCGCTGCCGCATCTGCTGCCGCATGTGAACGTGCCCTGGGTGGAGGGTGGTGAGGCCAGGCCGATGGCCGAGGAGGTGCTCGCGGCGGCCGTGTTCCCGTCCGGGCGCCCGCTGCCGCCGAGTCTGCGCGCCTGGCTGGCGTACGACACCAGTCTGCTGGAGCGCCACGAGTGGTTCACCCCGGACGGAGGGTTCGCACCCCGGCCGCTGGACCAGGTGGTCTCGGACGAGATGGGAGCCTTCTGGGGAACGGAGTTCTCGTGGCTGTCCGGGCACTTCCCCGAGTGCTTCCTGCTGCCCGGCGGCTCGGACTCCCGGCGCATCCTGGCCGTCACCGAGCCCGACGAGGAAGGCGAGTACCCGGTGTTCGCCCTCGACCTGGACGACATGCCGTACCTGGGGCTCATGTACCCGGGTTTCGACGTCTACCTGGCCGACACGGCCGGCCTCCTGGAGTTGGGCAAGCGGCGCACCTACACGGACCTGATCGACCACGGCATCTACGGGCCCCGCATGCGCCACCATGCCGTGCGGTGCTTCGCGGGCGAGGCCTGTGTGGAGTACCCGTTCGAGTTCGCGCCCGTGTACGAGCAGCTGTACCCGGGGCGGGGGGAGGTCATCGGACGGGGTTGAGCCTCGTGCTGACGCTGTCCGCATGGCGGGAGCGCTTCGACCGTCCGCACGACACCTCCGCTGTGGCCCGGCGCACCGGAGGCCAGGTCGCCGGTTTCCTCGCGCACGACCACGGCTGGTACCACCACACCGGCGACCTCGTCCTCCCCAAGAACACCGACCTGGACATCGCACTGGTCGTCGACGGCGATCTGGTGGTGCGCGGCTTCCTGGACGACCACGCGTCCGGCCTCGGCATGCTGGTCGTCCTCGGTGACCTGGTCGTACGGGACCTGATGTCGTACGGGGCGCTCTACGTCGGGGGCGACCTGCGCGCACAAGGCGTGGTCCACGCCCACTACAACGACTTCACCTTCGAGGTCGCGGGCGCGGTGCACGCGCGGGCCCTGGTCCTCGACGACAAGTTCGGCGACTACCGCAGAGGCGCCCTGGGCGTGGAGATCGACGCGTACGACCCCACGCCCGGCCAACTCCGGGCCGCCCACGAGATCTTCGTCCCCGAGGTGTACGAGGAAGAGGACTGGGACGTGGAGGACCGGGACGCGGACGAGGACCCCCCGGAGTCACGTCGGCCGAGCCCTGACCGGGTCCGTGCCCGGCTGCACGCCGGCCGGCCCCTGTTCAAGGCCGAGGGGGAGCGCAGTGGCTGAACAGCACGTATCGGCATTCGCCGCCGAGGAGGCCCGCTTCCGGGCCATGATCGGCTCCCACGACGAGACCCTCGTCCGTACGGCCGTCGCCGCGATCCGCCCCCTGCGGGAGGCGGGCAAGCTGCTGCGCGCCACGGACACCGGCGAGGTAGAGCGGGCACTGCGGGAGATCGTCTCGGGGCGCTCCACCCCGTCCCGTGAGGAGGGCTATACCTGGCTGTTGGAACTCCTCGCCCCGACCCTCGGGAACCCCGTCGGCGAGGTGGTCCTGCCGGGAAGGGGCTGGCACGACCTGGAAGGAGCGCTCCGTTCCTGGGGGTTGACCACTCTCGCCCAACTCTGAGGACGCTGCTGGACCTTCCCCTGGACCGACGGCACACAGGCACCCGAGCCATGGCCCTGGCCCTTCCTCATGCTCGCGCCCCTCCAGGACCTCCAGCGAATCCGCGACGAACTCACCGCCTTCGACACCGACCGTATCCATGACGACTACGACCTCCTGCCGGGCGGCGACGACGATATGGAGGAAGTGGTGCCCTTGCTCGACGAGTTGTTCCCGGCGTGGGTCGACGCGGCCCTCGCCCAAGGCCGCGACCTGCTCCTGATCCGTGACGGTGGAAGGTGAACATGCCGAAGGGAAGCCTGACCCCATGTCCATGTGGCTGAAGCTCACCAAGATCGAACCGGCACTGCTCATGGCAGTGCAGGAGGGGTCCGAACTCTCCGCGTTCCGCACCGGGGCGGACTCCTACGGATGCGACCACCGCATCCTCAGCACCATCGCCGAAGGCCGCGCCGAAGCCGAGGAGGGCACCGCGGACTGGACGAAGGCCTACCCATGGCTCGCCAGATCGACCGGCCACGGCTGCGCCGCCGTCGAGGAGAAGGAGTACGAGTCCGGCTACGGACCCGCCTTCGTCCTCACCCCCGACGAGGTCCGTCAGGTCGCCGAGGGCCTGGTGGCCGAGGGATGGGCCACCACCGGTACCACGGCGGCCGACTGGACCGGGGAGAGCGAGGACCATGGGCTGGAGGACCTGGGACCGTTCTTCGCGGCCGCCGCAGTCGAGGGAAAGACGGTGATCGGCGGGGTCGGCTGAGCCCATACGACGCCCCGTTGCCGGACCTACAGCTGCCACCACCACGCTTCGAGGTCCGGGTCGTCGGCGAACTCCACGGGGATGCGTAGGGAGACTGCCGCGCGACGGACAGGGCATCGGTGCGGCGGACTACGGCGCGCAGGTCCCGCACGGCGGGCATCTCGGCGAATTCGTCGATGTCGTAGGGGCAGTCGGCGGGGCCGTGTGAGGAGGGGCTCGCAGACGAACGCTTACCACAGGCCGGCGAGTTCGCGCTCCTGTTCCTTCTCCGCGGCGCCGTCGACCTCGCGGGCCACCTCGATCAGGGGAGTGCGGCGGAGCGGGGGCGTCGGGACCGCGATTTCCGTAGCTCCGGGAGTCGCGCCCATGCATCAGATGACCGCCGTCGCCAGAACCAGTGGTATTTCCCGGCAGGAGCATTCAGCGAGATGCTCGCGCCAGCGACCATTTCCGGATTCCGCTGCAGTTGAGGATGTCTCGACAGGCCGCCGCACTGCAGGGCGCGCAGTCGGTGCGCAAGTTCCGCCCGAGCGGGGTCGGTGAGGAGACACCTCGTACATGTACTTACGAGTGCATCAACATCCGAGATGTCCCCTCCAGAGCGGCACTGGATCACATTCAACGACCAAAAATGTCCAGATATGCCGCACGGGCGACGGACGGAGACGACGATACCCAAGTCTCAGATTCACCCCGGATTCGACCCTGTTCTCGTATAGCTACGGCCAGGTGGTGTGTAGCTCTGAGTAACTACACGGGGTTGTGATCGCGCTGCTGAAGGGCGGCGAAGTCGGCGTGTGCCGTCTCGACGGCTTCCGGGTACGCCTGGGTCTTCTCGTACTCGGCGAGGGCCCGGTAGATGCTGGCGAGGGACGGGTTCCGTCCCTTGCGCTTGCCGGTAGGGATGATCAAGTCGGGCTGGATCTGCTCGACGGATTCGCCGAGCGCCTTGCGCCGCAGCACGGTGTGCAGCATGTCGTCGGTGATGACCGGGGGCCGGCCGCCGTACTTGCCCTTGCGGGCCGCGGTGTCGAGCCCCTCCAGCGTCGACTCCCGGATGTTTTCCCGCTCCGTCTCGGCCATCGCGGCGAAGAAGCCGAACAGCAGCTTGCCGGGGCCTGTGGGGTCGTAGATGCCGGGCAGCGGTCCGGCGAGCATCTCCAGCACCAGAGCATGGTCGGTCAGATGGTCCGCGAGGGCGGTGAGCTCTGCCGCGTCACGCCCCAGTCTCTTCATCTCGAACACAGTGAGGATGATCCGGCAGTGCGGGGCGTGCGCCTTGATCTCCCGGGCGGTCTTCAGTGCCTCTTCGAACTGCGGGCGGACCTTGATCCGGGTGCTGATCTTCTCGCTGAAGATCTTGTCTCTGCCGATGCCGTGCCTGGCGAGCGCGTCCAACTGCGAGTCAAGCTCCTGGCTGAGGTGTGAGCAACGGGCATAGCCGATGCGGATGTCCGCGCTCGGCAGACTGGGGTCTACGGCTGCGGGCACCGGCTTGCCGGGCCGCCAGGACTGCCCCGGACCTCGGCTGGCCGGAGTCGGCACCCGCAGTTCCTTCGCCAGCTTCGGCACCTTGGTGAAGCGGCCGGTGTGGTAGGCGCTCGTGACCGCCCCGCTGCGCGAGCGGCACGGCGAGCCGGGGGCGGCCGTGCACTTCGGGCATGGATAGCGCTCGACGAGATCGGCATCGGACTCAGTTACAGCAGAGGATTCCTGAGGGACCATCATGGACCCACATTTTCGCACAAGGCAAGTCGCAGAACCTCGTTCCTGTCGCTTTTGAGTGCGAACAGGTTCCGAGAGTCGATCCACTTCTCGGCGATCTCGACCCGGCTCTATTTGATCTTGCTCGGGCAAAGGGTCGTTTGTGAGAACCAACGCGCGAGACCTCCAAGCGTGCGCGAACTGCGGCATGGTGTCAGCGGTGAGAGCTACCTTGAGAGTCGGCCGCCACATGCCAGCCCAACTCCGAGCCGTCTCCTTGCTCACACCGAAGAGCGGCAACCTGTCCTTGGTCACGCCTGAGGTGGGGCTCGTGGGAGACTCTGCCGCACTCGGAGATGGCCATGACCGCCAACAAGCACGTGCGCGAGACCTGGACCCCGTTCAACCAGGAGCCCGGCGACCCGCAGTCTCACCCGCCTTGCCTCTCTCCGCACATGGCGGCGACGACTCAGAGGCAAGACCGATGCGCCCCGGTCTGAGTGGGGCGAGGTAGGTAGAACCACGTAACTGACTCCTGAACTGTGCGTTGGGGGCGGCTATGTGGCCCTCATGTCAGAGGCTGCATTTATGGTGCCGTTGACGATGGCGTGCCCAGATCCATCTGGACCTTGCCGCCAAGACCTGGAGAATGACGTGCACTCTTTCGATGCTGCAGATGTTCCGAACACGGATGACTGGGAGGCGTGGCTCGCCTACGCGGATCTGCTGACTGGGGCGGGCGACCCGCGGGGCGAGGCGATCCGGCTGGAGCACCGCCGTGAGACCAGGGACGGGGACCAGGCCCAGCTGGCAGCGGCCTATGAGGAAGTGGAACGGCATCTCGGGCTGGACGGGTTGCGGGAGGACGGCTCCTGGCAGTTCACCTGGTCCCGCGGCTTCATCGACGAGGCCTGCTTCCGCCTGGCCAAAGACACCCAGCCGCAACGCCGAGAACTGGTGGAACGGCTCCTGACAGGCCACTCACACACTGCAACCATCGACCCGACCGACCCCGAGCAATGGGAGGGTGCACTGATCGACGCCCTCCTTTCCCACCCTGCCATCCACCGACTGCGCACACTCGAACTGCACCTCACCGACTACCACCACTCTGCCGAGCACTCCGCGGTCTCACTTGCCGGCCGACAACGCCCCCGGCTGGAACGCATGTACTTCGGTTACAGCTTCGAGTACCTGTTTGAACTCAGCGATGGATCGACGGGTAAGAAGATCAACCCCGAGGACTACCTTCACCAAGGACTTGTGCAGGCCGATATATGGGAATCGCTTCCCGCCCTGCGCACACTGGAACTCGAAGGCGCGTTCCTGTTCCACTCCCTGAACCATGACAGCCTGACCCGACTGCGACTCCGGGGCCCCGTCATCTCCGACGGATCGATTTTCGAACTTGGACAGACTCCCGGCCTGGTGTCATTGGAAGTTGAACTCGGCGATGACGTTTACGGCTGCGCGTGCCCGCCTGAGCAACTCGAGGAACTCAAGGCCTCTGAGTACCCTAGTCTCAAGAATCTTGACCTCAGCAGGGCAGAGTTCGATGCTACCTCGCATCAGGTACTTTCAGCCCTCGCGGATTCCTCGGTCCTTGCTCAGCTTGAGCGTCTGTCCATCAGGGACCTGACGATCAGCCAGAGGGATTGCGAGGGTGATCCGCTGACCGGACTGGCTGAACTGGCACCACGATTCGCGCATCTTGATCTGCACGTGAACGGCGTCATCGACATCGAAGGCGCCGACAACGAGGAAGCCGATCGGGTTCTCTCCCGATTCGGTCTGAGCCGGGTCCACGCCACCGGCAACCATGATGACGACTGAGCGTCAGTCGATCCTGAAGTCTCCGGCGGTTATCAAAGAGCGTCGAGAAGGCCGCCAACCTTTCCCAGGTCAGGACACCAATAGAAGTTCCATTGAGGTGCCCCCGGCGGTGTGGACACGCTGACAATGGATCTTGCAGATCCGAGGAAGGGTGTCCTGGTGGGACGGAAGTCTCCGTATCCGGAGGAGTTCAGGAATGACGCCGTCGCGTTGTACCGCGCGGCGGGCGGGAAGCGCACGTATGCGGCGGACGTCGGGGTGACCGGCGAGACGCTCCGCAGCTGGGTGCGGCAGGCTGACGAACATGGTGGCCGCGATCGCAGCCGCGGTGGACAAGACACGGAGAGCCGGGACGAGGAACTGGCCCGGCTGCGGGCGGAGAACGGCCGGCTGCGCAAGGCGGAGAAGGAGTGGGAGCGCGAGCGGGAGATCCTGTGTCGGGCAGCTGCGTATTTTGCCCGGGAGGTGAAGTGAAGACCCGCCGCTGGAACTTCATCTCCGTCAGCCGCGCCGACTTCGGCGTGCAGCGGATATGCCGGGTCCTTCAGGTCTCGCGCTCGGGCTACTACCAGTGGCTCGCCTGCGCGAAGGCCCACACCGTGCGGCAGGCCGCTGAGGACGCCCTGGTTGCAGAGATCCGCGAGGTCCACACCGCGCACAAGGGTACCTACGGGGTCCGCCGCGTGCATGCCGAGCTGCGGGGTTTCGGGCACACCGTCAACCGCAAGCGCGTCGAGCGCCTGATGCGACTCAACCGAATTGAGGGACGCCATCTGCGGCGCCGCAAGCGCACCACCGTCCCGGACCGGCTCGCGCCACCTGCCCCGGACCTCGTCCAACGCGACTTCTCAGCAGGCAAGTTGGACGAGAAGTGGTGCGGGGACATCACATACGTGCAGGTCGGCGGCACCTGGCTGTATCTCGCCTGCGTGCTGGATATCTGCTCACGCCGGGTGCTCGGCTACTCGATGGCCACCCACATGCGCGCCGAGCTGGTCATCGACGCCTTGACGATGGCCGTGGCGACGCGCGGCGGCGATGTGGACGGTGTGATCTTCCACGCAGACCGCGGCTCGCAATACACGTCAGCCGCGTTCGCGCAGGTCTGCGACGGTTTCGGGATCCGCAGGAGCATGGGCCGGGCCGGCTCGAGCTACGACAACGCCCTCGCCGAGTCGTTCTGGCAGGGACTCAAGAGAGAGACGATGCACCAGAGGATGTTCTCGACGGTGCGACAGGCGAGGCTGGAGATCTTCCAGTGGCTCACCTACTACAACGCCCGACGGCGCCATAGCGCCCTCAACTACCTCTCGCCAGCCGAGTTCGAACAGCAACAGCGGCGAGCACGTAAACTCACACTCGCAGCATGAACCCCCGTGTCCACACTCCGGGGGACGCCTCAGTGATCTCCGTCTGCCGCACATGGCACAGTGCGGCCAGCAGCGTTAGGCGCCTTGGCGGCTTCATCCGCTCCAAATTCGCCGGGTACTCCTTCGACGCCCGCGCCCGCCACGCGTCCACCAGTTTCTCCGACACGTCAGCGAACAAGTCGGCGGGCAGCTCCAGCCGCCGCACCCGCTGGAGCTTGTTCACCTCCGCCAGCAGACTCTCCAGCCCCGGCACCCCCGGGTCGGCCTTCAGCTCGGCGAAGTGCGACCGCCCGCCCGCCGACACGGCACCGTCACCATCCGCTCCCTCGCCCGTCTCATCCTCGCTGCCGGCGACCAGGTCCTCCAGGCGCGAGCGCGTCGCGTGTGAGATCTGCTCCACCCTGCTGCGGCAGAACTGGGCCTCGAAGTCCTTGACCGCCTTGCCCACCAGCCGCCCGACCTGTCCCGGGGCCGGCGGCTCGATGTGGTCGTTACGGCACCGGGCCACCACCGCCGCCGCCAGCCGGTCCCGCGACAGCTCCACCGGACACAGCTCAGCGGCCAGCCACTCGGCCAGCCGCTCCTGGTCCTCCTCGGTGTTCGCCCGGAACCCGTACGCCTCCCGGATCTGCTTGCGGTGCCGCTTGATCCGGTCGCCCTGCCAGTCGCAGTCCGCCCACGCCCCCGCAGCAACCTTCACCTGCTGGGCCACGTACTCCATCGCCGCCGCGGGCATCTCCTGGGCGGACTCCGGGAACCGGGCCTCCACCTCGAAATACTTGAGCATCAGCGCGAAGCCCAACCGGGTCGCCCCCGACTTGTTCCGCACCTTCTTCATGTCGTCTTCGAGCAGCGTCCAGACCTCGATCAGGTCTTCCGGCTCCCAGTCCTGCCGCACCCGTGCTCCTTCGCCCAACCAGTTGGAGCACCTGAGCCTGGCGAGGCGGAACCGGAGCGAAGATCAGAAGACCCCAACTGTCGCCAGATGGTTACTCAGCGCTACGCGCCACCTGGCCGTAGCTATACGAGAACAGGGCCTGTACGTGGGGACTTCTACGGGCCGCCGAAAGGTGTGCCGCCCAACTGCCCAGCCGGGAGCAGGACTTCCATGAGCGCCGCTCAAGGGGCCTCGCGGACCCATGAACTCGTCGCGGTACCAAGATTTTCCAGTTCGGCGTTGGTGACGGCGAGCCGACCGAGGCTGTGCTGATGTCGGCGCCGGGGAATGGCAGTTCCGGTGGTGTACCGGATGTTGCGAGAGCGCCGGCTGCCGCGCGAGGCAGCGGAGCCTCTGCGACATGGCCCGACCACCGCGCTGCTCCTGGGCGGCCCCTGAAACGCTCGGCAGGTCGGCTTCGGCCAGGAACCATCATTCCCGGGCCGTCACACATCAGCCGTCCCGCCTGAAGACATTTCCGCAGGACATGATCACGAAAGGCGACCGCCACCAGCGGCGAAGAATCCGCTGGTCAGCCCCCGCCCCTGGCAGCCGGCCACCGCCAATCAGTGCCTCTTCAGCGGCTCATCGGCCCGACTGCTCGCCGCGCCACCCCCATCCGCAAGGCGAACCAGCACGCGACCTCACACCACCCTGACCAGCGGCAACATGCTCAACAGCCTGAAAGGGTGCGGATTCGACCCGGATTCGACCCGAGGGCCCCAGACTCCAAAACGAACAGTAGTTGACCTGCAGTGATGCTGATTCTTGCCGCTGTACCGAGCATCCACCGACAAAGGAGCATCATTAATTGCAACTAAGTGGACATCACTGGGCGATTAACGCCCACCCTGCGAGTAGTAGCACTCGCTGTCGCCACCTCCGGCGCCCTTGAGCGCGAACCGAACGGCCGCACCACGCGGCACTCCACCCTGGCGCCTAGGGACTGCGAGAACAAGGCTCTGAACAGCCTCTTTACAGAAGTTCTTCCGCCTGACAGAAGCCGTCTTGCCGAGCCGATGCAAGCCTCACGACCCTGATTCCAACCACGGCACGCGGGGTGAGGACGCCCCGCCGACAGGGACGGGAACCCCATGCCTCACACGACCGCCTTCGCCAGGAACCAGTGGTACAGCTAGCGCATCTTTCTGACCTGCGCTTATGCGAGGCGATGAGGCTGTGACCTGCTAGGACG
>NZ_JBEXXE010000093.1:0-17042 GCF_040630255.1 Streptomyces sp. NPDC005820
ACGCCCAAGGCCCTGCGCGAGCAGTACGAGTCCGGTGCCACGGTCGACGAACTCGTCGCCGCCAGCGGCCTGTCCTACGGCACCGTCCTCAACCGACTCCACGACGCCGGGACCGCCATGCGCACCTCCTGGCAGACCCGCCGGATGCGCCAGAACCCACAAGCCCGCCAGCGACTCGCGGCCCACCTCCGCACCCTCTACGAGAAGCACGGCGCAACTCTCTCCGAACTCGCCGCGGCGGCGGGAGAGACGCGGCGCGGTGCCCGGCGCCTGCTGATCGAGGCCGGCGGTGCCGTGCGCACCACCCAGCAGACGGTGCGGATGCGCGCCGCAGCCCGGGCCGCCGAGCGGCACAAGGTCGCCCTGTCCCTGCGCACCCGGTACGAAGCCGGAGCCACGGTCCCGGAACTCGCCGAGCAGTGCAACTACTCCCCCGCCACCGTCTACCGGCTCCTGCACCAGGTAGGCACCCCTATGCGTCCGCAGCACCACCACGGCCCCACTCGCCGTGAAGGCGAAGGGCCATGAGCGCACCCAACCGCGATCTCAATCGCTCCGCCCGCCGTGTCCGCCAGCCGCAGCACCTGCCCGAAGGCCATCCCCACCCCAGCCACAGCGCACGGGCACCTCCCGGTACCCCCAGTGCCTACCCGACCGTACGAGTCAACATCGCTTCCACTTCAGGAGATCAAGCACACGTGAACGAGAACACCCGCCACAAGACCCTGGCCACGGCCACACCAAGCGCCTGGGACGCCTTCGTCATCGTCGTCGGCATGCTCAAGGGCGGCACCGGCAAGACCACCTCCGCCTGGTTCATCGCCCTCTACTACGCCGTCGTCCTCGGCACCCCGACGCTGCTGCTGGACGCCGACGCCACCAGCCAGTCCGCCTACGACTGGTTCAAGGTCGCCCAGGCCGCCGGCTTCGAGATCCCCGCCAACCTGGTGGTCGAGCGGTACCCGTTCGACGACATCGCCGAGTACATCCGCACCAAGCGCGCCGAGTTCGGCGCGATCGTGGTCGACGCCGGCGGCGGCAGCGCCCGGATCTTCCACGAGGCCGTCACCGAGGCGAACCTGCTGCTCGTGCCGGTCGCCCCCACCAAGATCGAGCGCCGCAAGCTCGTCGCCACCTTCGACGAGGCCGAACGCGCCGCCGCCCGCAACGAACACGGCGTCACCGCCCACGTCGTCATGGTCAAGGCCGACGACCGCACCAGCCTGCCCCGCAACGCCAAGGACCAGCTCCTCGACCCCGTCAAGGGCGAGGGCATCGGCCCCGACCGCGACGAGGCGTTCCCACTCGCCGAGACCACCATCCACGCCTGGGTGCACTACATGGAGGCCTTCGGCGAGATCCCGACCGAACTGAGCGAGTACGCCAACCTGATGAAGGAGCTGACCCAGGCATGACCGAGAAGAACGACAGGCCGAAGCCGCCGGCCCGCCGCACCGGCGGTCGCACCTTGGGCGGAGCCAGGAAGGCGGCCCCGCCGCCCCCTCCCCCGGCCGCCGAACTCACCCCCGAGCAGTACGCCGCCGAGCAGCCCGCCACACGTGCTACGGCCCAGGCGCCCGAGACCGCGCTCCGGGCCCATTCTGCCGTCGTGCCCGCGCCTGTCGGAGCAGATTCGGTGACGGACGTCATGAGGTCGGACGCTCCGCCGGCTGTCGCGGACGCGGCTGCTGCCAATCCGCCGAGTGGTACCGCCCGGGAAGCGGACGGGGGTCAGTGGTCTGGAGCGGCTGGTACCACGTCCGGTTCGGGCCCCGTCACAGTTGAGGATCCAGTGACAGCCGCCCCTGCCCATGGCGAGCAGCCCCCGGGGCAGGAGCCCTCCAGCATCGAAGTTCCCGGTGCGGTTCCGGCCGCTGAGATAGCGGTCCGTCCGGCGACGCCTTCGGTGGCAGGGGCTGCGGTCTTTCCCGTGCAGGGTGCTGAGCTGGCGCCTGGGCACTACCAGGCAGCTCCATCGAGCGAAGCGCCCAGTGAGGGCGCGCCGTGGGCGCAAGGCCCCGGCCGTCCCAGAGACATTCCCGACGTCGCCGTCCTTCTCAATCAGCGCGTCATCACCAGGGAGAGTTTCGACTCATCCGTGCCGGCTGCGCTGAAGCTGAAGCGGCGGATCAAGCGCTTCGCCCTGGACAACGAACTCGACCACCTGCCCATCGGTGACATCGTCGCCGTCGCGATGGACGAGTGGCTCACCACCCGAGGCTTCTGACCCCCCACGCCTCACCACGCACGGCACCGGGTGGGCGCGGTTCCGCGGGACCGCGCCCACCCGGCCGACTATTCCACTAGCCCAATAGCCGACTAGGCGGATCACTATCCGCCTAGTCGCAGCACCCGGAGCACCTCATGCCCGACCACACCCACCACATCCGGCTCCTGCGCGACCTCGCGGATGTCCTCGAAGCCCTGCCCGGGCCCACCGACGACCCCTTCAGCCCACACCCCGACACACAGGCAATCATCAGCAACCGCCACACCCGCCGCGGACAGCTCAACTACGCCGTTCCCAACGCCCTCCAACTCCAACACCGCATCCGCCGCTACAACGCAGACAGCAACATCCCCCACGGCGACATCGTCACCCTCGCCATCGACGCCTTCCTCCGCGCCAAGGGCTACCCACCCGACCTCAAACCGCCCAAGGTCGAAGCGCCGTGACCGGGCACCAGACGATCTTGCGCTGGAACCGCTTGGCCCACGGTGGCCTGTGAACCCGGACGCTGTGCGCTGGGTTGGATGAGCGGTGTCGGCCGAATTGCCTTCACCGACGCGTGAAGGCACAGCCCGGCACCCAGCGACCGAAATCGATCAGCCAAGACAGAAACGTATGTAATCTGTCAGATCATTGACCACTTTGAGCCAAGTGGGCACCTCTGTCCCTTCCGTATCAGATACTGCTCTGACTCTCGGTAGTCGCAGGCGTATGCCGCCCCGGGAGGTGGGGTTGGGAACGACGTCGGGAGTGCGATGCAGCTGACCCATGCCGAAGTGATCAACTTTCGCGCCCTGGAGAGGGTGGATGTCCGGGTTGATCCCAAGGCCACTCTCATCGTCGGACGCAACAACAGCGGCAAGACGTCGTTCGTCAATCTCTTCGAGAAGTTCTTCGGTGAGGAGGACACGAGGTTCGTCCTGGAGGACTTCTCCACCTGCCGTATCGCCGACATCGAGCAGGCCCGGCAGATCTTCGGCGAGGCACAGACGCACGCTGCCCAAGGCGACACCGAGACGAGCGAGGAGCTGCTGGCCAAGGCCTACGACCTCGTCCCCGCCATCCGACTGGTCCTCACCATCGAGTACGCGGAGGAGGACGACCTTGCTCCGCTCACCGGAGTGATCCTCGATCTGAACGACGCCTGCTTCGAGGTCAAGATCGAGGCGGCGCTGGAGGCGGCGCGCCCGCACGACTTCCTGAAGGACTTCTGGTCGGCCAGCCAGCGGCAGCCGTTCGACCGCATCAAGTGGCTCCGCAAGAACTTCTCGGACCACTTCGCCCCGGCCTATCGAGGGGTCAGCCCGCTGGACGAGAACGTCCGCAAGGACATCAAGCGGGGCACTGCTGAGTCCATTTTGTCGGTCAAGTTCGTCTACGCGCAGACCAAGGTGGACGACACCCCGGGCGACAAGGCCCGCACCCTGTCGAAGACGTTCGAGGCCTACTACAAGGTCAACAGTGGGCACGAAGACCGCCACCAGAGCATCGAGCAGATTGAGACAGCCCTGGAATCCGCCTCGAAGCAGCTCGACGACAACTACGCCGCCCTGTTCGACCCCATCTTCGAAGACCTGCGCACCTTCGGGGTAGGCACCATCACCCCGGTTCAGAAGCCCCGCATCGTCTCCCTCATCGAGGCCTCAGGAATCCTGCGCGGCAGCACCCGCATCCAGTACCCCTCCGGGGATGACGACTTCCATCTCCCCGAAGGCCACAACGGGCTGGGCTACAGCAAGCTGATCTTCACGATCCTGCAGGTCATCAGCTTTCACCAGACCTACGAACGCACCACGCCGAAACCGGCGCTGCAGGTGCTGTTCATCGAGGAACCGGAAGCCCACCTGCATCCCCAGATGCAGGAGACGTTCATCAAGAACATCCAGGACTTCATCGAACGTAAGACGGGATGGAAAGTGCAGGTGATCATCACCACGCACTCCTCCCACATCGTCGCCAGCAGCGGCTTTCACACCGTGCGCTACTTCGACCGTTCCGGGCCACAGCTCACGGTCAAGGACCTGTCGACCTTCCAGGCCAATGTCAAGGCCACCCCTCAGGGCGACGAGACCTTGCGCTTCCTGCGCCAGTACATGGTCTTACACCGGTGCGACATGTTCTTCGCCGACAAGGTGATCCTCATCGAGGGAACCGCAGAACGCCTGCTCCTCCCCGAGATGGCGAAACGGTGCGCCAAAGAACTCCTGCACCAGTACGTGTCGGTCATCGAGGTCGGCGACGCCTATGCCGTCCGCTTCCGCGAACTTCTGACCTTCCTTAACGTCAAGACCCTCGTCATTACCGACATCGACTCCGTGTGCCCCCGACACCGTAAGGCCTGTCCCCCCAGCCAGGGGCCCACCGTCACCGCGAATTCGACGCTCAAGAACTGGCTGCCCGCAGAGTCCAGTATCGCCGAACTGCTCGCCACCGACGCGGCCGACAAGGAGCAGGGACACGTCCGCGTCGCCTACCAGGTCCCCGAAAGAGACTCGGGAGTCTGCGCGCGGAGCTTCGAGGACGCCTTCATCATCGCCAACGCAGAACCTCTCGCCCGTGACTTCCGTCAGCTCGCGCTGAAAGCGGCCTTCGTCAAAGAGGTCGGGGCCGACCCCTCCGCCGACGACATCGAGGCCAAGGCATACGACATCGCCCAGCATCTCAGCGACCACAAGACCGACTTCGCCTTCGACGTCATGCTCCTAGAGGACTGGGCCGTTCCCCGCTACATCGCCGAAGGACTGCAGTGGCTCGCCTAGACACACTCAAAGCCGTCGCAATAGAACTGAAGGCCCGGCGCAGCTTCCTCGTCGAAGCAGGGGCCGGCGCGGGCAAGACGACCACCCTCGTGCGCACCCTGCAGCACCTCCTCACCCACCAACGCGCCGGCCTGGAGGCAAACGGCCGGCGGATCGCCTGCATCACGTACACGAACGTCGCCAAGAAGAAGATCGTCGAACGCATCGCCGCAGACCCACTCGTCGACGTCGCCACCATCCACGAATTCCTCTGGCAGGCGATCCAGCTCTACCAGCGCGAACTCTGGCAGCAGATCCTCGACTACAACAAGGACCTGGCCAAGCCCGAAGACCTCGACGAAGTCACCACTCCCCCGGCCATCGAGTATTCCGACCGCGGGCGGAGGCTGAGGGAAGGACGCATCTCCCACGACGACGTCATCGCGCTGTCACTGCGCCTCGTCAAGACCCACTCCAAGCTCATACGCATCATCACCAGCACGTACCCGGTCATCTTCGTCGACGAGTACCAGGACACCTCACCCAAGACGATCCAACTCCTGCTGGACCACCTGGCGGGCGCCGGGCGAGAGGAATGCGTGGTCGGCCTCTTCGGCGACTCCATGCAGAAGATCTACGAGTCCGGTGTCGGAGCGGTGAAACGGCCTGGGCTGCTCACCGAGATCACCAAGCACGAGAACTACCGGTGCTCGCCTCCCGTCGTCGAGGTGCTCAATCGGATGCGCCCCGAGCTCATACAGGACCCTGTCGGTAGCCAGCAGACAGGTGAGGTCCATCTGTTCCTCAACAGCGGCATCCCGGCCGGCCCGGAGCGACTCACCGCCGCAGAAGCAACACTGGCCCGCAACGGCTGGACGCGAGAGAACAGCAAATACCTGCTGCTCACCCACCGAGGGATCGCCGGCACCCTGGAGTACGCCAACCTCCTCGAACAGTACCGGCAGCTGGGCCGCTACGGCCCCGACGACCTCATGGCACGCAACGAGCCCTACATCCAGTACCTCACACGGATCGAGGCCGTGTGCACAGCCTTCCGCAACAACGACTTCGCCGAACTCACCAGCCTGCTGGACGAGGGACGAACCCGCATCACCACCCATGCCCACAAACGCGCCATCAGCGAAGCGATCCGTGCCCTTGACGCCATGCGCACGACCGGCACCGTTGGGGATGTGCTCGACCTGATGGCCGACGGCCGCCTCCTCGCCATACCGGGAAAGCTCAAAGACCTCGAACGCCGGCGAACCGCAAAGGACCTGGACGAGCGCGACCAACGACGAGCGGACTTCTCGAACAACCTCCGCAACGTGCCCTACCGGGAGGTCATCAGCGTCACTCACTTCATCGACGAACTCACACCCTTCTCCACCCAGCACGGTGTCAAAGGCGACGAATTCGAGAACGTCGTCGTGGTGGTCGACGACAGCGCCTGGAACCGGTACAACATCGGCAAGATGCTCGCCGGTACTGACAAACCTGACCGGACCGAACGCTCGCGTAACCTGTTCTACGTGTGCTGCTCGCGAGCCCAGCGCAGCCTTGCAGTGGTGTTCATCAATGATCTCCCCGAAGGGGCAGAATCCACGCTCCACGACTGGTTTGCTTCAGGCACCACCCATCCGTGAACCAGGACTCGGACCTGACTGTCCGGGTCTGTCGCCTGCGCAAGGCAGCAGATTCGTGTGGTCCGTACGCTACGCCGTACTCTCGATGCCCAGGATGTCGTAATGGTGCTGCCGTGAGCCCAGAGCCTCAACTCCCGACGGCTCACGAGAAGGAGCGCGTGCCTGGGGCGAAGTCCGTCGCTGGCTGCGTGAAGCCGTTCAACGCGATCATGATGGGCGTCCGCTCCATGATGGGACCCGACGATTCCGTTGAACTGCTGTACGTGAACGGAGCCGACGGGACTGGGGTACTGCTTGCACTGCAGGATCACCAGGCGGTCGTCGCCGTCCCATACCGTGACGTCTGCGCCGAGATCGCTGGCACCTCCCACCCGCCTCGGCTTGGCGGAACCCGTCGCGCGCCTGGCCGGTTGGTCGCCAGAAGGTCTTCCTCGACTGGTTCGGCCCGCCCGCGGACTGCGCGGTGCCGTCCGACGACCCACGACACGCGCTCTGCTTCGGAGAACCGAAGGCGCAGGCTCGGAGCCAACGCTCATGTGAAAAGGACCTTGACCGGGCCACAACAGTTCAGGCCACGAGCCTGTCAGGTTAGATTCACTCCAGGTCCTCTTCCGTCGCCATGGAGTCACCAGCCTCACATGTCCGTACAGTTCGATGCCGTCTCGTTCAGCCCCGAGGGTGAGCAACATGTGCTGTGCGGCGCCACCCCCGCCGGGTTCGGCGCGCCGGTCTACGTCCAGAATCCGGACGCACAGCCGAACGACGTCCTGAGGGGCCTGCTTCAGCGCTACCCTCGGCTACCGAAAGGGTTGAAGTCCGCGGGACGGCTCAAGGCCGCAGGGCTGCGCGCGTCCAACCTCTTTCGCCCCGACGCCTACGTGCTCGGGCCTCCGCAGCTGGTCGCCGTCGCCGGGGTGACCACGAGCACCGGGCGCACGACGCAGGGATGGGAAGAGACCGTATATCCGCCGTCGCCTGTCTACCGCGCGGACCAAGCTGTCCCCTTCTCGGCGCCACCCGACGCCGACGAAGCCCAAGCCATCCGCCATGCTGCGATCCGTTGGGCGCGGGGCGTCCTCGACGACCCCGATGCGGTCATTCTGGCCGTCAGAGCCCTCGGGTCACCCGCTCCGTCCACCCCGCCCCTGGAACGGGCCGTGCCCTATGAGATAGCACTCACCTCGACCGGCGGCCACAAGAGATGGCATCAATTCATCAACCCCGAGTGGGATGCGACATTCCTGCGGCAGCTTCGACTAGGCCCTGCCGGCCCTGCGGACCTCGAAGCCGCCCCCCGTTTCCGCGAGGTAGCCGACACCCTGCTGCGCAGACTCCAGGGCAAGCGCGTCGTCACCTACGGACGCAACCTCCAGTACGCCGCGATCTACGCGGGGCTGGAGTACGCCTGGCTACGGGACGGCCTCCCCCACGGTGCCCTGTGGCCGGACACCGCGACCGCACTCACGAAGTTGAACGGAAGCCGCTGGGAGTGCGCACGTCTGCGCCACGGCGAGTTCGACAATAACTGGGACTTGGCCGCCGGTCACTTCGCGCTGCCGACCGAAGAACCGGCCACCGACGCACTCGATCGCTGCAGGATGACCGTTGCCCTGCTGCGTCGCATGGCAGATCCGGATCCGGCTCTGCGCTACGCGGAGCTGAATGCCCGGGCGGAGCGTGCCGTGCGAGACGGCAAGAGCCACCGCCGCCTGCCCCGAGGTGGTCAGCGGCTGAGCCGCATCGTCGCATCCCGTCATGCGGTGCTTGAGCGCAGCCAAGGGGGCTGCGAGAACCCTCGTTGCCCTGATCCCCGCTATACCTCGGCATTCAGCCGCAATGGCTCCTTCCTGTTGGAAGTGGATCACATAGACGATCACGCCAAGGGGGGCGCGGATCTTCCTGAGGTCATGATCGCTCTGTGCCCGAACTGTCATGCCTTGAAGACCCGTGGGACAGTGACCGACGAGTTCCGTGATCTCCTTCGCGCAACGGCTCTCGCCAGGCATCAGGAACTGCTCGCCGCGGTTCGATGAACCTGCCCCTTCATCGGCGCCGACAAGCCAGCTGGCGGTGTGTGCGGTGCCTAGCGGAGC
The DNA here is from genome assembly GCF_040630255.1 of Streptomyces sp. NPDC005820. NCBI lineage: Bacteria > Bacillati > Actinomycetota > Actinomycetes > Kitasatosporales > Streptomycetaceae > Streptomyces > Streptomyces sp. NPDC005820. Next base: position 8,708 of record NZ_JBEXXE010000093.1, read on the forward strand.
TCGTTAAGGGCCTCTTCGAGCAGGTGGAACCGCACGCGTTCTTGTTCGAGTCGTACGTTGGGGCCGAACTCGCCGTCCACGAGGCTGTCGTAGACATCGGCCTCGTCCGGAGTGAGCGTGCCGAGAGGCTGGTGGGTGGGGGCGTCTTCCTTCACCCACTGGCTGCGGTGCTCCAGGAGAGTGTCCCGGTTCATCAGGATGGACTGCGTGTGCGGAAAGGCCTGACGCAGCCGGTCGAGGATGGTGAACCCGTGGGTGTCCAGGTCGCCCCAGTACACGAGGCGTATGCCGTGCAGCCAGTTCAGGGCGGACAGTTGGGTGACGGCGTAGCCGCCGCCGTGGATCACGATGCTGTGGGGCTGGTCGGGGAAGGCGAGGTAGGTGGTTTCGTTCTCGACGACGTACACGGCCGTGATGCCGGGCGGCGGGGCGGTGAGCTCATCGGCGCGGACCGTGAGTTCGCTGAAGCCCGTCGGCGACTCGCCCCCGAGCATGCGGAACCGCAGGTAGGCGGGCTTGTGCAGGAAGTGGAAGCGGGCGGCGAAGTCTGTGCGTGCGGCTTCGGTGTCGATGCGGTCGTCGGGAAGGCACTGTTCAAGCAGGGTGGTCAGGATGGCGCGGTGGCGTTCGATGAACTTGGTGTCCACGCCGGGTACGTCCAGCTGGCGCAGGTAGACGGCTGGGCCGCGGTAGTCGGCGATCCAGCGGATGGTGGCCTGGAGGCGGGGCCAGTCGGCTTCCCGCTGGAGGACCTGCATGGGGTGGGCGATCATCCAGTCGATGAGCGCGGGCAGTGACTCCTGGGTGGAGGTCAGCAGGGTTTGGTAGCGGGCGACCGAGGGGGTCACGCCGAGCAGGCGCCAGAGGCCGTCGCGGTCGTCGATCCAGACCCGGTCGGGGATGCTGTTCACACCCGCGAGGCGCCCGCCGAGTCGGCGGTATTCAATGCGTAGGTGCCGGTGTGCGCTGGGTGCCCACGATTCGGTCCAGGCGAGGACCTCTTCATAGTGGCGGGTGATGTCGCCGGCCTTCGGGCCGCGCAGGGGAATCCCGACGGGCTCCCAGGGTGCCCCGTCGGCGAGTTGGGTGAGATAGGTACCCGTGTTCCAGCGTTTACGGAGGCGTTCGAGGACAGTCTGCGGCGTAGTCCATTGGGAGCTTTGATGCGTCGTCATCTCAGTCTCCCGGTCCGGCTGCGGGCTGCAGAACCGCCAGGGTATGGGCGAGGCGTTCGCGGCGGTATTGGGCGATGGTCAGGGTGCGCAGGCGCGAATGGTGTCCGGTGGGGTTGTCGACGAAGCCGACGGCGGACACGTAGGGCTCGATGACGTGGATCTTCTGCAGTGGGGTGACGATGAGGAGTTGCAGCCCCAGACGCTTGAAGAGGTCCAGGGCGAAGCGGGCGGATTCCTCCGAGCCGCGTCCGAAGGCTTCGTCGATGACCACGAAGCGGAAGGTACGGCTTCTGCTGCTGGTCGTGTCGAGCTTGAACTGGTAGGCGAGGGAGGCGGCCAGGATGGTGTATGCGAGCTTCTCCTTCTGACCTCCGGACTTGCCGCCGGAGTCGGAGTACACCTCGTACTCGGAGTCGTCCTCGCGGCGTCGTTCGCTGGCGCTGAAGACGAACCAGTACCGCACATCGGTGACGCGCTTGGTCCAGCTGCGGTCGCTGTCCGCGTGGCCTTGTCGGCCCTTGAAGCGTTCGATTAGGTGCTGGACCTGGTGGAACTTCTCCTCGGAGTAGAGATCGGAGTCATCGCCGGACAGGACGTCGTCGGTGCAGGCGCGCAGTTCCGCGGTGAACTCACGGATCTCGGTGTTGGGCGTCTGCTCAGGCTTGAGCATGATGTAGCGGCCCGGGTTGTAGTCGATGCCGGCCAGCGACTCGTTGATGGTGTGGATGCGGTCGCCGATCTCGTCGGCCCAGATGGTCAACTGCGCGTGGAATCCGGCGATTTCGCGGATCACGTTGGTCTTCAGGTAGGTGCGGAACTGGTCCTGGAAGCGCGGCAGGTCGTCGGCGACGAGCTGCTGGTGCAGGGCACGGTATCCGGGGACGGAAGCGACGGAGGCGTCGAGTTCGCCGGCCTCGACCTGATAAGCCGTGCGGAAGGAGCTCATCCGGGCGGCGATCGTCTGGCCGAGACGTGTCTGCTCCTGCGCCCAGCGGCGTTTGTGCGCCGTCATCTCCTCCCGCAGCCGATTTTCGGTCTGCGTGCACTCCTGCGCGGTCCGGCACGCCAGGCGGGTTGTGGTCAGGCGCTGTTCGAGGGCCGGGAAGTGGGCCTGTGCCTCGCGGGCGGTCGGTTCGTCGAGTACGGTGCGGGCCTCGTCGCGGGCGCGTTCGGCGGTATCGCGTTCGCCGCAGACCCGGCCCCAGCCCTGGCTGGCCTTTTCGTAAGCGGCTTCCTGTTCGGTGATTTCGTCGGCGATCCGGGCGAGACGGCGGGTGAGTTCGTCCAGATCATGGGAGTCGGTCTGCAGACGCTGCTTCTCGCCCGTGAGTTCGGTGATGCGTCGTACTGCGGATCGCCAGTCGATCTCGCTGTAGTCCTGCATGGCCGCCAGCCGGTCGAGGACCTTGTCACGGCTGATGGCGTCCTCGTGGGCGGCTCCCAGCTCGGCCTTCTTCTTCTCCAGCTCGCGTTGGGCGCCGTGGACCCGGCCGGCCTGATCCAGCAGGGCTTCGATCTTCGCCCGGTTCGTCCAGCCGAGCACATAGGTGCTGCGGTCTTCGATGTGGGTGGTGTCGTTCTTCTCGTGACGGCCCCGCGCTCCCTTGATCGAACCTTGGACGGTGATGGCGAGTTCGGCGTGGCGGAAGTCCTCCATGGTCGGCACGCAGGTGTGGGAGGCGCGGCGTTCGAGCTCGCCGGCCAGCCACGGGGCGAACGGCGAGTCGTCGCGCACTTCGAGCTTGGTGAACATCGCCGTGGACGCGCCGGTGGGCTGGCGCCGCGGCGGGAGTTTGTCCGGGACGCGGAAGTAGACCAGCTTCGTTCCCAGGTGGTGGTCGTTGATCCAGTCGGAGACGCGGGCGTACTCGTCGCCGGGGACCAGGAGGGACACGGCGAAGCCGCGCAGCAGCCGTTCGGCGGCTCCGGCCCATGCCTGTTCCGCGTCGCGGACCTGAATGAGCTCGCCGGCGAACGGCAGGGCGCTCTCCTCGATGCCGAGTTCGCGGCTCAGGCGGGCACGTACTTCCAGCTGCTTCCGCGGGATGTTGCTGCGGCGCGAGCGCAGGCTGATCAGGTCTGCGTTGAGGTCCTCGGCCTGCTGATTCAGTTGTGCAGCCTCGACCGCGAGTGTCTCCAGGGCCGTGCGCGTCTTCTGTGTCACCGCTGCGACGTCGTGCTGGGCCTGGGTGATCTCCTCCAGTCGGTCGGTGAACTGGGCCTGATCGGTTACCGGGGCCAGCTCGGCCTGCTCCAGCAGGGCGGCGTGCTGGCGGGCGCGCTTCTCCTGAGCGGCGCGCTGCTTCTCCGTCGCCTCGATCTGGCGCTCCAGTTCGCTCAGGCGCCCGCCGCCCAAACCCTCACGCTGCAGCTCCCACTGGCGCTCCTGGTCCCGCAGCCGCTCCAGTTCGTCTTTCGCGGACTTCTTCTCGCTGTCCAGACGGGCGAGCATCCGATCCGACTCGGCGCGCAGGGCTTCGTGCAGCACCGCCATGTGCTGGGCGATGAAGTACCGCAGGGCGGCCTGCTGGGCGTCGGCCTCCTCTATGCGTGCGGTCAGGCCCTCGTAGGCGTCGCTGTCCTCAAGCAGCGGAGTGAGGGCCTCGATCTGGGCGCGGGCCCGCTGAACGGAGTTGTAGGTGGTTCTCAGCGCGTCGAAGTGGCTGACGATGTTGTCGGTCATGGCCGCCGCATCGAACGGTTCGAGCATGTGACTGCGCACGAAGTCGTCCAGGCTGCCCACCGACTTCATCGACACCGTCTGATGGAAGAGTTCCAGTGCCTGCTCGGACTCGATGCCCATCCGGCGTCGGAAGTCCTTGCTGTAGGGCGGGAACGTCTTGTGGACACGGACACCGCCCGTTTCGAGGCGCTTCTTCAGCGCGCGCACCTCGGTGCCGAAGTCGGCGAAGTCCGCGGCGACGGACAGCGGCCGGTCGGCGACGAGGAACAGCCGCTCGGGGCTGGTGGCGTTCGCGTCGGCCAGCCAGAACACCTGTCCCAGCGTGACGGTCGAAGACAGTGCCGGGTTGGTGAACACGCCCAGGATGACCGAGTAGCTGCCCGGCTTGCGCAGCGCCACCGGCTTGGTCGTCCCGGTGGTCTCGTTGCGTTCGGACTTGTAGTGGCCCAGCACATAGGAGCGCAGGCTGCGCTCACCGCTCTCCGCGCCGGCAGCTTTGTTGTAGGCGATCTTGCGGGCGGGCATGAACAGGGTGGTGATCGCATCCACCAGGGTGGACTTGCCGGAGCCGATGTCACCGGTCAGCAGGGCGTTGGCGCCGCCGATGCCGAACGACCACACGTGCTTGTCGAAGGTGCCCCAGTTGTAGACCTCCAGACGCTCCAGCCGGAAGCCGGCCGCCGTCAGGTCGGTGGAGGTGGTCTTGCCGGCGGGGCCGGACTGGTCCGGGATCACTGCTGCTCCTCCTGGGGAGTGCGGGTGGCCGCGTACCGGGCCAGGCTTGATTCGAAGTCGGCGAGCCACTGCCCGTCGACGAAGGCCTTGATGATCCGCTGCACCTCGAACAGCTGCTCCTGCCCGCGAGCGCGGCGCAGGAACTGCAGGTCCGCCACCTTGTTGATGTGGCCGTCGATCTGGTCGATCAGGCGCGCCTCGTTGCTGCCGGCCGGGAGGAAGGTGCTGATCATCTCGACGATCTCGTCCCGGGTGATCATCAGGCGGGTGCCGTCGGCGCCCGCGTCGAACTCGGCGAGCCGCTTGCGCAGTAGTACGACCAGCAGACTGACGGGGTAGGACAGCGAGCGGCGGGGCATCAGCCGCGGCGGCGCCATGCGGGGATCGCGAACGACGTCGTCTTCGTCGTCGGGTTTCGACTGGAGGAAGGCGTATCCCTCCATCTCGTCGATCACCACGCGCAGCCCCATGACGTCGACGTAGTCCTTCACGTCGGCACTGTGACGCAACAGGGCGTCCCAGGCCCGCTCGTGCTGGTCGCGGAAGACCGGTCCTTTGAGCAGTTGGTTCACCGGTAGTGAGAGGGTGTGCGGCTGGTGCGGGGTGGGGGTGGCCGGCGTGGTCATCGGTCCTCCTCAGGGCCGGACGCCCAGGCGATGCCGGGGCTGGTGCGGGCGAAGGTGAGCACGGGTACGGTGGCGATCTGCTGGGCGTCGTCCTCGCCGATCCAGGTGATCTCTTCTTGGCGGTGGTCGTCGAACACCGTGGTGAAACCGTCGTCCGGCAGCGCGAAGTAGGCGACCAGTTCGGCAAGCCCCTGCTCCAAGGGGTACTCGCGCAGCGTCTCGGCCAACGACACCTGGGTACGAGAGCCGAGCGCCCGGTGCACCGCGGCCGTGAGCCTGGCCGGATCCACATACACCGCCTCGAACAAGGCGTCGGCGGTGAACTCCTCGTCCCCCGCATGGATCCCGGTACTGTCGATCGCCGCCTTGACCACCGGCGCGTACAAAGGCCGCTCCATCGGCAGGACGATGGCCGGAGCGGCCGCATCGATCCCGGCGACCAGGTCCACGCCCGGCACATCACGCAACGCCAGGGCCTGTGCCTCGATACCGCGCACCAGCTGCAGCACACGGCGATCCTCCGAGCGCACCTGGTCGTCCAGGAACCGGCGCAGCTGATCCGACAGCTGCCGCACCGTCATCTGGGTGCGTTCGGCGGCCTCCAGCCAGTCCCGGACCATGCGCCGCATCCTCGGATCGGGCTCGCCGATGGCCTCCATCGCCTCGACCGCGGCCAGCAACTTCTTGAGCTCGTCCTGACGGCTCGGGGCGAGGAGGAAGTCGTAGAACGCCTGGAAGGTCCGGCCCTGGTCCGACTCCGCGATGCTCTCGCGGCTGCCCAGCACCTCGTCCAGGAGTTCGCCCTTGGCCCCGTCCCACGCGGCGATCTTGCTCCGCAGGTCCCGGTCGAGGTCCCGGAAGTTCGCCTCGACCTCGCGGAAGTCGGCCAGCAGCCCATGCGCCGTCGTCGTCACCTGCTGATAGCGGTCCCGCAGCGCCGCGCTCTCCAGAACTGCTACCTCGCCGGCCTCAGCACGCGCGATTTCCTGGTCGATTTCATGCCGTCGCCGGGTGAGCTCCGCCAGCCGCGCCTCGGGGTCGGTTTCTGTGCCGAACGTCATCTGCCGCAGCAGGTCGAAGATCGTGTTCAGGCGCGACTCCGTACCGACGAACGAACGCTCTTCCAGCGACCGGACCCACGCGATGGCTTTCTCGACCGCAGCCGTGGCGTCATAGTGCGCCTCGTCCGAATCCGGCGGATAGTACGTGCGCAGCCAGCCGATCCCCTGCCCCGACCAGTCGTCCAGATACGCCTTCGCGGACTTGGGAAACGTGCCCTGCCCCAGCCGGTCGTTGAGTGCGAACAACTCGTCGTCCAGCCGTTCGACAAGCTCCGCACGGGCGATCGAACGGGCCCCCTGCTCGACGAACACCTTGTTGAAGAAGCTCAGCATCAGCGCGGCATTGTCGGCCTTCAGCAGCCGCCAAGCAGCGCTCTGCTTTCGCAGCGCGACCAGACGGTCGTAGTCCAACTCCATACTCCCCGCCCTCTCATTACCCCGGCCATGCAGCCGTGCACAGGCATTCCGCGCCAACCACAAGAAACCGTAGAGGCCACCACTGACAACGGAACTCGGCAGAGTCGACGAGTGGATGGACCGACTCGGCCGCGAGAAAGCAAAATGCCAGGCGAGAGGGCAGATACCTCTAGGTTGCAGATCATTCCCCACCCCTTCCCCGAGCCATTTCCGAACATAATTTCGAATTCTGCGCCATGTCATCTGCGCGGACGAGTAGCCGCGCCATCGCACCTTGATGGCGCTACGACTTTGGACACCGGACCCCGCCAGGCGGCGCAGTGCCGTCGTGCGCCTTCACGCACCGCCTTCCCTACCCGGCGATGTCACCGGACACGGAAGGCGGTAGCGCACGACGAGGCGGGTCAGCCGGAACCACGCCCGACGTCGGCTGCGCGCGTTCTCGTCACGCGGCCAAGGGCGTTGCCGCTTCCTCCTCCGCGGGGGGCACGAGGAGCGGGAAGGCACAGTCGTCGGGGCGCCGGCCCATCCGCTGCAGCGTGAGCGCCGCGAGCAGTGCCACACCTGGACCGGTCACCGGCGAACGCTCCATCCCCACGTAGTAGATCCCGTCCGCGTCAGGTTCGACATCCACGCGGTCGAAACTGACGGACAGGGCGGCGCAGTAGCCCCACAGGTCCGCCCGCAGTCCGCTGGGGATGTCCGTGCGGACCCAGACGAGAGGATGCGGCGCGCCCTGTTCGTCGTAGCCCATGGTGACTGCCGCCCCCACGCCCTCGGGAAGGGGGTAGGCCTCCTCCGGCACGTCCTCGGCCGTGCCGTCGAGCGCGTCGGTGATGAGCGTGCGCACTGCCGCGATCACCTCCTCGTCGCCGCGCCAGCCGTGCAGTGGGCCGTAGTCGGTCCCGTCGTAGAGCTCGCGCACGTTCTGGCTCCGTTTCGGGCGTGCGGGTGGATCGACTGCCGGACAGCCCTCCGGAGGTCCGCGCAGGCGGACGGGGTGCCGGCCGGCTCGATGCTGTCGACGGCCTCGAACTGGAAGGCGTTGGTCTGGGCGTCCCCGTCTCCCGCGGTGATCGAGTAGGTGAGGGTGATGACGCCTGCGGGCAGGGGGACACTGCGGCGCAGGCCGTGTCGTCGGTGACGCCCGGCTGACCGGCAGGGACGACTGTGCCGTCGGGCCCGACGGCGCTGATCTTCGGTGCGATGCCGGACATCAGGTCGTTGAAGGAAAGCGACCACGCTGGTCCCCGCACCGACCTTGGCTCCGGGGGCCGGTGTCGCCGTCTTGAGCGCGGTGTGGGCCTACGTGGGTGCGCCGCAGAGGAACAGCAGCGCACCCGTGCAGCCGAGCGAGCCGCCCGCTACCGAAAGCAGCCTCGCGAATCTCAGAAGTCGAAGTCGGCGCATGCGATCCAGTTCTCCTGTGCCTCGTTGGGGCGGACGACGATGGCGACCGCGTCCTTGCCGGTCTTGCGGGAGTTGCTCACCGTCGTCATGCCCGCACCGGACTTGTCGGCGGTGAACATCAGGTGGATCTCGTTGGGGGGTGCTTCTATCTGTTCGGTCAAGGGCTGTGGGCTTGGTCAGGCTGTTTGTTCGTGTCCGGGCTGGTAGAGGGCACGGTGCTTGAGCATG
>NZ_JBEXXE010000094.1:0-15539 GCF_040630255.1 Streptomyces sp. NPDC005820
TCTCCCCGGCCCACTCGCCCATCGCCACGAAAACGAGTCTGGCCCCGCCGCTCACGCGGCGGGGCCAGAACCCAAGATCTTCATGAGTCTTCTAGGGCATCCCGCCGTCCACCCGCAGGGTCGCCCCGCTCGTGTACGACGACGCGTCCGACAGCAGATAGAGCGCCGCGCCGACGATCTCGTCCGGGGCGCCGATGCGCTGCAGCGCGTGCGGGCGGACCCCTGCGGCGAGCTGGTCCGGGTCCTCCTGCCAGCCCCGGGTCGCCCAGGTCGCGAACGGGCCGCACATCAGGGTGTTGACCCGCACGGTCGGGCCGAGGGCGTGGGCGAGGCCCTCACTCAGCGCGTTGAGGCCGGCCTTCGCCGCCGCGTAGGGCACGATCGCCGGGCGGGGCCGCAGGGAGCCCGTGGAGCTGACGTTGACGATCGCGCCGCCCCCGGCCCGCGCCATCCGGGTGCCCGCGAGGACCGACAGCCGGAACGGGCCCTTGAGGTTGAGGTCCAGCACCGCGTCGAACATCCGCTCCGTCACGGTGGTGAGGTCGTCGTAGACCGGGGACATCCCCGCGTTGTTGACCAGCGCGTCCAGCCGGCCGAAGCGGTCGTACACCGCGTCGACCAGGCCCGGCAGCTCGTCCCAGCGGCCCACGTGGACGCCGTACGGCAGGGCCGGGCGTCCGGTCTCCCGCTCGATCTCCTCGCTCACGGCCGCGCAGACCTCGTACTTGCGGCTGGCCACCACGACGTCCGCGCCGCACCGGGCCGCGCCGAACGCCATGGCCCGTCCCAGCCCCCGGCTGCCGCCGGTGACCAGCACGACCCGGCCGGTGAGGTCGAACAGCTCGTCCGCGTATCCCATCCCGCCCGCCTTCCGCCCCTGGAGCATTCTCCCAAGTGAGAGTATCGTTCTCTCTCATGCAGAATAGCATTCTGAGGGAGCGTCGACGAGGGAGCGCGGAGGCCGGGAGTCTGCTGGACGCCGGCCTCGCGTTGATGGTGGCCGGCGACGGACGGCGGCCGAGGGTCGCCGACATCGTGGCCGCCGCAGGGTCGTCGAACGACGCGTTCTATCGCTGCTTCGACAGCAAGGACGCCCTGGTCGAGGCCATCGTCGAGCGCGGTGCGCGCACGGTCGTGGCCTACGTCCGCCACCGCATCGCGCGGGCCGCGGACGAGGGTCCCGAGGCTCAGCTGCGGGCCGGTCTCGCTGCCGTCGTCCGGCAGGCCTCGGACGCCGAACTGGCCCGGCAGACACGGGCGGTGCTGGCCAACGCCACCGGTGGCGCACCGCACGCGGGGCACATCGCGGTCGCCCTCGTGGACGCGCTCGCCGCCCTGCTCGCGCAGCCGGCCGCCGAACTGGGCGCCGCCGATCCCCTGCGCGCGGCCCGCACCGCCGCCGGCGCCGTCGTCGCCTCGCTCCAGTACTGGCTGTTCGGCGAGGAGGTGCCGGGCGCCGCCGAGGTGGAGCACCTGGTCGGCTTTCTGCTGGCGGGGGTGCGGGCGCCCGGCACTGGATTGCGAGAATGTCATTCTGCTAATTTCAGAACAGGATTCTGATGGAGGGTGCGTCATGTGGGACTTCAGTACCGACGACGCGTTCCAGGAGAAACTCGACTGGGCCGCGCGACTCGTCCGCGAGGAGATAGAGCCGCTGGACGTGCTGTTCCCGGGCAACGCCGAGCCCTACGACCGGGGCAGCGAGGTCTTCCGGGAGGTCGTACGGCCCCTGCAGCGCAGGGTGCGTGAGCAGGGGCTGTGGGCCGCCCATCTGTCGCCCGCGCTTGGCGATGGGGGCACCGCCCATGCCTTTAAGGCTATGGGGGAGGGCATGGGGCAGGTGAACCTCGGCCTGCTCAACGAGATCCTCGGCCGGTCGAGCTGGGCGCCCATGTGCTTCGGCACCCAGGCCCCGGACTCCGGCAACGCGGAGATCCTCGCCCACTACGCCACCGAGGAGCAGCGCAAGGAGTACCTCGAACCGCTCCTCGACGGACGGATCGTCTCCACCTTCGCGATGACCGAGCCGACCGGCGGCGCCGACCCCGCAGGCTTCACCTGCACGGCCGTCCGCGAGGGCGACGAGTGGGTGATCGACGGCGAGAAGTGGTTCGCCTCCAACTACCCGCTCGCGGCCTTCGTCGTCGCCATGGTGATCACCGACCCGGACGTGCCCGTCCACCAGGGCGCCTCCATGATCCTGATCCCGGCCGGAACGCCGGGCATGGAGATGGTGCGCGGCACGGGCATGGGCGGCGAGCCGCTCGGCGAGGGTGTGCACGGCTATCTGCGCTTCACCGGCTGCCGTGTCCCCGCCGAGAACCTCCTCGGCGAACCCGGCTCCGGCTTCCTCATCGCCCAGACCCGCCTCGGCGGCGGCCGGCTGCACCACGCGATGCGTTCCGTCGGGCAGTGCAGGAAGGCGCTGGAGATGATGACCGAGCGCATCGCCTCCCGCCGCACCCGCGGGGGCGCCCTCGCCGACCAGCAGGCGGTCCGCCATCAACTCGCCGACACCTGGATCCAGATCGAGCAGTTTCGGCTCCAGGTCCTGCACGCCGCCTGGCTCATGGACCGGGCGGCCCGCACCGGCGACCGCGCCGACGCCCGCCGCGCCCGCCTCCATGTCTCCGGCGTGAAGGTCGCCACGCCCAAGGTCCTGGTCGAGGTCGCCTACCGCGCCCTGCACCTGCACGGTGCCCTCGGCGTCTCCAACGAGCTGCCGCTGACCAAGATGTGGCACTCCGGCCCCACCCTCGGCGTCGCCGACGGCCCCACCGAGGCCCACCAGGACGTCGTGGCCCGGCTGTTGCTCAAGGGCGCCGAACCGGCCGACGACCGGATCTTCGGCTCGGCCCATCTGCCCACCCGGCTGGCCGCGGCCCGCGCACAGTACGCGGACCGCCTTCCCGAGACGGCGGTGACCTGGTGACCGACGACGAACTCAAGGCCGACCTCGACCGGCTCAACGCCTGGACCGGCCTGGACGACCTCCCCGGCGACGGACCCGTGGCCGCCCTCGAACCCCTCACCGGCGGCGCCCAGAACCTCCTGTTCACCCTCCGCCGCGCCGACGGCACCGAACTCGTGCTGCGCCGCCCCGGCCGCCATCTGCGCTCCGGCGCCTCCGACGCGTTCCGCCGCGAGAGCCGCGTCCTCGCCGCCCTCGCCGGCACCGACGTACCGCACCCCCGGCTGCGGGCGAGCGTGCTCGACGACGACGTGCTCGGCGGGCCCTTCTCCGTCCTGGAGAAGATCGACGGTTTCGCGCCGCGCGGCACGCTGCCCGGGCGGTACGCGCAGGACGCCGACTGGCGCCGGTCGCTCGCCCTCTCCCTCGTCGACGGCGCCGCGACCCTCGCCGCCGTCGATCCCGCCGGGCACGGACTGGCCGATCTGGGCCGTCCCGAGGGCTGGTCGACCCGCCAGACGCCCAAGTACCTGAAGATGCTGCACGGTTACCGCGACACCCCCGGCTACCGCGAGGGCGAGTCCCCCGAGGTGGACCGGGTCGCCGACTGGCTCGCCGCGCACACCCCGAAGGAGACCGCCACCGGGATCGTCCACGGCGATCTGCAGTTCGCCAACGTCATGTTCGCCCATGACGCCCCGCGCCTCGCCGCCATCGTCGACTGGGAGATGGCCTCCCTCGGCGACCCCCTCCTCGACCTCGCCTGGATCCTCACCGCCTGGCGCGAGAAGGGCGACCCGCCCGGCAGCGACCCGCAGTTCCAGCCCTGGGACGGCGTGCCCGGCCGCGCCGAACTCGTCGCGCGCTACGGCGAGTCGACCGGCCGGGACGTCTCCGGCTTCCGCTGGTACCAGGTTCTCGCCTGCTTCCGCCTGGCCGCCCTCCTGGAGGGCAGCTACGCCCGCGCCCTCGCCGGAAGGATGAACCGCCGACTCGGCGAGGGGCTGCACGGCTACGCGGGCTGGCTGTGGGCGAAGGCCCGGCAGGAGATGGACGCCGACTGAGCCCGCCGGGGCGGCCCTACTTGGGCGGGAACCTCAACGCGCCGTCCAGACGCACCACTTCACCGTTGAGATAGTCGTTCTCGCACAGGTGCTGGACCAGGGCCGCGTACTCCTCGGGGCGCCCCATCCGCCGGGGATGGGGCACCTGCGGCCCCCAGTACGCCTCCAGCTGCTCGCCCGCCCTGCCGTAGGCGGGCGTGAGGATCGTGCCGGGTGCCACCGAGACCACCCGGACGCCGAGCGGGGACAGATCCCGGGCGGCGACCAGGGTCATCGCGGACACCCCGCCCTTGGCCGCCGCGTACGGGAGCTGGCCGATCTGTCCCTCGTACGCCGCGATGGACGAGGTGGTGACGACGACGCCCCGCCCGCCGTCCTCGCCGGCCGGCGCCGTGCGGGCGATGGCCGCGGCGGCCAGTCGCAGGACGTTGAACACACCGGTCAGATAGACGTCGACCGTCGTGCGGAAGCCCTCCAGCGCGAGCGGCGAGCCGTCCTTGCCGACGAGCCGGCCGCCGCTCGCCGGACCGCCGTGACAGTCCACCGCGATCCGGAACTCTCCCGCGTCCTCCGCCTCCCGGACCGCCGCGGCGACCGAGTCCTCGTCGGTGGCGTCGGTGCGCACATACCGCACGCCCAGCTCGTCCTGGAGCGCCTTGCCCTTGTCGTCCGCCAGATCGGCCACCACGACCCGGGCCCCGGCCGTGCGCAGACGCCGTACCGTCGCCTCGCCGAGACCGCCCGCGCCGCCGACCACCAGGGCCGAGGAACCTTCGATCAGCACCGTCATTCCCCTCTCTTGCAAGTCGGCCTCTGAGTGTATGAGAATGGCGTTCTCATGAACATAGCCGTGATCCTGGAAATGGCCGCATCCGCGGGGGACCGGCCGGCCGTCACCGAGGGCGGCCGTTCGCTCTCCGCCGCCGGACTCCAGCGCCTCGCGCACCACGCGGCCGACCGCTTCCGTGACCGCTCCGCGGTCCTGTACCTGGGGACGAACCACCTCGCCTACCCCGTAGCCCTGTTCGGCGCGGCCCTGGCCGGAGTCCCCTTCGTACCCCTCAACTACCGCCTCGCACCGGAGCAGCTGGACGAGCTCACCGCCCGCCACCCGGGCGCCGAACTGCTGCGCCCGGAGGACCTGGACAGCCTCCTCGACCCGCCCGGCGACCCCGCCCCGCGACCCGCCCCCGACGACCGCGACGCCACCGCCGTGGTCCTCTACACCAGCGGGACGACGGCCGCGCCCAAAGCGGCCCTGCTGCGCCACCGCCACCTGCTCTCCTACGTCTTCAACACGCAGGACTTCGGCTCCGCCGACCCGGCCGACGCGACCCTCGTCGCGCTCCCGCCGTACCACGTCGCCGGCCTGATGAACCTGCTCACCAACCTCTACGCGGGCCGCCGCATCGTCTACCAGGCGTCCTTCGACCCGGCCGGCTGGCTGGCGACCGTACGCCGCGAGCGGGTCACGCACGCCATGCTCGTGCCGACCATGCTCGCCCGGATCACCGCCGAACTGGGGGACGCGCCCGCCGCGGCGCCGAGCCTGCGCAGCCTCGCCTACGGCGGCGCCCGCGCGCCCCGGCCGGTGGTGGAGCGGGCGCTGCGGCAGTTCCCGGACACCGGCTTCGTCAACGCCTACGGACTGACCGAGACCGCCTCCTCGGTGTGCGTGCTGGGCCCCGACGACCACTGGCGGGCCGTCGCCTCCGACGAACCGGCGGTGCGCGAGCGGCTCGGCTCGGTCGGCCGGCCGCTGCCCGGCATCGAGGTCGAGATCCGCGACGAGGACGGCAAGGCCCTCGGCGAGGGCGCCACCGGGCTCGTCTTCGTCCGCGGGGAACAGATCTCCGGCGAGTACGCGGGCGCCGAAGGCACCGTCACGGACGGCTGGTTCGCCACCCGCGACCGGGGACGCCTCGACGCCGACGGCTACCTCTACATCGAGGGCCGCGCCGACGACACCATCATCCGGGGCGGCGAGAACATCGCCCCGGCCGAGATCGAGGACGTCCTCCTCGAACACCCCGGAGTGCGGGAGGCCGCCGTGCTCGGGGTGCCGGACCCGGAGTGGGGGCAGCGGCTGGTCGCCGTCCTCGTCGGAGCGGGCGACCCGGAGGAGATCCGGGCCTACGCCAGGGCGCGGCTGCGCTCGGCCAAGACCCCGGACACCGTGGTCTTCCGCCCCGAACTGCCCCGCACCGCCACCGGCAAGCTGCTGCGCCGCACCCTCGTCGCCGAACTGGAGGAGGCCGCCGATGCCTGAAGCCGTGATCGTCGCCGCCCTGCGCACCCCGATCGGCACCGCGTTCAAGGGGACCCTGCGCGACACGACCGCCCACGAGCTGGCCGAGCGGGTGGTCGGCGCGGTGGCGGAGGGCCTCGACCCGGACCGGGTGGACGACGTCGTCCTCGCCGAGTCGCACTACGGCGGGGGAGTCGTCGCCCGCCACGCCGCCCTCACCGCCGGCCTGCCGCGGGTACCGGGGCTGGCCCTGAACCGGCACTGCGCGGGCGGCCTGGCCGCCGTCCAGACCGCCGCCGCCTCGATCCGGGCCGGCATGGACCGGCTGGTCCTCGCGGGCGGGGTGCAGTCCCTGTCCACCGCGCCCCGGCTGACCTTCCGCGGCGCCGAGCGCTGGGTGCCGCCCTCCCACCCCGACCGGCCCGACGCCCCCAACCTCGACATGTCGATCACCGTCGGCTGGAACACGGCCGTCCGGGCCGGCATCAGCCGTGCCGAGATGGACGACTGGGCACTGCGCTCCCACCGCAACGCCGTCCGCGCCCTGGACGAGGGCCGCCTCAAGGACGAGACGGTGCCGCTCGACACCCCGCACGGCGTCTTCACGGCCGACGAACACCCGCGCCGCGACACCAGCGCCGAGAGGCTGGCCGGGCTGAAGCCGCTCCACCCGGAGATAGAGGGCTTCTCCATCACGGCCGGGAACGCCTCCGGGGCCAACGACGCGGCGGCCCTCCTCGCGGTGGCCGACGGCCGCTCGGGGCTGCCCGCGCTCGCCACGGTCCGCGCCTGGGCCTCGGTCGCCGCCGACCCGGCGGAGACGGGACTGACCCCCGTCCAGGCCATCCCCAAGGCCCTCGGCCGGGCCGGCATGTCCGTCGCCGACGTCGACCTCTTCGAGATCAACGAGGCCTTCGCCTCCGTCCCCGTGGCCGCGATCCACCGCCTCGGCCTGGACGCCGACACGGTCAACGTCAACGGCAGCGGCTGCTCCCTCGGCCACCCGGTCGCCGCCTCCGGCGCCCGCATGCTGGTCACCCTCGTCCATGAACTCCGCCGCCGGGGCGGGGGAGTGGGGGTGGCGTCGATGTGCGCGGGCGGGGGGATGGGGTCGGCGGTGGTGGTGGAGGTGGCCGGGCCCTGAGCGTCCGGAGCCCCTGAAAGGCACCCGGCCTTTCAGGGGCTCCGGGCTGTGGGCGGCTCACAGGAACCGCAGCAGCGCCTCCTGGGCGTACGACGCGACCAGTGTCCCCTCGCCGGTCAGCACATCCCCGCGTCCGAAGCACCGGCCGTGTGCGGCGACGGGGCTGTGCTGGCGCAGCAGCAGCCAGTCGCCGACCTCGGCCGGGCGGTGGAACCACACGGTGTGCGAGGTGACCGCCGAGACGAACGCCCGCCCCGAGTCGGTCTGCGTCACCCCGGTCACCGGTCGCAGCGCGGTGCCGATCGGGGTGAGGTCGGTGGCGTACGCGAGGAGGGCCGGCGCGAGCGGCCACCGCACCCTCGGCACCCGGGTCCACAGCTCGAAGACCGGCGGCTCGGACTTCTCGGTGTCGAGGTCGGTCGCGGCCCGTGACTCCCAGGGCAGCAGGGGGAGTTCGGCGGCCCGCTCCGCTCCGGGGAGCGCGGGCACGGGGTCGACGGTCTGCCGGTCCGGCCCGTCCTCCCACACATGCAGGCTCGCGTTCGCCACGGCGACGATCCCGTGCTCCTGGCGGGCGGTGAGGCGTGCGGCGGCGAACGTCCGGCCGTCCTGCGGGACTTCGGCCGTGTACCGCACCGGCTCGCCGGTCCGGCCCTCCCGCAGGAACTGGGTGTGCAGCGACTTCAGGCCCTTGCCGGGGGCGGCCAGGGTGGCGGCGCGGGCGAACTGGGCGAGCAGT
The DNA here is from genome assembly GCF_040630255.1 of Streptomyces sp. NPDC005820. Classification (NCBI taxonomy): domain Bacteria; kingdom Bacillati; phylum Actinomycetota; class Actinomycetes; order Kitasatosporales; family Streptomycetaceae; genus Streptomyces; species Streptomyces sp. NPDC005820. The sequence continues at coordinate 8,107 of NZ_JBEXXE010000094.1, forward strand.
TGCCCGCCGAACAGACGCCGGTACTCCAGCTGTTGGGAGCGGCCCTCGTAGACGCCCGGCTCACGCGGGGTGAGGTCGAGGCAGTCGAGCAGGTCGGGCCAGAGATCGACGGTGGTCATCCGGGGGCTCCTCAGAGGTCGACCAGACGGGGCGTGCGGCCCTCGCGCAGCAGCAACGCGCCTGCCTCACGGGTGAGTTCGCGGGTGGAGCCCAGGAGGCCGTCGAGGACGAGTGCCCGTCCGACATGGCGGTGCAGCTCGTGCTCGGCGGTGAAACCGATGCCGCCCAGGGCCTGTTGGCAGTGCCGGGCGGCGGTCAGCGCGGCCCGTCCGGCGGCGGCCTTGGCCAGCAGTGAGCCGGTGTCGCCGTCCGCCGCCGTGAGCGCGGCCTCCGCGCCCTCCAGGGCCACGTACGTCTCCGCCAGCCGGTGCCGCAGCGCCTGGAAGGAGGCGAGCGGGCGCCCGAACTGCTCACGGTCGAGCACATGCCGGCGGGCCAGGGCGAGCATCGCGTGACCGGTGCCGAGCAGCCACCAGCCGAGCGCCCGGCGCCCGGCGGCGAGGGGGAGGAGCGGTGCGCCGGGCTCGGCGGGGCGCAGGGGCAGTTCGGGGTCGAGCGGGCAGTCGTACGACGATCCGTCCCTGAGCCAGACCAGCCGGGCGCCGCCGGTGAAGGGGAGGGCCGGGGTGCCGGTGAGGGGGAGGCCCGCGGCGTGCAGCAGGACGTCGTTGAGGACCGGGGCGTGCCGGCCCGTCTCGCCGAGCAGCCGGAAGAGCAGCGGGACGACCGTCTCCGGCTCCTCGGTCAGCATGTCGGGCCAGCCCAGGTCGGTGAGGTCGGCGCCCGAGGTGAGCGTCTTGCGCAGGGTGTCGCCCAGCAGGGCGCGCTCGGCCGGGTCCACGGTCACTCCTTTCCGAGGTCCAGCAGACGACGGGCGACGATGTTGCGCTGGATCTCCGCCGTGCCGCCGTAGATCGTCGCGGCCCGTGAGTAGAGGTACCCGGTGCGCCAGCCGGCCTGCGGGGAGAGCTCCACGGCGCCGGGGAGCAGGTCCCGGGCGGTGTCGAACAGCCGTTGCTCGGCTCCGGCCAGCAGGATCTTGTCCACGGAGGTCTCCGGGCCCAGCCGTCCGCCCCCGGCCAGTCGGGCCTGGGTGCCGGCCGAGCGGCAGCGGGTGATGTGCAGGTCGAGCCAGACCGCGCCGAGCGCGTCCGGGTCGGCCTCGCAGCCGTCCGCGAGCAGCCGGTCGAGACGGCTGTAGAGGTGGGCGATCCGGTGCCAGAAGCAGGTGGAGCGCTCGTGCGGCAGCAGGTCCATCGCGAGCCGCCAGCCGTCGCCGGGGGCGCCGAGCAGCCGGGACGCGGGGACGTGGACGTCGTCGAGGAACACCTCGGCGAACTCGTCCACGCCGTGCATCGTGCGCAGCGGGCGGACCGAGATCCCGGGGGAGTCCATGTCGACGAAGAACGCGCTGATCCCGGCGTGTCCGGGGCCGCCGGTGCGGGCCAGCAGGACACAGCGGGCCGCGTACTGGGCGAGGCTCGTCCACACCTTCTGCCCGGACACCACCCAGCCGTCCCCCTCGGGCGACGGGACCGCCCGCGTCGACAGGGACGCCAGATCGCTGCCCGAGCCCGGCTCGGAGAAGCCCTGGCACCACTGCTCCCGCCCGTCCAGCAGCCGGGGCACCAGCTCGGCGGCCAGCGCGGGCGGCGCGTAGTCGATCAGGGTCGGGACCAGCACCTCCACCATCGACCAGATCCCGGGCTCGGCGAGGCCCCGGGCGGCGACCTCCTCGCCGAGCACCGCGCGCAGGGCGCTCGGCCCGCCGAGCCCGCCGACCTCGGCCGGCCAGCCGTAGCGCATCCAGCCCGCCGCCCACAACGCCGCCCGGACGCGGGCGAGTTGCTCGACCTGTCCGTCCAGTCCGCCGTCGTCGCCGGCCGGGGACAGATCGTGGTCGTCGAGCCAGTCGCGCAGCTCGCGGCGGAAGGCGCCGAGGCCGGCGCACGGGTCGGTGAAGGGAGAGATCCTCATGACCGGGTGAAGGCGTGCGGCCGCCCGGAGTCGTGGTCGCCGCTGCGCCGGATGAAGGTCATCGCCCGGGTGCGCAGCCGCCAGCCGTCCGGGGTGCGGGCGTAGGTGTCGTTGTAGTAGCCGATCCGCATCTCGTGCCGGGCGTGCTCGACGAAGCACAGCGGCTGGGTGCCGGTCGCCGTGTCGCCGTCCAGCTCGATCACCGGGGTCCCGACGAGGAACAGGCCCTTGGGGGCGGCGGCGACCAGCGCCGGGAACTCGTCGAGCGGATAGGTGTCGCCGAACGCGCTGTAGGTGCCGTCCGGGGTGAAGACGGCGAGCACCCGGTCCACGTCGCCGCGGGTCATCGCCACCGCGTAGCGGCCGAGGAGCTGCTCGATCTCCACCAGGTCGTCGGTGTCGCTCAAGAGACCTCCCGAGAATATGATTCTCCAAAACGAGTATCACGCTTCCATGTCCGGTGTCGCCCGTCAACGCCGCAGTTTCCCGAAGTCCCAGCTGACCACCTCGTCCGGCACCATGCGCAGCCACCCGTGCCGCCCGTCGTACCGGAACCTCCCGCCCGCGTACTTCTCCCCGAACAGCCGCTCCGGCTCCACGAGTCCGGCGTACGGCTCACCCGTGCGCGGTACCTCTCCGACCACCTCCGCGGCCCCCCGAAGCTCCACCCCGCGCAGCGCCAGGAAGTCGAAGCCGCCCTCGTCCACCACGACCGCGATCCGCCCGTGTTTCACCACGTCGGTCCAGCGACGGCTGCGCACCAGCGAGTTGAGCCACAGCGCCGTCCCGTCCCAGACGAACCACAGCGGGCTGAGGTGCGGATGGCCGTCGGAGGCCGTCACGGCGACCCGGCAGACCGGCTGGGCCCGCAGGAACGCGTCCACCTCCCCGGCGTCCATCGCGATCGTGGCGCCGCGCTTCTGTGTCCCGGCCATGGATCCTCCCTTTGCCCGACCTCTGTCCGAATGGTTGATTCTCCAATAGTGAGAAGCTAGTTTCCAGTCATGGATCAGTTCCTGGCCTTCACGGTGGTCGGCCTGAGTACCGCCGCGATCTACGCCGTGATCGGCAGCGGTCTGGTGCTCACCCACACCACGGCCGGTGTCTTCAACTTCGCCCACGGCGCGGCCGGGATGCTCGCGGCCTTCGCCTACTGGCAGCTGGCCGTCGGCTGGGGCTGGCCGGTGCCGCTCGCGCTCGCCGCCGTCCTCCTCGTCCTCGCGCCCGCCTTCGGCCTCCTCGTCGAGCGGGTGCTGATGCGCCCGGTGCAGACGCTCGGCGAGGCGGAACGCCTGGTCATGACCGTCGCCCTGCTCACCGGGTGCATCGCGCTGGCCCGCTGGGTCTGGGACCCCAACACCGCCCGCCCCCTCACCCCCTTCTTCGCCGACCGGCCCGCCCTGCGGCTCGGCCCGGCCGCCGTCACCTGGCACCAGGCCGTCACCACGGCCGTCGCCCTCGCGGTCGCCGCCGGCCTGTGGTTCCTGCTGCACCGCACCCGGGCCGGCACCGAGATGCGCGCCTGCGTCGACGACCGGGCGCTCGCCCGGCTCACCGGCGCCGACCCGCTGCGGGCCGGACGGCTCGCCTGGGTCCTCGGCATCCAGCTCGCCGCCGTCGGCGGCATCCTCATCGCGCCGACCGTCGCGCTCGACGCCCAGCAGCTCTCCCTGCTCATCGTCAGCGCCTACACCGCCGCCGTCTTCGGCCGGCTGCGCAGCCTGCCGCTCACCTTCCTCGGCGCGGTCGTCGTCGGCCTCCTGGAGGCCTACCTCGCCGGCTACCTCCCGCAGAACGACTACCTCCCCGGCCTGCGGCTGGCCGCCCCCGCCCTGCTCCTCCTCCTCGCCCTGCTCGCCTTCCCGCACCGCCGGCTGCGCGGCCGCGACCGGCGCCTGGTCCCCGTCCCGCTGCCCGGCCGGCGCGGCGCCCTGCTCCTGGCGGCCGCGATCCTCGGCCTCGCCCTGGTCCTGGTGACCGTCCTGTCCGAGGACTCCCTCGTCCCGTACGGCACGATCTTCGCCCTCGGCGTGGTCGCCCTGTCGTACGTCCCGCTCGCCGGGTTCGCCGGGCAGGTCTCCCTGTGCCAGCTCTCCATCGCCGGGATCGGCGCCGTGGTCTGGGGGCACCTCGGGGCGCACGGGGAGCCGTGGGCGCTGCCGGCCGCCGTACTGGTCGCCGCGGCCGTCGGCGCGCTCGTCGCCGTACCGGCGCTGCGGCTGTCCGGGATCTACCTCGCCCTCGGCACCACCGCGTTCGCCGTGATCCTCGACCGCTGGATCTTCACCCTGCCCGCCTTCGACGTCCTCGGCGTGCGCATCGCCCTGTTCGACCAGGGCTCGGTCAACGTCACCGGACCCGACCTGTTCGGACTGCGCCTGACCAGCCCCGCCGAACTGCTCGTGCTGGCCGCGGTCTGTCTCGCGCTCGCCTCCCTCGGGGTGGCCGCGCTGCGCCGGGGCCGGTTCGGACGGCGGCTGATCGCCCTGCGCGACAGCGAGGCCGCCTACGCCACCCTCGGCGGCCGGCTCCTCGGCGCGAAGGTCGCCGTCTTCGCCCTGTCCGCCGGGATCGCGGGGCTGGGCGGTGCCCTGTACGGCATGCAGCTGCAGACCGTCACCGCCGACCAGTTCAACCTCGTCGCCGGGCTGCCGATCTTCCTGATCGCGGTCATCGCCGGACTGGGCTCCGTCGGCGCGGGCCTGTTCGCCGGGCTCGCGTTCGTCGTACCGACCCAGCTCCTCGGCGAACTCGGCACCTGGGCCCAGGACTTGTCGGCCCTGCTCATCGCCCTCGCCGGCATGGGGCTCGCCCACAGCCCCGGCGGGGTCATCACCCGGCTGCGCACCGAGTGGGCGCCGCTCGCCCGGGACCGGCTGCTGCTCGGGGCGACGGCCGCGGTGCTCGCCGCCTGCTGGCTGCTCGCGGCGCTGGACGCGGTGAACGGGTGGCTGCTGCTCGCCGTCGCCCTCGCGGCGGCCACCGCCCTGCGGACCCGGGCCGCCGCCCGTCGGCAGGGGCCCGCCGGCACACCGCCGGAGTGGTGGGGAGTACGCCGTCCCTGGCGGCCCGAGGACGGGGAGGTGCTGAGCCGTGCCACTGCTGCAGGCTGAGGAGGTGACCGTCGCCTTCGGCGGACGCCGGGCCCTCGACTCCGTGTCCCTGACCGCCGAGGCCGGCCGGGTCACCGGGCTCATCGGGCCCAACGGGGCGGGAAAGAGCACCCTGTTCGACGTCCTCTCCGGGCTGCGCCGCCCCCGCGCCGGCCGGGTCCGGCTGGACGGCCGGGACATCACCCGCGAAGGACCCGCCCGGCGCGCCCGGCGCGGCATGTCCCGCACCTTCCAGCATCTGGAACTCTTCGGCCGGCTCTCCGTCCGCGACAACCTCCTCGTCGCCGCCGAACTCGGCCCCGAGCGCCGCCACGCCGCCCGGACCGCCGACGCGGTCCTCGACCGGCTCGGGCTCACCGCCCTCGCCGACGACCCGGCCGACGCCCTGCCCACCGGCATCGCCCGGCTCGTCGAGGTCGGCCGCGCCCTCGTCCTTCGGCCGCGCGTCCTGCTCCTCGACGAGCCCGCCGCCGGCCAGGACGCCGAGGAGACCGAACGGTTCGCCGTACTGCTGCGCTCCCTCGCCGCCGACGGCACCGCCGTCCTCCTCGTCGAGCACGACATGAGCCTGGTGATGAGCGTCTGCGACGAGGTGTACGTCCTCGACCTCGGCGGGGTCGTGGCCTGCGGCCCGCCCGCCCTGATCCAGCGCGACGAGACGGTGCTGGCGGCCTACCTGGGGGAAGCATGAGCCTGCTGGAACTGTCCGGCGTCCGCGCCGCGTACAACGGCATCTCCGTGCTGCACGGCGTGGACCTCTCCGTCGCCGCCGGACAGGTGGTCGCCCTCCTCGGCCCCAACGGGGCGGGGAAGACCACCGTGTTGAAGGTCGCCTCCGGGCTCCACCCGGCGAGCGGCGGGCGGCTGCTGCTCGGCGGCCGGGACGCCACCGGCATCCGCCCCGGCGACCTCGCCCGCGCCGGCGTCTGTCTGATCCCCGAGGGCCGGGGCGTCTTCCCCAACCTCTCGGTCCGCGACAACCTCCTGATGATGACCTTCACCGGCCGCCCCCTGGAGGAGATCGAGGAGACCGCGTACGCCCGCTTCCCCGTCCTCGGCCGGCGCCGCGCCCAGCACGCGGGCACCCTCTCCGGCGGCGAGCAGCAGATGCTCGCCCTCGCCCGGGGCCTGGCCACCGACCCCGCCGTCCTGCTCCTCGACGAACTCTCCATGGGCCTCGCCCCGTTGGTCGTCGCCGAGCTGTACGCACTCGTCGCCGAGATCGCCCGGCAGGGCGTCGCGGTCCTCGTCGTCGAACAGTTCGCCACCGCCGTACTGAAGATCGCCGACCACGCCGCCGTCCTCGTCCGCGGCCGCGTCCAGTGGCAGGGCCACCCCGACAGCTCCCTGCACGCCGAGCTGTCGTCGTACTACCTGGGGAGCGGCACATGAGCCCGCTGCGCCCGCCGTGCCCGCCGAACCAGTTGAGGAGTACCAGATGACCACCACGTCCGTGACCTCCGTGCCGGGGCCGCCCGCCGACCGGGCGGAGCGGTTCGTCCGGGAACTCGCCGCCCTGAAGATCCCCGATCCGGCCGCCGCCCGGGCCGCCCTCTGGCTGCGCCTCGGCGGACTGCTGATGCTCGTCGGCCTGGTCCTCGGCGGGCTCGCCTTCCCGCTCGCCCACGCCACCGACTCCGGCCTCGGCCAGGGCGACGCCCTCGCCCTCGGCCTCGGCGGGGTCACCGCCGCGGTGGTGGGCGGCGCGCTCTTCCTGCGCTACTCCCTCACCGGCTTCCTGCGCTTCTGGCTGGCCCGGCAGTCCTACGACCTGGACCGGCTGGGCGAGCGCCTGACCGGCTCCGGCCCCGCGGCCACCCCCGCACCCCCCCTCGTACCCGCACCCTCCGCACCCGAAGGAGAACCGAGCCATGGCGACCTCCCCCGCACCGGCCCCGCGCCCCGGTGACCAGCTCGCCTCGGCGACCGGCACCACCCGGGTGATCGTCATCCGGGCCCCCGCGGACGCGGTCGGCCCCATCGAGTGCGGCGGCACCCCGATGGTCCCCGCCGGGCAGGCTCCGGCCGCGCCGCCCACCGCGGGGACGCCCGGCACCCTCATCGGCAAGCGGTACGTCGACGCCGCCGACACCGTCGAACTCCTCTGCACCGCCTCCGGTGCGGGATCCCTGACCTACGGAGGACAGCCACTCACCATCAAGGCCCCCAAGGCGCTGCCCGCCTCGGACTAGGGCCTGTCGTTTGGATCAGGTCGCAGGACATCGACGGGTCTGTTCGGTGCCGGTGAGCGGGGGCTGGTGCGTGCAGCTGCAAGGCGGAGGA
>NZ_JBEXXE010000095.1:0-15533 GCF_040630255.1 Streptomyces sp. NPDC005820
GTGAGGTGGTGGGTGAAGACGGGTGAGGTGGTGAGCAGGTCGCGGGCCATGCCGTCCCATTGCGAGCCCTGACCGGGGAACACGAACACCGTCTTGCCGTGATCCCGTACGGAACCCTCCACCACGTTGCCCGCCGGTACGCCCCGGGCGAGGGAGTCCAGACCCTCGGCCAACTCCTGCCGGTCCCGCGCCACGACCACGGCCCGCCGCTCCAGCTGACCGCGCCCGTCCGCCAGCAGACCGGCGACGTCCGCCGGTCGCAGCTCCGGGTGCTCGTCGACGTAGGCGCGCAGCTGCTCGGCCTGTGCGCGCAGGGCCGCCTCGGACTGCGCCGACAGCAGCCACGGCGCCGGGCCGTCCGCCTCGACCGGTTCCGCTGCCGACCCCCGTTCGTCTGCGGGTTGTTCGAGGATGACGTGGGCGTTGGTGCCGCTGATGCCGAAGGAGGAGACGGCGGCGCGGCGGGGGCGGTCGTCGGGGGTGGTCCAGGTGTGGTCCTCGGTCAGGAGGCGGACGGCGCCCGCCGTCCAGTCGACGTGCGGGGTCGGTTCGTCGATGTGCAGGGTGCGGGGGAGCACGCCGTGGTCCATGGCCTGGATCATTTTGATGATGCCGCCGACCCCGGCCGCGGCCTGTGTGTGCCCGATGTTCGACTTCAACGAGCCCAGCCACAGCGGCCGTTCGCCGTCACGCTCCTGGCCGTACGTCGCGATGATCGCCTGCGCCTCGATCGGGTCGCCCAGCTTGGTGCCGGTGCCGTGCGCCTCCACCGCGTCGACGTCGGCCGGGGTCAGGCCCGCGTCGGCGAGCGCGGCACGGATCACGCGCTGCTGCGAGGGACCGTTCGGCGCCGACAACTGGCCGCTCACACCGTCCTGGTTGACTGCCGAACCCCGTACCACCGCGAGCACCGGGTGGCCGTTGCTGCGGGCGTCGGAAAGCCGCTCGACCAGGAGCAGGCCGGTGCCCTCTCCCCAGCCGGTGCCATCCGCGGCCGCCGCGAACGCCTTGCAACGGCCGTCCGGCGACAGGCCGCGCTGCCGGCTGAACTCCACGAAGAGCCCCGGCGACGCTATGACCGTCGCCCCGCCCGCGAGCGCCAGATCGCACTCGCCCTGCCGCAGCGACTGGATCGCCAGGTGCAGCGCGACCAGCGACGACGAGCACGCCGTGTCGACGGTGACCGCCGGACCCTCCAGACCGAACGTGTACGAGAGCCGGCCCGAGGCGACCGAGCCCGCGCTGCCCGTGCCGATGTAGCCCTCCAGGCCGTCCGGGGCCTGCCGGATCCGACCGCCGTAGTCCCCGTACATGACGCCCGCGAATACGCCCGTGCGGGAGCCGCGCAGCGAGCGCGGGTCGATGCCGGCCCGCTCGAACGCCTCCCACGCCGTCTCCAGGAGCAGCCGCTGCTGCGGATCGATGGCCACCGCCTCGCGCGGGCTGATCCCGAAGAACGCCGGGTCGAACCGGTCGGCGTCGTGCAGGAACCCGCCCTCACGCGCGTACGACGTACCGGTGTGTTCGGGATCGGGGTCGTACAGGCCCGCCAGGTCCCAGCCTCGGTTGTCGGGGAATCCGGAGACGGCGTCGGTGCCCGACTCCACGACCCGCCACAGGTCCTCCGGTGAGCGCACCCCGCCCGGGTAGCGGCAGGCCATGGCGACGATCGCGATCGGCTCGTGCCGCTCGGCCTCCACCTCCGACAGGCGCTGCCGGGTCTGCATCAGGTCGTTCGTCACGCGCTTGAGATAGTCGCGCAGCCGGTCCTCGTTCGACATGTATGGTCAACTCTCCTTGGGGGGACGGCAATCCGAGGTCGCGGGGAAGGGGCGGTGCGGTCAGCCGGAGCCGAGCTGGTCGTCGATCAGGTCGAACAGCTCGTCGTCGGTGGCGTCCGTCAGCCGGTCGGTCGCCGGTGCGGTGGCCGGGTCCGGGCGCAGCCCGGGGGCGAGCCGGTCGAGGACCGCGGCGAGACGGGCCGCGAGCCGGTCCCGGGCAGGTGCGTCGAGGCCGTCGGCGCCTACGGCCGCCTCCAGGCCGGCGAGATGGTCCAGCGCGGCGGCGGCCGCCCCGGGCAGCCGGTCGGACAGTTCGTGCAGCAGGTGCGCGGCGAGCGCTGTCGCGGTCGGGTGGTCGAAGAGCACCGTGGTGGGCAGCCGCAGCGCGGTCTCGGCGCCGAGCCGGTTGCGCAGTTCAACGGCGGTGAGCGAGTCGAAGCCGAGGTCCAGCAGGCCGCGGTCGGCGGGCACGGTCTTGTCCGGGGCGTGCTGGAGGACGTCGGCGATGGTGGCCCGTACGAGGTCGAGCGCCATGCGCGGCCGGTCCGCGTCGCCCGCCTCGGTCAGCTTGCGCAGCCAGGGCGAGGCGCCGGCGGGGGCGTCGGCGCCGCGCGCCGCGTCGCGCACGGCCAGGGCCGGGACCCGGACCAGCGCGCGCAGCAGCGGCGGCACCCGTTCCGGGTCGCCGAGCCCGCGCAGGGCCGTGGTGTCCAGGCGGACCGGCACCGTCGCGGGGACACCGCAGGTCAGCGCCGCGTCGAACAGGGCGAGTCCGTCCGGAACGGACAGCGGGGCGATGCCGGTGCGGGCGATCCGGGCCAGGTCGGCGGCGGACAGGGCGCCGCCCATGCCGTCCTCGGCCTGCCACAGCCCCCAGGCGAGCGACGCCGCGGGCAGACCGCGCGCGTGCCGGTGCTGGGCGAGGGCGTCCAAGTAGGCGTTGGCGGCCGCGTAGTTGGCCTGTCCGGCGTTGCCGATGACCCCGGCCACCGACGAGAACAGTACGAACGCGCGTAGCCCGGGCGTCAGGTCGGCGGTCAGCTCGTGCAGCAACCGTGCGGCGTCGGCCTTCGCCCGCAGGACCTCGCGTACGGCCGTGTCGTCGAGCGATGTGAGCGTGGCGTCACGGGTGACACCGGCGGCGTGCACCACCCCGGTGAGCGGATGCGCGTCCGGTACGTCCGCGAGCAGCGCGGCGAGCGCGGTCCGGTCGGCGGTGTCGCAGGCGACCACGCGGGCCTCGGCGCCGAGCGCGGTGAGCCGCTCGACGAGCTGCCCCGCGCCCGGTGCCGAGGGGCCGCGGCGGCTGGTCAGGAGCAGGTGCCGGACGCCGTGCCGGGTGACGAGGTGCTCGGCGACCAGGCCGCCGAGCGCGCCGGTGGCGCCGGTCAGCAGCACCGTGCCGTCCGGGTCGAGCGGCGGCACCTGCGACGGGGCGCCGGCCACCCGGGCCAGGCGCGGCACGAGTACCCGGCCCTCGCGGAGCGCGACCTGCGGTTCCCCGGACGCGACGGCGGCGGGCAGCGCGCGCAGCGACGCCTCGCTGCCGTCGGTGTCGGCCAGGACGAACCGGCCCGGGTGCTCGGTCTGCGCGGTGCGCACGAGCCCCCACAGCGCGGCGTGCCCGAGCGCGTCCAGCGGTTCCGCGTCGCGCGGCGCCGTCGCCCCGGTCGTCACGACGACCAGCGGCGCCGTGGCCCGGGCGTCGTCGAGCCGGGCGCGCAGGGCGGGCAGGACGTGGGAGACGGCGGCGTGCGGGTCGCCCGCCGCGCCGTCAGGCGCGTGCAGCACGTCGTACCCAGACGCATCCGACGCATCCGACGCATCCGACGCATCCGATGTGTCCGGCATGTCTGCCCGCGCGTCTGTGGTGAGTGGCACCCACTCCACGCGGTGCAGGGAACGGGCCGCCGTGCGCGAAGGCACGATCCGCGACGGGTCCGTCTCACGGATCGCCAGGCCGTCGGCCGACAATACCGGCGCACCCGTATCGTCGGTCAACTCCACGGCCACCGCCTCCTGTTCACCGCCCTCAACCGGAGTCAGACGGACACGCAGGACGGTGGCACCCGTGGCGTGCAGCCGCACCCCGTGCCAGGCGAACGGCACCCGCAGCCCGCCGTCGGGGCCTGGGCCGTCCAGCGCGAGGGGGTGCAGCGTCGCGTCGAGGAGCGCCGGATGGACCGTGAAACCGGCCCCGTCCGCCGCGCCGGCGACGACCCGGTCCGGCAGGACGATCTCGGCGAGACGCCCGCCGTCCGAGGCCTGCCAGGCGGCCCGCAGCCCACGGAACGCGGGACCGTACACGTACCCGAGCGCGGCCAGCCGCTCGTACGCGTCACCCACCGGCACCTCGGTCGCCCCGGCGGGCGGCCACGGCCGCGAGGACGCGGGCGGCACCGGGACGGCGTCGGGCGCGAGCACACCGGAGGCATGCGTGATCCAGCCGCCCGAGGCGCCGTCCGTGGCCTGCGCGGTGGCCGCGGCGTCCCCGCGGGCGTGCACCGTGAGGGTGCGCAGCCCCGCGTCGTCGGCCCGGCCCACGGTGACCTGGAGGCGCACCGCGCCCTCCTCCTGCAGGACGAGCGGCGTGTGCAACGTCAGTTCCCGCACCACCGGGGCCGCGGCCTTCGCGCCCGCGTACAGGGCGAGTTCGAGCAGGGCGGTGCCGGGCAGCACCGCCGTGCCGGACACGGTGTGGTCCGCCAGCCAGGGGTGGCTGAGCGCGGACAGCCGGCCCGTGTAGACGGTGCCCGTGCCGTCGGCCAGCTCCACGGCCGCGCCCAGCAGCGGATGCCCCGCGCCGGTGAGCCCGGCCGCACCGATGTCGCCGCCGCGCCCGGCCGGCACGTCCAGCCAGTACCGCTCCCGCTGGAACGGGTAGGTGGGCAGCTCGGCCCGCTCGCCCGCGCCGTGGTGGGCCCGCCAGTCCACGTCACCGCCCGCGACGTGCAGGGCGCCGAGCGCGGCCGCGAACGACGCGCCCTCGGTCCGGTCGCGGCGCGCCAGCGGCACCAGCGGTGCGGCGACGCCGAGTTCACCGAGCGTCTCCTCGGCCATCGTGGTCAAAACGGCGTCCGGCCCGATCTCCAGATACGCGCCGATCCCCTCGGCGTGCAGGGTGCGCACACCGTCCGCGAACCGCACGGCGTGCCGCACGTGCCGCACCCAGTGGTCGGCGGAGACGGGCTCGTCGGCGTCGGCGAGCCGGCCGGTGAGGTCGGAGACGAACGGCAGCCGTGGCGCGGCGAACGCGATACCGTCCAGGACCTGCCGGAACTCGTCCAGCATCGGTTCCATCAACGGCGAGTGGAAGGCGTGGCTGACGGTGAGCCGTCGGGTGCGCGCACCCTGGGCCCTGGCCCGCTCGGTGACCGCGAGGACCGCCTCCGCCGCGCCCGAGACCACCGTCGCACGGGGGCCGTTCAGCGCCGCGATCGCGGCCCGTTCCTCGACACCGGCGAGCAGCGCCGCGGCCTCCTCCTCGGCGACCGACAGCGCCACCATCGCACCACCGGAGGGGAGTCGCTGCATCAGGCGCCCGCGCGCCGTGACCAGGCGGGCGGCGTCGGTCAGCGACAGGACACCGGCCGCGTGGGCCGCGGCCACCGCGCCGACGGAGTGCCCGAGCACCGCGTCGGGGCGGACCCCGCGGCTCACCGCGAGCCGCAGCAGGGCGACCTGGTGGGCGAAGAGCGCGGGCTGCGTGAACGCCGTCTCGTGGAGCAGCGGATCCGCGCCGAACACGAGGCCCCGCAGCGACCGGCCCAGGTGCGGGTCGAGATGGGCGCACACCTCGTCGTAGGCGGCGGCGAACTCCTCGTAGGACTCGTACAGTTCGCGGCCCATGCCGGGCCGCTGGCTGCCCTGGCCGGTGAAGAGGAACGCGATGCGCGGCGCGGGGCCCGACGGCTCGCCGCGCAGCAGCGCGGTCGCGCTTCCGCCGTCCTCGAGGGCGGTCAGGGCGCGCAGCAGGTCGTCACGTCCGCTGCTCGCCACGACGGCGGCACGGTACGCGGGATCGGCGGGCCCGGCGACCGACGAGCGGGCGAGCACGGCCGGTTCGAGCCCGGGGCGGGCCTCGGCCAGCTCCCGGACCTGTCGGGCCCGGAACCGCAGGGCCTGCTCGGTGTGGCCGGACAGCACGAGCACCGGGTCGGGGACGGGCCGCGCCGCCGTGTCGTCGGTGGCCGACTCGTCTTCCACGGGCGGCTGTTCGAGGACGACGTGCGCGTTGGTGCCACTGATGCCGAACGACGACACCCCGGCCCGGCGCGGCCGCCCGCGCTCCGGCCACGGCGTCGGCTCGGTCAGCAGCGCGACGGCGCCCGCTGTCCAGTCGACGTGCGGGGTCGGCTCGTCGACGTGCAGGGTGCGCGGCAGCACACCGTGGCGCATCGCCAGGACCGACTTGATGACACCGGCGACCCCGGCCGCGGCCTGGGTGTGACCGATGTTGGACTTCACCGATCCGAGCCACAACGGCTCGTCCCCGGCGCGCTGTTGCCCGTACGTCGCGATCAGGGCCTGTGCCTCGATCGGGTCGCCCAGCTTGGTGCCGGTGCCGTGCGCCTCGACCGCGTCGACGTCGGCGGGGGTCAGGCCCGCGTCGGCGAGGGCGGCGCGGATGACGCGCTGCTGCGACGGGCCGTTGGGGGCGGTCAGGCCGTTGCTGGCGCCGTCCTGGTTGACCGCCGAGCCCTTGACGAGGGCGAGGACCTGGTGGCCGTTGCGGCGGGCGTCGGAGAGCCGCTCCACCAGGAGCAGGCCCGCGCCCTCGCCCCAGCCGGTGCCGTCTGCGGCCGCCGCGAACGGCTTGCAGCGGCCGTCCGCGGACAGGCCACGCTGCCGGCTGAACTCCACGAACGTCGCCGGGCTCGCCATCACCGTGACCCCGCCCACGACCGCCAGGTCGCACTCGCCGCTGCGCAGCGCCTGCGCCGCCAGATGCAGCGCGACCAGCGACGACGAGCACGCTGTGTCGACGGTGACCGCCGGGCCCTCCAGACCGAACGTGTAGGCGACCCGGCCGGAGGCCACGCTGCCCGCGCTGCCGCTGACCAGATAGCCCTCGACCCCGTCCGGCGCGCGCCCGCCCTGGTGCAGCCGCGCCCCGTAGTCGTTGTACATGACGCCCGCGAACACGCCGGTGCGTGAGCCGCGCAGCGAGCGCGGGTCGATTCCGGCCCGCTCGAACGCCTCCCATGCCGTCTCCAGGAGCAGCCGCTGCTGCGGGTCCGTGGTCAGCGCCTCGCGCGGGCTCATCCCGAAGAACTCCGGGTCGAACTCCGCCGCGTCGTACAGGAATCCGCCGTGCCGCGTCGCCGACGTGCCGGTGCGCTCCGCGCGCGGGTCGTACAGCGTCTCCAGGTCCCAGCCCCGGTCGGCGGGGAACTCGGACACCGCGTCCGTGCCCTCGGCGAGGAGCTGCCACAGATCCTCCGGGGAGGCCACCCCGCCCGGGAACCGGCAGGCCATCGACACGATCGCCACCGGGTCTTCGTCGACCCGCACGGCCGTCTTGGCGTCCGCCGACGGTGCCGCCGACTCGGTCTCACCACCCGGTAGTTCGGAAAGGAGCTGGCGGGCGAGCGCGGCCGGGGTCGGGTGGTCGAAGACCAGCGTCGCGGGCAGCCGCAGACCGGTAGCCGCGCCGAGCCGGTTGCGCAGGTCGACCGCGGCGAGCGAGTCGAAACCGAGGTCGGTGAAGGGACGGCCCTCGGCGACCGCGGCGGCATCACTGTGCCCGAGCACCGTCGCGACCGTGCGGCGTACGAGATCGAGGACGAGCCGTTCCGCCGCCGGCCGGGCGAGCCCTGACAGCCGCTCGGCGAGCGTGCCACCGCCCCGCCCCTGCCCGGCCCCGGCCGCCGCGGTGCGCCGCGCCGGACGCGTACGGACCAGGGAGCGCAGCGGCGCGGGCGGCACCGTGGCCGCCGCGCCGAGCGCGGCCGTGTCGAAGCGGGACGCGACGAGGACCGCGGGCCCGTCGCCGGCGAGCGCCGCGTCGAAGTGGCGCAGCGCCGCCTGCGCGGGCAGCGGCGCGATCCCGGCCCGCCGCAGCCGGGCCAGGTCCGCCGCCGACAGCGTGGACCCCATGCCGTCGAGGTCCTGCCACAGGCCCCAGGCCACCGACCGCGCGGGCAGCCCGAGGCCGCGCCGGTGCTCGGCGAGCGCGTCCAACTGGGCGTTGGCCGCAGCGTAGTTGGCCTGCCCGGCGTTGCCGATGACCCCGGCCACCGACGAGAACAGCACGAACGCGGTGAGGTCGTGGCCGCGCGTCAGCTCGTGCAGGTGCACGGCCGCGTCCGCCTTGGCGCGCAACACGGCGTCCAGGCGGTCCCGTGTCAGGTCGGCGAGGACCCCGTCGTCGAGCACACCGGCCGCGTGCACCACCCCGGTGAGCGGATGCGCGTCCGGTAGGTCCGCGAGCAGAGCGGCGAGCGCGGCCCGGTCGGAAGTGTCGCAGGCGACGAGGTCGGCGTGGGCGCCGAGCCCGGTCAGCCGGTCGAGCAGCTCCCGCGCGACGGGCGCTGCGGGCCCGCGCCGGCTGGTCAGCAGCAGACGCCGGACGCCGTGCCGGGTGACCAGACGCTCCGCGACCAGCGTGCCGAGTGCGCCCGTGGCCCCGGTGAGCAGCACGGTCCCGGCACCGAAGAGCCCTTCCGCCCCGGCATCCTCCGGTTCGGCGGCGGGTGCGACGGCGGTGCGGGCAAGGCGCGGCACCAGCACCGCGCCGTCACGCAGCGCGAACTGCGGCTGCCCCGACGCCACCGCTGCCTCCAGGGCGGCATCGGACGCGTCCGTGCCGTCGCTGTCGACCAGCACGAACCGGTCGGGGAACTCCGTCTGCGCGGTGCGCACCAGACCCCACACGGCGCCCGCAGCGGGCTCGCGCACCCGCTCGGCGCCGGTCGCGGCGACGGCCCCCGAGGTGACGACGACGAGCAGCTCGTCACCGTCCCGGGCCGCCCACTCCTGTACATGGGCAAGGGCGCTCCGCGCGGTCTCGACGCGCACCACATGACCACTGGCGGACACCGGGGCGGGCGCGGGCGTGCCGGTTTCCGGGGCGACCCACGCGATCTCGTACAACGAGTCGTCGCCCACCCCCGCGGACGTGTCCAGCGTTCCGCGCGGCAGAGGCCGCAGCGCCAGCCGCTCGACTGTGGCGACGAGGCCCCCCTCGGCGTCGGTCAGCAGCACCGCCACGGTGTCGTCACCGCCGGCCACCGGCGTGAGGCGCACCCGCAGCGCCGTGGCGCCCACCGCGTGCAGCCGCACCCCGGCCCACGCGAACGGCAGCCGCACCCCGCCCTCCGAACGCAGCGGCAGCAGATGCAGCGCGGCGTCCAGCAGCGCGGGATGGAGCACGAAGTCGCCCGCAGGATCGGTCAGCCGACTTGGCTCGTCCGGCAACCGGACTTCGGCGAACAGCGTCTCGCCCGACCGCCACGCGGCGTCCAGATTACGGAAGGCGGGCCCGTACGCGTATCCGAGCGCCGCCAGCTCCTCGTACACCTCGCCCGTGTCGACGCGCCGCGCCCCCGCGGGCGGCCACACGGACAGATCGTCCCCCGCGGCGGGCGCCGCCTCCGGGGCCAGCAGCCCCGTGGCGTGCCGCGTCCAGGAAGCGTCACCCGACGGTCGGGCATGCACGGCGAACGCCCGGCGCCCCGCCTCGTCCGCCGCCGCTACGGTCACCTGCAGTCCCACGGCTCCCCCGGCGGGCAGCACCAGCGGCTCCTCCAGCGTCACTTCCTCGGCCACCGGGGCGTCCGTGTGGCCCGCGGCCTCCAGGACGAGCGCGACGAACAGCGCACCCGGCACCAGCGGCACCCCGTCGACCGCGTGGTCGGCCAGCCACGGCAGCCGGTCCGCACGCAGCTCGGCGGCGAACAACAGCCCGCCGTCCCCGGCGAGTTCCACCGGCTCCCCGAGCAGCGGCCCCGCCCCGGCCGACGACACGTCCAGCCAGTAGCGCCTGCGCTGGAACGGGTACGTCGGAAGGTCGACCGGCCGGTACACCGCCGCGCCCGACCCGGCGAAGGCATGCTCCCACGCCACCGACCCGCCCGCCGCGTACACCTGCGCGAGCGCGGCCAGGTAACTGCGCCGCTCGCCCTGCTTCCGGCGGAGTAGGGGGATGGCGTCGGGGGTGTGGGGGGTGAGGGCGGCGTCCGGTCCGATCTCCAGAACCGTGGTGATGCCTTGGGTGGTGAGGGTCTGGACGGCGTCGTGGTAGCGGACGGTGGTGCGGATGTGGTGGGTCCAGTAGGCGGCGGAGGTCGGCTCACCCGTGCTGACGAGGGGGATGCGAGGCGCACGGTAGTCCACGGTCTCGGCGATGGCGTGGAAGTCGTCGAGGACGGGGTTCATGTGGGGGGAGTGGAAGGCGTGGCTGACGGTGAGGGGGCGGGTGCGTCGGCCGAGGCTGGTGAAGTGGTCGGTGACGTGGCGCACGGCGTCGGTGTCGCCCGAGATGACCAGGGACTGGGGGCTGTTGATGGCGGCGAGGGAGACGTGGTCGTCGTCCAACAGCGGTTGTACTTCTTGTTCTGTGGCTTCGATTGCGGTCATGGCGCCGCCGGGGGTGGCGTTCTGCATGAGGCGGCCGCGTGTGGCGACGAGGCGTGCGGCGTCTTGGAGGGTGAGGACGCCTGCGATGTGTGCGGCGGTGAGTTCGCCGATGGAGTGTCCGGCCACCGCGTCGGGGGTGATGCCCCAGTGCGCGAGCAGGCGGGTCAGAGCGGTCTCCAGGGCGAACAGTGCGGGTTGTGCGTAGCGCGTTTCGTGGATCGACTCGTCGCCGCTGAGGACGAGATCACGCAGTGAGCGGTCGAGGTGGGGGTCGAAGGCGGTGCAGATCTCGTCGAAGGCGGCGGCGAACTCCCCGTATGTCTCGTACAGTTCACGTCCCATTCCGGGGCGCTGGCTGCCCTGCCCCGAGTACACGAACGCCGTCCCGCCGCCGGACGGTGTGCCGGTGGTGACGAGTGCGGGGTGGGTGTCGCCCTCGGCCAGGGCCGTGAGGGCCGCGAGCCGGTCGGTGGGTGTCTCGGCCAGGACGACGGCCCGGTGCTCCAGCGCGGCCCGGCCCGTCACCAGCGCGTGGCCGATCCGGGGCGCCGGGACGTGGGGTGCGGTGTCCGCGAGCGTGCGCAGCCGCGTGGCCTGCTCGCGCAGCGCCTCCGGGCTCCGGGCCGACATCACCCAGGGGGTGAGCCCGTCGTCGTCCGGTTCCTCGGTCAACTCGCCGTTGGTCGCCGGTTGTTCGAGGATGACGTGGGCGTTGGTGCCGCTGATGCCGAAGGAGGAGACGGCGGCGCGGCGGGGGCGGTTGTGGGGGGTGGTCCAGGTGTGGTCCTCGGTGAGGAGGCGGACGGCGCCTGCCGACCAGTCGACGTGCGGGGTCGGTTCGTCGATGTGCAGGGTGCGGGGGAGCACGCCGTGGTTCATGGCCTGGATCATCTTGATGATGCCGCCGACGCCGGCCGCGGCCTGGGTGTGGCCGATGTTGGACTTCAAGGAGCCGAGCCACAGCGGCCGTTCGCCGTCGCGTTCCTGGCCGTACGTCGCGAGCAGTGCCTGTGCCTCGATGGGGTCGCCGAGTGTGGTGCCGGTGCCGTGCGCCTCGACCGCGTCGATGTCGGCGGGGGTGAGGCCGGCTTGGGTGAGGGCTTGGCGGATGACGCGTTCTTGGGAGGGGCCGTGGGGGGCGGTGAGGCCGTTGCTGGCGCCGTCCTGGTTGATGGCGGAGCCGCGGACGAGGGCCAGGACGTGGTGGCCGTTGCGGCGGGCGTCCGAGAGCCGCTCCACCAGCAGCAGGCCCACGCCCTCCGACCAGCCGGTGCCGTCCGCGCCCGCCGCGAAGGACTTGCATCGGCCGTCCGCCGACAGGCCGCGCTGGCGGCTGAACTCGACGAAGGTGTCCGGCTGCGACATGACGGTGACACCGCCCGCGAGCGCGAAGTCGCACTCGCCCTGCCGCAGCGCCTGCGCGGCCAGATGCAGCGCGACCAGCGACGACGAGCACGCCGTGTCGACGGTCACCGCCGGGCCCTCCAGGCCGAACGTGTACGAGAGCCGGCCCGACACGACGCTGGAGGTGTTGCCCGTGAGGAGGTAGCCCTCCAGTTCCTCCGGCGCCTTCTCCAGCCGCGCACCGTAGTCGTTGTACATCACCCCGGCGAAGACACCGGTGCGGGATCCGCGCATCGCCGTCGGGTCGATGCCGGCCCGCTCGAACGTCTCCCAGGCGGTCTCCAGGAGCAGCCGCTGCTGCGGGTCCGTGGCCACGGCCTCGCGCGGGCTGACACCGAAGAACTCCGCGTCGAACTCACCCGCTCCGTAAAGGAATCCGCCTTCACGTGCGTACGAGGTGCCGAAGTGCTCCGGGTCCGGATGGTACAGCCCGTCCAGGTCCCAGCCGCGGTTGTCGGGGAACGGCCCGATCGCGTCGGCGCCGGAGGCCACCAGCTGCCACAACTCCTCCGGCGACGTGACACCGCCCGGGTACCGGCAGGCCATGCCCACCACGACGATCGGGTCGTCCTGGACGAGCGCCGGTACGGGTGGGACGGGCGCGTCGGCCGGGTGCGGCGCCGCGGCGCCGGGCAGCAGGCCGAGCACATGACGGGCCAGGGCCTCGGGCGACGGGTGGTCGAAGACGACCGTGGCGGCCAGCCGCAGACCGGTCGACGCGGCCAGCCGGTTGCGCAGGTCGACCGCGGTGAGCGAGTCGAAGCCCAGCTCCTTGAAGGCCCGCCCGGAGTCGATGGTCGCCGGGGTGGCGTGACCGAGCACGGTCGCCACCGTCGTCCGCACCAACTCCTTGACCGCACGGGCGCGTTCGGCTTCGGGCAGCGCGGCCGTGCGGCCCGCCCACGAGGCGTCGACGGGCGCGCCCGAGGCACTGGAGGCCGCCCGGCGGCGCCGCTCGCGTACCTCGCCGCGCAGGACGGCCGGCAGCGGACCCGCCGCGGCCCGCGACCGCAGCGCGGCGCGATCGAGACGTACGGGCACCAGGGCCGCCCCCGACACCGGCGCCGAGGCCAGGGCGCGGTCGAGCAGAGCCAGCCCTTCGTCCGCCGTCAGCGGCACCAGGCCGGAGCGTTCCCAGCGCTGCCGCTCCGCCGCCCCGAGGCCCTCCGCCATGCCCCCGGCATCCGCCCACAGCCCCCACGCCAGTGATGTGGCGGGCAGCCCGAGGCCGCGCCGGTGCTCGGCGAGCGCGTCCAACTGGGCGTTGGCGGCAGCGTAGTTGGCCTGCCCGGCGTTGCCCGTCACGCCGGTGACCGACGAGAACAGCACGAACGCGGTGAGGTCGTGGCCGCGCGTCAGCTCGTGCAGGTGGTGCGCCGCGTCCGCTTTGGGGCGCAGCACCGTGTCCAGGCGTTCCTCGGTGAGCGAGGCGACCGTGCCGTCGTCCAGGACACCGGCCAGATGGAACACCGCGCCGAGAGGATGCTCGTCCGGTAGGGACGCCAGGACCTCGGCCAGCGCGGCCCGGTCGGCCACGTCGCACGCCGCGAACGTGGCCTCGGCGCCCGACGCGGCCAGCTCCCGGGCCAGTTCGGCGGCGCCCGGCGCCTGCGGCCCGCCACGGCTGAGAAGCAGGAAGCGGCGCGCGTCGTGCCGGTCGGCGAGATGCCGTACGAGTCGCCGCCCGAGCCCTCCGGTCGCCCCGGTGACCAGGACGGTCCGCTCGGCGAACCCGTCCGGCGCACGCTCGTCCGCCATGTCGACGGGGACGAGCCGGGGTGCGTACAACACTTCGCCGCGCAGGGCGACTTGGGACTCCTGGAGGAGCAGCGGGCCCCAGGCCGACAGGATGCCGACGGCCTCGTCCGCGTCGACGTCGATGTCGGCGACGGCGAACCGGTCGGGATGCTCGGCCTGCGCCGACCGGACGAGACCCCACACGGCTCCCGCCCACGGATCGTCGACCGTGTCGCCGTCGGCGGCCGCGACCGCGCCCCGTGTCAGCAGCAGCAGCCGCGCGTCCGCGCAGCGCTCCTCCGCGAGCCAGGCCCGCACCAGGCGCAGCGCGATCGCGGCGGCGCCCCGGCCGGCCGGCACCGGCACGGCGACCACGGACGGCACCCGCTCCGGCAACGCGTCCAAGCCCTCATCCAGCCCCTCGACCAGCTCTACGGGGGTGACGTCGGCGCCCGCCGATGTCCCGGACACCGGCACGGGCGCCCACGCGACCCGGTGCAGATCACGCACCCGCGCGGCACCCGACACCTGCTCGGGCCGCGCGGGCAGCAGCGTCAGCGCGTCCACGCTCAGGACAGGCAGCCCCTCCGTGTCGACCGCCGTGAGCGCACCGCCCGACCAGTGGACCCGCAACGTGTCCGCCCCCGTCGCCGACAGCTCCACGCCCGCCCACGCGAACGGCAGCGGCAGCCCCTCGGCCCCGCTCCTCTCGGCGGCCCGGGCGACCAGGGGGTGCAGGGCCGCGTCGAGCAGCGCCGGGTGCACCAGATAGCCCGCCGCGTCCCGGCCCCCGGGCAGCGCGAGCTCGGCGAACAGCTCGTCCGCCCCGCGCCGCCAGGCCGCCCGCACCCCCCGGAACGCCGGACCGTAGGCATAGCCCAGTGCGTCCAACGACGCGTACAGCGCCTCGACGTCGACCGCCTCGGCACCGGCCGGCGGCCACGCGACCGGCGCGTTCGCCCCGGGCGGCGCCGACGGGGCGAGCGTGCCCGACGCGTGCCGGGTCCACTCGCCGCCCTCCGCCCGCGCATGGACACCGAGCGTCCGCCGCCCGTCCGCGTCGCCACCCGACACTGACACCTGGACCTGGACGGAACCTTGGGCCGGCAGCAACAGGGGCTCCTCCAGCGTCAGTTCAGCCAACCGTGCGGCGCCCGACCGCTCGCCGGCCACCAGCGCGAACTCCACGAACGCCGTGCCGGGCACCAGGACCGACCCGACAATCGTGTGGTCGGCCAGCCACGGCTGCGTGCCGCGCGACAACCGCCCGGTGAGCAGAAGGCCGCCGTCCTGGGCCTGTTCGACAGAGGCCCCCAGCAGCGGATGCCCCGACGCGTCGAGCCCCAGCCTCTGCGCACCCGCCACCGGCACGGTCGGCGCGAGCCACAGACGCTGCCGCTGGAACGCGTAGGTGGGCAGACCGTCCGGCACCGCACGGCCCGGTCGACGCGGCAGGACGAACGAGGAGGCGAGCGCGACCGCCAGCGCCCGGGCCTCCGGCTGCCCTCGGCGGAGTACGGAGACGGCTCCCGGGGTGTGGGGGGTGAGGGCGGCGTCGGGGCCGATTTCGATGAAGGTGGTGATTCCTTGGGTGGTGAGGTTTTGGACGGCGTCGTGGTAGCGGACGGTGGTGCGGATGTGATCGGTCCAGTAGGCGGCGGAGGTCGGCTCACCCGTGCTGACGAGGGGGATGCGAGGCGCACGGTAGTCCACGGTCTCGGCGATGGCGTGGAAGTCGTCGAGGACGGGGTTCATGTGGGGGGAGTGGAAGGCGTGGCTGACGGTGAGGGGGCGGGTGCGTCGGCCGAGGGCGGTGAAGTGGTGGGCCACACGTTGTACGGCGTCGGTGTCGCCCGAAATAACCAGTGACTGGGGGCTGTTGACGGCGGCGAGGGAGACGTGGTCGTCGTCCAGGAGTGGCCGTACTTCTTCTTCGGTGGCTTCGATTGCGGTCATGGCGCCGCCGGGGGTGGCGTTCTGCATGAGGCGGCCGCGTGTGGCGACGAGGCGTGCGGCGTCCTGGAGGGTGAG
>NZ_JBEXXE010000096.1:0-14658 GCF_040630255.1 Streptomyces sp. NPDC005820
CCCGACAGGTACTGGCGGGCGAACTCCCTGTTCTCACCCACGTAGGAGCCCGTCACCCGGGCGATCCGGCCGTCGGCGAGGAGGACGCCCAGGCCACGCCCGTCCACGCCGCAGTTGTTCGACACGACCTCCAGGCCGCTCGTGCCCCGGGCGTGGAGGGCCTGGACGAGCACGGCGGGGATGCCGCTGAGACCGAAGCCGCCGACGGCCAGCGACGCGCCGTCGGGGATGTCGGCGACCGCCTCCGCGGCGCTCGCACAGACCTTGTTCACGTGGGGGTCCTTTCAGCGGGAGGCCGTGCGGGGCGTGCGCTCACGGCCGTTCCCTGGGGCGGCGGCGGGCGAAGGGGAGGGGTCGGGGTTCCGCGCCCGCCACCACGGTGTTGGCGACGGTGCCGATGCCTTCGACGGTGAGGGTGACGATGTCGCCGGGCTTGAGCGGCGGCGGGTCCCGCTTGCCGCGTACGCCCCACAGTTCGGCGAGGCAGCCGCCGTTGCCGCAGGTGCCGGAGCCGAGGACGTCGCCGGGGCGCACCCAGGTGCCGCGTGAGGCGTAGGCGACCATCTCCTCGAAGGTCCAGCTCATGTTGGACAGCAGGTCGGTGCCGACGACCTCGCCGTTGACGGCGGCGGTCAGGGCCAGCCGCAGGAAGCCCTCGGCGTCCCGGTACGGCTCCAGCTCGTCGGCGGTGACCAGGTACGGCCCGAGGGTGGTGGCGGTGTCCTTGCCCTTGCAGGGGCCGAGGCGGACCTGCATCTCGCGGGACTGCAGATCGCGTGCGGACCAGTCGTTGAAGACCGTGTAGCCGACGATGTGGTCGCGGGCCTCGGCGGGGGTGAGGTCGCGTCCGGCTCGGCCGACGACGGCGGCGACCTCCAGCTCGAAGTCGAGCACAGAGCTGCCCGGGGGGACCGGGACGTCGTCGTGGGCGCCGATCACCGCGTAGGGGTTGGTGAAGTAGAAGGTCGGGGCGTCGTACCAGGCCTCGGGCACTCCCCCGGCGCCGTCCACGGACCGTCGTACGCCCTCGACGTGCTCCTCGAAGGTGACGAAGTCCCGCACGGTGGGCGGCTCCAGCGGGGGCAGCAGCCGTACCTCGGAGACATGCGGTCCCGCCGGTGCGTCCAGGGCGGCGGCGCCGGCGCGGAGCAGCGCGTCGAGGCCGTCGCCGGACCCGATCAGCTCGGTGAGCGAGTGCGCCCCGGGGACCGGGAGGAGGGTCCCGTCCTCCTGGACGACGGCGACCCGGCGTCGGTGCTGGTGTTCATAGGCGGCGAAACGCATGGACGGCTCCGGGTTCGTTTCCTTGGCGTCGTCCCATCCCACGCCACCCCGCCCGATCTGGGAAATAGATTCTCGTTATGCCGTACATCCATGGGGCGGATGAGCGGCGCGGGCGCCGGGAAATCCGTCGCGTCCCCTGAACGGGGCCGTTACCCTCCGCGTGGACATGACGAAGCGGAACAACCCGCGAAAGGGGCCGTGCATGGGGACCGACCGTCTGGGCCTGCTGCTCGACCAGTTCGACTGCGCCAGGGAGAGGGCCCAGGTACGGCTGACGGGGCTCGTCGACGAGGAGTACCTCTGGGAGCCGGTGCCGGACTGCTGGTCGATCCGGCGCCGGGGCGAGGCGACGACGCCCCGGGCGTTCGGGCCGGGCGACTGGGTGCTCGATCAGGGCGCCCCGGACATCCCGCCGAGCGAGTACGCCGAGGTCGCCCGGCAGGCCGTCGGCGGTATGTCCGTCGCCAAGATCGCCGAGGACTGGAGCGTGAGCGTCGGGCGGGTCGAGGAGGTCCTCGCCCACACCGGCCCGGTGGAGCCCGACCGGACGCCGATCACCACGATCGCCTGGCGGCTCGGGCACCTGCACTACGGCTTCGCGGGCAGCTGGGAGTGGGCCTTCGGCGAACGGCGCCGGGACCCGAAGACGATGGTCGACTTCACCCCCGACGCCGCCCTGGCGCTGGAACGGTTCTGGGCCTCGGTCGACCGCTGGCGCGACGCCGTCGGCGGCGTCACCGACGAGCAGCTCGACACGGTCGGCTTCTCCCAGTACCCGTACGGCTCCGATCCCGACGATCCCTTCGTGGACGTGCTCTGGGGCGCCAACCTCGAGTTCATCCACCACATGTCGGAGATCGCGCTGCTCCGCGACCTCTGGCAGCACCGGGGCTGACGGGCTACCAGGCGACGGGGAGTTCGTAGATGCCGTAGGCCTGCGAGTCCTCCTTGAACCTCAGTTCCGAGACGTCGGCCGCCGGCCGCAGGGTCGGGATACGGCGGAACAGCGTGCTGAAGACCACGTGGAGTTCGATCCGGGCGAGCTGCTGGCCGATGCACTGGTGGGGGCCCCAGCTGAACGCCATGTGGTGCGAGGCCTTGCGGGTGAGGTCGAGGGTGGCCGGGTCGGGGAAGGCCTCGGGGTCCCAGTTGGCCGCGGGCAGGGAGGCGATCACGCCCTCGCCGGCCCGGATGATCTCGCCGTCGATCTCGATGTCGTCGACGACCGCGCGGCGCGCCAGCAGATGCGGGATGGTGAGGTAGCGCAGCAGCTCCTCGACGGCGTTGACCACGTACCTCTCGTCGTCCGCGTGCGCGCGCAGCGCGGCCAGCTGGTCGGGGTTCTGCAGGAGCAGCGCGGTGCCCAGGGTGATCATGTTGGCGCTGGTGTCGTGCCCGGCGACCAGGAGGATGTGCCCGAGTCCGCAGGCCTGCTCCATGGTGAGGTCGCCCTCGGCGACCCGCTCGGCGAGGTCGGACAGGACGTCCTCACCGGGGTTCTGCGACTTGGCCTCGATGAGCCCGGCGATGTAGGCGCGCAGCTCCCTGGTGGACTCTGCGGCCTCCTCGGGGGTCTTGAAGCGGGCGTTGGTGACGCCCGCGTGCTCCTGGAAGAAGTCGTGGTCCTCGTACGGCACTCCGAGCAGCGCGCAGATCATCAGCGACGGCAGCGGGAGGGACAGTGCCTCGTTCAGGTCGGTCGGGTTCGGGCCGGCCAGCATCCTGTCGATGAGGTCGTCCGTGATCTGCTGGATCTCCGGGCGGAGCTTCTCCATGCGGTGGCGGGTGAAGGAGCTGGTCAGCATCCGGCGCCAGCGCTGGTGTTCGGCGCCGTCGGTGTTGTTGATCGAGGGCTGCATCTCGGCGGCGTGCGCCTTCATGGCGGCCGTGGTGTGCGGGTATCCGGCCGCGCCGATGTTCGCGCTGAGCCGGGGGTCGGCGAGCAGCGCGCGCTGGGCCGCGTGGGTGGTGGCCACCCAGGGCGTGCTGCCGTCCCAGGTCTGCACCCGCACCACGGACTTGCCCGACTTCTGCAGGTCGAGCAGCCCGGGCGGCGGTGCGAAGGGGCACGACGCCGCCCGGGGCGACGGGTACGTGGGCATGTTCTCGGTCATCGACCGCTCTCCTCGTCGTGGCTGGTGAACTGGTGGCCGAGGAACGCGCCCGACCAGGCCATGAGGTCCGACGGGACGTAGTAGCCCTTCTCGTCGTTGATCGCGTCCCAGTTGCGCAGCACGTCCGCGGCCGTGGCGGGGCCGTCCCGGTGGACGTAGCCCTCGGTGGAGCCGATGAAGAAGCGCGCGAAGCGGCCCGCGCCGGCCGCGTAGATCTCCCCGCTGACCGGGCAGCTCTCGTGCGCGAGAACGGCGACGATCGGCGACACCGCCTCCGAGGGCATGCCGGCCTGCTGGGCGGCCGCCTCGGCGGCTTCCTCGTCGTCGATGCCGCCCATCCGGGTCAGGGCGGCCGGGGCGACCAGGTTCACCTTGATGCCGTGCGGCTCCCCGGCGAGCTTCGCGCTGCGGGCGAGCCCGATCACTCCGCCCTTGGCGGCGGCGTACGACAGGTTGTTGTCGAGGCCGAACACGCCCGCGGACGTGGTCAGGACGACCCGGCCGTAGCCCTGCTCCACGAAGTGCGGCCAGGCCGCGCGCAGGGTGGTGAAGGAACCGAGGAGGTGGACGGCGAGATGCCGTTCGAGGTTGGCCAGGTCGACGTCCGGCAGCCCGCCCCACTTGATGATGCCCGCGTTGTTGACGAGGACGTCGATACGGCCGTAGGCGTTCAGCGCGGTGTCGACGATCGCCCGGCCGCCCTCCTCGGTGGAGACGTCGTGGGTGTCGGCGACGGCGGTGCCGCCGGCGGCGGTGATCTCGTCGACCACCTTCTGCGCCGGGCCGGCGTCGGCTCCCTCGCCGTCCGCCGATCCGCCGAGGTCGTTGACGACGACCTTCGCGCCCAGCTCCGCGAGGAGGCGGGCGTGGGCGCGGCCGATGCCCCGGCCGGCACCGGTGACGACGGCGACGCGTCCTTCGAAACTCAACTCGCTCATGAATGACTCCTGTCGTGACGGGTGGCGGCGGTGGTCACGCCTCGACGCGGATGGCCAGGGCCGGGCAGACTGACACGGCGTCGAGCACCTGGTCGGTCAGCTCGGCCGGCGGGTTCGCGTCCAGCAGGACGACGATTCCGTCCTCGTCCCGCTGATCGAAGACATCGGGGGCGGCCGCGACGCACTGTCCGGCGGCACAGCACTTCTCCTCGTCGATGACGATCCTCATGGGTTTTCCTTCCGGGGTGCGTTCAGTGCGCGGGGGCGGTCGCGGGCAGCGCGTCGACGACGTCCTGGCGGCGCAGCCGGGTCTGTTTCGGCATGTTCCAGCCGAGGACGCCGGTGACCGCTCCCGCGCTGGTGTAGCGGGCGACGAAGCGCCGGGCCGTCAGGTCCCCCTCGACGATCTCGACGTCCGCGTCGGCGGGCAGCAGGCCGTGCACCTGGAGCTTCGCGTCGAACTGGTCGGTCCAGAAGTAGGGCACGGGGGCGTAGGGGCGGTCCTCGCCGAGGATCGCCCCCGCCACGGCGGCGGCCTGTTCGGTGGCGTTGGTCCGGTTCTCCAGCCGGACGAGACGGCCGTAGGGCTCGTGGTGGAAGCGGGCGACGTCGCCGACGGCGTAGACACCCTCCGCGGCGCGGCAACGGGAGTCGCAGACCACTCCGTTGTCGAGGCGCAGCCCGCTGTCCGCGAGCCAGTCCGTCGCCGGGGCCGCCCCGATGGCGACGACCACGACGTCCGCCGGCAGGGTCTCCCCGGTGGCCGACGCCACGCCGGTGACCCGGCCGTCGGCGCCGGTCAGGCCGGTCACGCCGGTGCCGAGCCGCAGGTCCACTCCGCGCTCGCGATGCAGTTCGCCGAGGAGTCCGGAGACCAGCGGGCCGACCTGGAGTGCCATGGGGGCCGCGAGCGGTCCTGTGAGGGTCACCGCCAGGCCCAGGGTGCGTGCGGTGGCCGCGATCTCGGATCCGAGCACGCCCTCGCCGACGACGACCAGCCGGGCGCCCGGGACCAGTTCCCTGCGCAGGGCCAGCGCGTCGTCGAGGGCGCGCAGTACATGGACTCCGGCCAGGTCCGCCGCCCCGGGCAGCGTACGGGCCCGTACCCCGGTGGCGATCACCACGGCGTCCGCCGCGAGTTCGCGCCCGGACGCGGTGCGCACGGTGCGGGTCGCCGGGTCGAGGGCGACCGCCTCGTCACCCAGGACGAGATCGGCCTTCAGGTCCGCCAGGACCTCCGGTGTCCGCAGCGTGGCCCGTTCGGGCTCCCACGCCCCGGACAGCACCTGCTTGGACAGCGGGGGCCGGTCGTAGGGGGCGTGCGGTTCGTCGCCGACCACGGTGATCTCACCGGCGTACCCCTTGCGGCGCAGCGACTCGACCGTGCAGAGGCCGGACGCGGAGGCGCCCACCACCAGGACCCGGCCCTGCGCCGGGATGCCGCCCTCGATCGTCATACGTTGACTCCGTTGTGCCTTGTGTGTGTGAAGGTCAGACGAGGTAGCGGCCGCCGTTGACGCTGAACGTCTGGCCGGTGACGTAACCGGCCTCCTCGGACGCCAGATAGGCGACCGCGTACGCGATGTCCTCCGGCCGGCCGGCCCGTTTCATCGGCATGGTGGCCGCGACGGCGTCGACGTCGACCGGCCCCTCGCGGACCAGCGGGGTGTCGATGAAGCCGGGCGGGACGTGGTTGACGGTGATCCCCCGGTCCGCGTACTCCACGGCGAGGGCCCTGGTCAGACCGATCACGCCCCCCTTGGAGGCCGCGTAGTGGGCCATCGCGGGCGCGCCGGTCTGCGCGGACGAGGACGAGATGTTGACGATCCGGCCCCAGCCCGCGTCGAGCATGCCGGGCACCAGTTCCCTGGTGACCAGGAACGGGCCCTTGAGGTTGACGCCGATCATGCGGTCCCAGACGTCCTCGGTGATGCCGGTGAAGGGCTGGTACGCGGTGATGCCCGCGTTGTTGACCAGGATCGAGACCGGGCCGAGCTCGTCGCGGGTCCGGGCGGCCGCGGCGGCCACGGCGGACGCCTCGGCGGCGTCTCCCGCGACCGCGATCGCCGTGCCGCCCGTCTCCTGGATCGCCGCCGCGGTCTTCTCCGCGCCCTCGGCGTTCAGATCCCACACCGCGACCGCGGCACCGCGCGCGGCGAGCACGGTGGCCACCGCCGCTCCGATGCCCCGGGCCGCGCCCGTGACGACGGCGACCCTTCCCTCCAGTGACGAACCTTGCAGTGACATGCGCGCTCCTCGTTGTGCGTGGCGGGTACGCCGTCCCCTGCGCCGAAAGTTAAATCAAACGGTCGGTACAATCAATCCCTGTCGGCAGATCGCCCACCACCATTGCCCGAATCCACCCCCTCATCTACGCTCTGCTGCATTCAATCGACCGACCGGTCGAAACAATAAACCGGCTCACACGGGCTGAGCAGCCCCCTGTCACTGTGGAGGGCAGATGAGCGAATCGACGAAGGCACCCGGTACGGCGGACGCGAGCGGAGGACGACGGACGACGGACGACGGTCTCCTCGACCTCGTCGTCGTCGGAGCGGGCGTCACCGGCATCCACCAGCTGTACCGAGCCCGCGAGGCCGGCTTCTCGGTCAAGCTGCTGGAGGCCGGCACCGGCGTCGGCGGCACCTGGTACTGGAACCGGTACCCCGAGGCCCGCTTCGACTCCGAGAGCTACACCTACGGCTACCTGTTCTCCCAGGAGCTGTGGGACGAATGGGAGTGGACGGAGCACTACGCCGGGCAGCCGGAGATCGAGCGCTACTTCAACCACGTCGTCGACCGCTTCGACCTGCGGAGCGACATCCTCTTCGGCACCAGGGTCGCCGCGGCGGTCTACGACGAGGACTCCGGCACCTGGACCGTGACCGCCGAGGACGGCAGGACGCTGAGGACCCGGTTCCTCGTCGCGGCCACCGGGGTCCTCTCGGTGCCGTTCGTCCCGGACATCGCGGGACGCGCGGACTTCCGCGGGGACCAGCACCACACGGCCCGCTGGCCCAAGACGCCGATCGACTTCACGGGCAAGCGCGTCGCCCTCATCGGCACCGGGTCCAGCGGGGTGCAGATCGTGCCGGCGATCGCGGACGAAGTCGCCGACCTGACGGTCTACCAGCTGAAGGCCGACTGGGTGACGCCCCTGAACAACCGGCCCATCACGGCCGAGGAACAGGCGGATCTCAAGGCCGACTTCGAGCGGATCCGGGCCACGCTCGAGACCTCCCCGAGCGGCTTCCTGCACGAGATCAACCCGCAGAGCGGGGCGGACGTCAGCGCCGAGGAGCGGCAGGAGTTCTACGAGCGGATCTGGAACAGCCCCGGCTTCACCAAGCTGACCGAGCACTACCGCGACATGACGTACAACCCCGTCGTCAACGCCGAGTGGTGCGACTTCATGGCCGCCAAGATCCGCGGCATCGTGACGGACCCGGAGACGGCCGAGAAGCTGGTTCCCAAGGACGGCGGCTACGGCGCCCGGCGGCCCCCGTTCGGCACCGGCTACTTCGAGGCCTACAACAAGCCCAACGTCTCGCTCGTCTCCCTGCTCGACGATCCCATCGTCCGCATCACCGAGGACGGGATCGAGACGGGCGCCGGGCTGCGCGAGTTCGACATCATCATCTGGGGCACCGGCTACGACTTCGGCACCGGCGCGCTCAACCGGCTGGGCGTGCGGGGAGCCGGCGACCTGCCGCTGAAGGAGTACTGGGCGGACGGCCCGCGCACCTACCTCGGGGTCGCTGCGGCGGGCTTCCCGAACCTCTTCTTCCCCGGCGGCCCGCACGGCGCGCTCGGCAACAACCCGCGCTACGCCGGCGACCAGGTGGAGTTCGTCCACCGGACCCTGCTCCACGCGCGCGACCACGGCCACGACGTCATCGCGGTCAAGGCGGCCGCGGAGAAGGAGTGGACGGACCTGATGAACAGCAGCGACCAGATGTCGATCTTCCAGAAGAGCAGCTACTTCTACGGGTCCAACATCCCCGGGAAGGCCGTCAGCCAGCTGCTCAACCCCACCGGCCGCTGGAAGCTCCAGGAGCTGATCCGGGAGGTCGAGGAGAACGACTACGCCACGTTCGACTTCTCGAAGGCGGGCGACACCCCCGCCTGACGGCGGACCCGCTGACGCCGGCCGCGCCCGTCCGACGGGCGCGGCCGGGCCGCCGTCGGTCCACCACCTGTCCTGCCAGACGAGTCCGGACCGACGGCGGCAGCCCCACCGCGGATGCCCCGGAACCCTCCTCGGGTTCCGGGGCATCGACGTGTCACCGCTCGACGGGGGCGCTCACACCGCCGCGATCCTGCGCACCGTCTCGGCGATCGTGTCCCGCGACGGCAGCCACAGCCGCTCCAGCGACGGCGCGTAGGGCGCCGGCACCGGCGGCGGGGCCACCCGGGTCACCGGGGCGTCCAGGTGCCAGAAGCCCTCGTCGACGGCGAGCGCCGACAGCTCGGCGCCGACGCCGAAGTCCCGTACCGCCTCGTGCGCGATGACGAGGCGGTTGGTCTTGGCGAGCGAGGCCAGGACCGTCTCCCGGTCCAGAGGGACGATCGTGCGCAGGTCGACGACCTCGACGCCGACGCCCTCGGCGGCGAGCACCTCGGCGGCGGCCAGGCAGTCCTGGACCATCCGGGACCAGGAGACGAGGGTGACGTCCGTTCCCTCGCGCACGACACGTGCCCTGCCCAGCGGCAGAAGGTGGTCGTCGGCGGGCCGGGGGCCCTTGAAGCCGTACTGGAGCCGGTTCTCCACGAAGACCACCGGGTTGGGGTCCTGGATCGCGGCGCGCAGCAGGCCGTAGGTGTCGGCCGGGTTGGACGGCATCACCACGGTCAGGCCGGGGATGTGCGCGAGCAGCGCCTCCAGGCTCTGGGAGTGCTGGCTGCCGGAGGAGCGGCCCGCGCCGAACTGGGTGCGCACGACGAGGGGCAGCGAGGCCCGGCCGCCGGTCATGAAACGGAGCTTCGCGGCCTGGTTGAGCAGCATGTCCAGGCAGACGCCGATGAAGTCCATGTACATGATCTCCACGACCGGCTTCATCCCGGCCATGGCGGCCCCCACCGCAGTCCCGAGGATCGCGCTCTCGCTGATCGGGGTGTCGCGGACCCGGCCCGGGAAGGCCTCGGCGAGGCCCCGGGTGAGGCCGAAGACGTTGCCGCCGGCGCCGACGTCGATGCCGGCCACGAACACCGACGGATCGGCCGTCAGCTCGTGCTCCAGCGCCAGGCGTACGGCGTCCATGGTGCGGAAGACGTCACCGGCGGCCGGGGCGGGCTCGGGTACCGGGGTGCGCGGGGCGGAGACGAAGTCGTACAAGGTCTCCGGGGCGGGCGCGGGCAGGCTGCGGGCCCACTCCACCGCCGCCTCGATCTCCTTGTGGATCTCCTCGTCCACGGCGTCCACGCGTGCCGGGTCGACCCCGGCGGCCGTGAGATGCCGGCGGGCGACGACCAGCGGGTCGCGCTCCTTGGCGGCGGCCACCTCCTCGGGGCTGCGGTAGCGCTCGGGGTCGCCCTCGTAGTGGCCGTGCCAGCGGTAGGTCTCCGCCTCCACCAGCACCGGGCCGCCGCCCGCGCGCAGCCGGTCCACGACGTCGCCCATCAGCCCCGCCACCGCGAGCACGTCGTTGCCGTCGACGTGCGCGTAGTCGATGCCGTAGCCGGCCGCGCGGGCGGACAGCGGGGCCCGGTGCTGGGCGGAGGCCGGGGAGAACTCGGAGTAGTGGTTGTTCTCGCAGAGGAAGACGACCGGGAGGTCCCAGACCGCGGCCAGGTTGACCGCCTCGTGGAACATGCCCTGGGCGACCGCGCCGTCCCCGAAGAACGCGACGACCACGTCACCGGCGGCGCGCAGCTTGGCGGCCGTCGCGACGCCGGTGGCGATCGGGAGCCCGGCGCCGACGATGCCGTTGGCGCCGTAGACGCCCAGTCCGGGGTCTGCGATGTGCATCGAGCCGCCGCGGCCGTGGCAGGTCCCGGCCTCCTTGCCCATCAGCTCCGCCATCATCGACGCCGGGTCCAGCCCCTTGGCGAGGACATGGCCGTGGCCGCGGTGGGTGGAGGTGATGCCGTCACGGGCGGTCAGCGGCCAGCACGCGCCGACCGCACTGGCCTCCTGACCGATCGACAGATGCAGGAAGCCGGGGATCTCGGTCGCCTTGTACAGCTCGGAGGCCCGCTCCTCGAACCGCCGGATGCGGCGCATCCTGCGGTACATCTCCAGCAGCCCGTTCGCGTGCGGGGAGTCGGCGCCGTCGTCCGGCCGGGCCTGGGGGTGCGGTGTCCGGGTCATGCGCGTCCTCGCGGTGCTCCCGCGGGCGGCGCGACGAGGGCCCGGGCGATCACATTGCGCTGGATCTCGTTCGTGCCCTCGCCGATCTCGAGGATCTTGGCGTCGGCGTAGAAGCGGGAGATCTCCGACTCACGGACATAGCCGTAGCCGCCGTGGATCTGGACGGCCTGGGAGGCGGCGCGGTTGGCGACCTCGGAGGCGTAGAGCTTCGCCATGGCGGCCTCCGTGCTGTACGGGCGGCCCTGGTCGGCGAGCCAGGCGGCGCGGTACACCATCCAGCGAGCGGCCTCCAGTTCGGTGCCCATGTCGGCGATCTTGTGGGCGACCGCCTGGAACGCCGCCAGAGGACGGCCGAACTGCTCGCGTTCCGTGGCGTGTTGCACCGCCAGGGCGAGGGCCGCCTTCGCCAGGGACAGTCCCAGCGCGGCGACGCTGATCCGCCCCTTGTCGAGCACCGACAGGAACTGGCGCAGACCGCCGCCCTCGTCGCCGATGAGATGGTCGTCGGGGACGAAGCAGTCGGTGAAGACCAGTTCCCGGGTGTCCATCGCGTGCCAGCCGAGCTTCTTCAGCTTGCGCCCGCAGGCGTAGCCGGGGGTGTCGGTCGGGACGTAGAAGGTGGCGTACCGCTTGCGGCCGTCGTCGTCGCGGCCGGTCACGGCGAGCACGGTGACGCCCTGGCTGATGTCGGTGCCGGCGTTGGTGATGAACATCTTGGTGCCGTTGATCACCCAGCCGCCGTCGGCACGGCGGGCCGTGGTGGTGATGCCGGCCGCGTCGGAGCCGGCCTCGGGCTCGGTCAGGCCGAACGCGCCGATGGCCTCGCCCCTCGCCAGCGGGGCCAGCCAGCGCCGCTTCTGCTCCTCGGTGCCGTAGGCGAGCAGCGGCAGGGTGGCGATGGTGGAGTGCGCGTTCCAGGAGGAGGCCACCGACTGGTCGGCGGCGCCGAGTTCCTCCATCACGGCCACGTACGTCACGGTGTCGGCGCCCGCGCCGTCGTACTCCTCGGGCACGAGCATGCCCATCAGGCCGAGTTCGCCGAGCTTGGTGAAGATGTGGGTGGGGAACTCCTCGTTCTCCGACCACGCGGCGGCGTGCGGGGTGATCTCGCGGGCCGCGAAGTCGCGCACCATCTCCTGGAGCGCCCGCGTCTCCTCGGGCAGATCGAAATCCATGGTCACAGTCCCTTCGGGGTCAGCAGAACCTTCAGCTGGTCGGCCCTGCGGCCGGCCAGGTCGGCGAAGACCTCCACCCCGTCGGACAGCGCGAACCGTCCGGTGAGCAGGGGGGAGGCGTCCAGGCGCCCGGTGCTCATCAGATCGACGACCCGGGGGATGTCGTGCCGGTAGCCGAGCGTGCCGAGCACGGTCCGCTCGTAGAAGACCAGTTGTCCCAGGTCGAACGAGACGTCGCCGTGTCCGACGCCCGCCAGCACGACCCGGCCGCCGCGCCGGACGGTGGCCACGGCGTCCCGGGCGAGGGCCGGCACACCGGTCGCGTCGATGACGGCGTCCGGGCCGATGCGCCCGGTGCGCACGAACACCTCGCGCCGTACGTCCGTCTCCCGTGGGTCGAAGGCCTCGGTGACGCCGATCGCCAGCAGCTTCTCGCGGCGTTCCTTCAGCGGTTCGCTCACATACAGGCCGGCGGCGCCCGCCAGCCGGGCGGCCAGGACGACGGCGAAGCCGATGGGACCGCCGCCGACGACCAGGACGTGGTCGCCGGGGCCCACCCCGGCGCGGGTCACGGCGTGCAGGCCGACCGCGAGCGGTTCGGCGAGCGCGGCCATCTCGTCCGTGACCCCGTCCGGCAGCCGGGTCAGTCCGGCGATCGGCACGGTCACCCGCTCGGCGAACGCCCCGGGCGAGGCGAGACCCACCGAGCCGCTCTGCGGGCAGATGTGGTAATCGCCGCGCACACACCAGAAGCAGGTCCCGCAGCGCCAGACCGGGTCGGCGGTGACGCGGTCGCCGAGTTCGACGCCCGCCACCGGTGCCCCCAACGCGACCACGGTGCCGCTGAGTTCATGGCCGAGGGCGAGCGGCGGGCGAGCCCCGGTGAGCGGGTGCGGGCTCTCCCGGATCATGTGCGGGCCCTCCTGGTACTCGTGCAGGTCGGTGCCGCACACCCCGCACCAGGAGACCTCGACGACCGCCTCGTGCGGCCCCGGTTCCGGTGGCTCCGGGACCTCGTCGAGCCGCAGGTCGCGCGCGCCGTGCCAACGCAGTGCCTTCACGTCGTCCGTCCCTTCTTGTCGTCCCCGTCGCGTGCTGCGCCCCGTTCGAGGAAGGCCCGCAGGCCCGACGCGGCGTCGTTCGTGCCGAACACCCCGGTGAACAGGGACCGTTCGAGCGCCAGGCCGGTGGAGAGCGCGGCGTCGGCGCCGTGGTCCACCGCTTCCTTGATCGCCTCCAGGGCGGCCGCGGGGCCCTCGGCGAGCCGGCGGGCGTACCGCAGGGCCGCCTCGTGCACCTCCCCCGCGGGGACCACCTCGTCCACCAGGCCGAGGCGCAGCGCCTCGGCCGCGTCGACGTCGCGGCCCGTCATCAGCAGGTTCTTCGCCCGTGCGGGGCCGATCAGCCGGGTGAGCCGCTGGGTGCCGCCGGAGCCCGGCATGATCCCGAGGCGGACCTCGGGCTGGCCGAGCCGGGCGTCGTCGGCGGCCACCCGGTAGTCGGCCGCGAGGGCCAGCTCCAGCCCTCCCCCGAGGGCGTAGCCGGTGATCGCCGCGACGACCGGCACGGGCAGCCGCGCCACCTCGTCGAACGTCCGCTGCAGGGCCCGGTTCCAGCCCCGCACCTCCTCGGGCTCCATCGCGGCCAGCGCCTTGATGTCGGCGCCCGCCGCGAACAGCCGCTCGCCGCCGTACAGCACGACGGCCCGCACGTCCCGGTCGTCGGCGAGCTCGCGCACACATGCGGCCAGTTCGTCGCGCTGTGCGTCGTCGAAGGCGTTCATCGGTGGATTGTGCAGACGCAGCGTGACCACTGCCCCTTCGCTTTCCCTGCGGATGCGTGGCACGAGGCCCTCCTGTCCCGGAGCGGTGAATCCCGAGGTCGGGAACGGTTGTCGACGCGTGCGTGTCGTCGTAAAGTGCGATCAAGTTTTATAGACCAAGAGGTACACTAAATCTTGGGAGCGGGCAACCGACCGGTCGGGACATTCCCGGCCGCCGAGCCGAGAGAGTCGCCGTGCACAATTTCTCGAGCATCCTCGATTACCACTTCCGCCAGCGGCCCGAGGCCGTCGCGATCGCCCAGGACGACCGCCGACTGACCGTCCGGGACCTGCATCGACGGGTGAACCGGCTGGCAGCGGGCCTGACGGACCTGGGCGTACGGCGCGGGGACGTCGTCGGGCTGCTGCTGTACAACCGGCCGGAGTTCCTGGAGCTGGTGTATGCCGTCAACCGGATCGGTGCGGTGTTCCTGCCGTTGAACTACCGGCTGTCGGAAGAGGAATGGCAGTACATCCTCGGACATGCGCGCGTGAAGACCGTGGTGACCGAGCCCGAGTTCCTGCGGGCCGTGGACCGTATCGCCGCACGGCTCGACGGGCTGGAGCAGCGGATCCTGGTGGACGGTACGGCCGAGGGCACGTGGACCGGGTACGAGGAGCTGTTGGCCCGGCACGAGGGGGCGCGGGTCGAGCCGGTGGAGGTCGAGCCGGGTGATCTGCAGCGGCTGATGTACACCTCGGGCACCACCTCACGCCCCAAGGGCGTGTGCATCACCTACGCCAATCTGCAGGCGAAGAACCTCGCCCACCTCGTGCACTTCGGCCTGACCGCGGCCGACACCACGCTGGTCTGCGGCCCGCTCTACCACGTCGGCGGCCTGGACATGCCGGCCCTCGGCGTCCTGTACGCGGGCGGCGGCGTGGTGCTCCAGCGGAAGTTCGACCCGGAGGGCGCCCTGCGGGCGATCCAGGAGCACGGGGTCACCAACGCGTGGCTCGCGCCCGCCATGGTCAACGCGGTCCTGGAGGTCCCGGACCGGGAGTCGTACGACAC
>NZ_JBEXXE010000097.1:0-13066 GCF_040630255.1 Streptomyces sp. NPDC005820
CGCCGGGCCAGGAGTGCCAGGAGGCTGCGGGCGACCTGGGTGGCCCCGTGCACCGGCTTGACCAGCGCCCTGACCTTCCCGCCCCCGTCGAAGAACGCCGTCACGTCCGGCGCCAGCACGGAGACCAGGAGCGTCTCGTCCTGTGTCACACAGGCCCGGCAGACCTCGACGGCCAGAAGATCACGCTGCTCGGGCGGCGTCGGCCGGGCACGCCGCGCCCGCAGACTCTCCCCCGCACGCTCGGTCGGCCCTGCGCTCGCCGGGCCGGCACTCGCCGGCCCGCGTTGCCGGACGATGTCCGCGATCCCGCCGCCCGCCATCCCGGGCACATCACCGGGCACATCACCGAGCACGAACAGCGCCCGCTCGGCCGGAGAGAGCGAGTCCACCGCCTCCAGCAACACCTCGGTGACCTGCTCGGGCAGTGCCAGACGGGACAGACAGATACCGCCCGCGACCCTCGCCAGCCACGATCGTGGGGCCGTGATCCGCTCGCGTGCGGGCTCGGACAGCTCGTACCACTGCCGGTACGTCTCGTCGATCACCCGCTCGGCCGCGGGCCCGCTGCCCAGCATCCAGCACGCGACATCCAGCAGATGCCGCCGCTCCTCCAGCAGCTCCCCGATCGGCACCGCACCCTCACCACACCCCATGCGACACCCTTCCCCTTCGGGTTCTCGAAGCGCGGTCGACTCGTCAGTGAGACCGGACAGCCGCGCGGGTTGTGACATCCCGGCCGCGGCCCGATGAATGATGCAACCATGTGTCGGCTCTCGACAACCTTGGGACTTCATGGAGAGCCTCACCGGAGCCGTCTCGGACGATCCGGCCTGCTGCATATGATGTCCGGGGACACCTGTTCCCGCGTCCAGGCCGGGGACAGCGGATGAGAGGAACACGTGGTCTCTGTGACCGATACGGCGCGCAACATCGAGATCACCGCCGAGAGCCTTGAAGCGGACCTGGCTCGCCTGCAGATCCAGAAGCAGGCGCTGGAGAGGGAGCTGGCCGCGGTCGTGGCACACCTCGGCTCCGTCCAACGGGCCCTCGGTGCCCTCGAGACCGTCATGTCCGCCCCGGCCGCCGCTGCCCCGCCGACCACGGCCCCGCCCTCGGACCACGGCCGGGAACAGAGCCGGGGCCGGGCCCGTGCCGCGGCGTCCGCCGAGCCGCGGAAGACCGTCGCCGCGGCCAAGTCCGCGAACGTCACCACCGCCACGGACGCACCGCAGAAGTACGGCAAGCTCACCGAGCAGATCATGGGCTACTTCGCCGAGGTCGGCGACGCCGACGTGCGGGCCCGTGACGTCGCCGCCGCGCTCGGCCGTGACACCGACAGCGGAAGCATCAACGCGGTGCGCAGCACACTCGATCGCCTCGTCGGCATGTCCCGTCTCCAGCGGGCCGGCCGAGGCCTCTACCGCGCCCGGCGTTCCTAGACGTGTGACACGCTGTCTCACAGTCACTTGGCTGATGCTCCGGATCCCGGCCCGTCCCAGACTCCTGGTAGCCCAGATGCTCCGGGCGAGGAAAGGGGACGGACCGATGAGCGGGAAGAGCTTCGGCCTCGAGGACGAGCCAGTGATGTGCCGGACGCTCGTCCGGCTTGTCAGGGAGGACACCTACCATCCCGTCGTGACGGAACTCCGTTACGACAGCGCCGATCCGTACGCGGTACGGGTGATCTTCAACGCCCACACCGACATGACCATCGAATGGTCCTTCGGACGCGACCTCCTGTCCTGCGGTCGGCGGCAGCTCAGTGGTCTCGGTGACGTACAGGTCTGGCCGTCCGAAATCCTCGGCTCCGGCATGGTGTTCATCTCCTTGCGCGCCGGAGAGGACATGGACGTCGTGGCCGCGTCGGCCGCGGTGATCGACTCGTTCCTCGAACGGACCCTGGAGGTCGTGCCGCTGGGCGAGGAGGAACGGTTCCTGGACATCGAGAGCCCCGCCGGCCGGCTGCTGGACGACATATGACCCGCCCCACCCGCGCCTCGCCGTTCAGGAGCCGGTCAGGACGACGAGCCGACGGGTGGCGCGGGTCATCGCGACATAGCGGTCGACCGCTCCTTCGACGCCCGTGCCGAACTTCTCGGGATTCACTAGGACGACCAGGTCGAACTCGAGGCCCTTGGTCAGCTCCGGGGGCAGGGAGCGGACGCGGGGCGTCCCGGGGAAGGCCGGGGCGCCGATGACACAGGCGATTCCGTCGGCGTGGGCGGCGAGCCAGTCGTCGAGGACCGCGTCCAGGTCCGCGACGGATCCGTGGACGACGGGAACGCCGTTGCTGCGGATGGAGGTCGGGACGTTGGCGTCCGGCAGCGCGGCCCGGACGACCGGCTCGGCCTCCGCCATGATCTCGGCCGGGGTCCGGTAGTTGATGCTCAGGGAGGCCAGGTCGATCCGGTCGAGCCCGATCCGCTCCAGACGCTCCCGCCACGACTCGGTGAACCCCCGCCGGGCCTGGGCGCGGTCCCCGACGATGGTGAAGCTGCGGGACGGGCATCGCGACAGCAGCATCTGCCATTCGGCGTCGGTGAGTTCCTGGGCCTCGTCGACGACGATGTGCGCGAACGGGCCGGCGAGCAGATCGGGGTCGAGCACGGCCAGTTCGGACTCGTCGACCAGACTGACCCGGGCGTCCGCGCCCCGCAGCATGCTCACCAGGCCCTCGCCGTCGTCCCCGTCGGCGCCGGAGTCGGCCACGGCGTGGATGAGGTTGTCGACGACGTGGGACATGCGCTCGCGCTGGGCGGCGATGACGGCCTTGTCGCGCTGTCTGCGCCGCGCCGCCTCCGGGTCGCCGAGCCGCTGCCGGGCCGCGTCGAGCAGCGGCAGGTCGGACACCGTCCAGGCCTGGGGGTCGGCGCGCTGGAGTCGTCGTACGTCGTCGGGGCTCAGCCAGGGAGCGCACATCCGCAGATAGGCGGGCACCGACCACAGGTCCCCGACCAGGTCGGCCGCCTCCAGCAGCGGCCAGGCGCGCTGGAGGGTCCCGAGGAGCTCCTTGTCCTGGCGCAGCGCCCGGCGGAACTGCTCCGGCGGGAGGTCGTCGCCGTCGTACCCGTCCCGCAGGATCTCGACGAGCCTCTCCCAGATCTGGTTGCGGGCCTCGTTGTGCGGGGTGCCGGGTTCGGGCGCGTCGAACGCCTCGGCCCAGTCGGCGGCGGTCAGCCGTACGGCGGTGTGGTCGACGGTGACCGTCATGCCCTCGGCGGGCGGCTCCTCGTAGAACCGGACGGCCTTCTCGATCGCCTTCACGAGGTCCGCGGACGCCTTCAGCCGGGCCGTCTCCGGGTCCGTCTCGGCGGTCGCGTCGGCCCCCTCGGGGACGAGGTCGCGCAGGACGCAGGTCTGGACGCCCTCCTCGCCGAGGCTCGGCAGGACGTCGGCGACGTACGACAGATAGGGCCGGTGCGGGCCGACGAACAGCACCCCGCCCCGGCGGTGCCCGAGGCGCGGGTCGGAGTAGAGCAGGTGGGCGGTGCGGTGCAGGGCGACGACGGTCTTGCCGGTGCCCGGGCCGCCGTCCACGACGAGGGCGCCGCGCGAGCCCGCCCGGATGATGGCGTCCTGGTCGGCCTGGATGGTGGAGAGCACGTCCCGCATCCGCTCCGACCGGTTGCCGCCCAGACTGGCGATGAAGGCGGACTGGTCGTCGAGGGACGCGGCGTGCCCCTCGAACCCGTCGGCGGTGAACACCTCGTCCCAGTAGTCGCTGATCCGGCCCCGGGTCCAGCGGTACCGGCGGCGGCTGGCGAGCCCCATCGGGTCGGCGTGGGTCGCGGCGAAGAACGGCTCGGCCGCCGGGGAGCGCCAGTCGATCAGCAGCCGGCGGCCCTCGCTGTCCGTGAGACCGAGCCGGCCGACATACACGGGTGCGGAGCCGTCCGCGCCGGCCATGTGCCCGAGGCACAGGTCCAGCCCGAACCGGCGCAGGGTCCGCAGCCGGCCGGTCAGCCGATGGACCTCGATGTCCCGGTCCATCGCCTGCCGGCCGGTGCCGCCGGGCGCCCTGAGTTCGGCGTCGAGGCGCTCCGAGAGTTCGGCGATCGACTGCTCGAGGGACTCCGCGATCGCCGCGAAGTGCCGCTCGTCGGCGGCGATCAGCGCCGGATCGGCCTTCTGGGAGAGCTGGGCGGGGAGGTCGAACGCACTGGGCACACGCACTTCGTGAATCTCTCTTTTCCGCTGGATCCTGGCCACGACCAGGGATTCTGCGGTACGAGGGGGGCCTTGCCGCAAGCCCCCCGGTGCGCTATACGTTGAGAGTGGCGGGAGAGGGGTCTCCTGCCTCTTTCTTTTTCGCTTTTCGCCCGCGCGTCAGGCCACCGGATCCAGGAACGTCAGCACCGAGGCGTCCTCCTCGATCAGCGGGACGAGCGCCGCGTTGAACGGGCCGCCGTACGGGGCCTTCAGATGGGCCTGGAAGGCGTCCTCGTCCCGGTACACCTCGAAGATCCAGTAGGCGCGCGGGGCGGCCGCCTTGGTGTACACGTCGAAGGCGAGGTTCCCCTCCTCCTCGCGCACCGTGCGGGCGTACTCCCCGATGAGTCGGGCGACCTCGTCCTCGGCGCCCTCGCGGGCGGTGAACTCGGCGAGCAGTGTCTTCGTCATGGTCTCGGGTCCTTGTCAGTCGCGGGCTGAGGTGATGAACGGGGGTACGGACTCCTCCAGCCGGCTGTGCCACGGGGGGTTGGGTCCGGCGACCGAGCAGGTCAGGGCGGCGACCCGGACGGCGAAAGCGCAGGCCTCGGTGACGTCGTCGAGGCCGAGGCCGGTCAGCCGGCCGCCGAGGTGACCGCGGGCGCCGAGGTGGTGCAGCAGTCCGGCGGTGAAGGAGTCGCCCGCGCCGACCGTGTCGACGACCCGCGTGGTCACCGCCGGGACCCGCACGCGTTCCCCGTCGA
Organism: Streptomyces sp. NPDC005820; assembly: GCF_040630255.1. Classification (NCBI taxonomy): domain Bacteria; kingdom Bacillati; phylum Actinomycetota; class Actinomycetes; order Kitasatosporales; family Streptomycetaceae; genus Streptomyces; species Streptomyces sp. NPDC005820. The sequence goes on from NZ_JBEXXE010000097.1 coordinate 4,914, forward strand.
GCGAGGCCAGGGCGCCCTCGGCGCCGAGGGTGATCACGACGAGCCGGGCCCCGGCCGCGTGCCAGATGTCGCAGGCCCGCTCGGGCGTGGTGCCCGGCAGCAGCAGCTCCAGGTCGTCCTCGCTGAGGCGCAGGATGTCGGCGAGGGAGCACCAGTGCGCCAGCCGGGCGCGGTAGACGTCGGGATCGACCAGGAGCGGGCGGACGTTGGGGTCGATGCTGACGGTCGCCCGGGAGGCGGCCGTGGCCAGGAAGTCCTCGACGACCGCCGCGCCGGGTGCGCGGACCAGGGCCAGGGAGCCGGTGTGCACGCACGCCGTGCCGGACAGGTCCACCCGGTCCAGTTCGTCCGCGGTCCACTGCCAGTCGGCGGTGTTCTGGGCGTGGAAGGAGAACGCGGCCTGGCCGGTGTCGTCCAGTTCGGCCACGGCCAGGGTGCTGGGTTCGGCGGCCCGGACGGCGTACGACAGGTCCACTCCGGAGGCCTCCAGGTGGGCGCGGAACAGCCGGCCGAAGACATCGCCGGACAGGCGCGCGAGGAAGCGGGCCGGGGTGCCCAGCCGGGCCAGCGACACGGCCGTGTTCGCGGGTCCGCCGCCCGGGAGGACCCGCAGGGCGAGCTCGTTCGGGGCGCTCGCGGACTCGGTGAACGCGTCCGCGACGCATTCTCCCAGGACAGTGATCTGACGCGGGCTCATGGGCTGCTCTTCTCTGCGACGACCGGGGGCTGCGGCCGTGCGACGGTGACCGTGCGACGGTGGCGACGGCTGGGGGACGTTGCCGATTCGTGACGGGTGGAGGGCATTGACGTTTCCGGCAGACGGAGTCCATCATCCTCGCCATGCAGTGTCAACGATGACATAAGTCAACGATGACAACTCGGGACGGCATCCCTCGATGCCGGCCGCGCCGCTCGCAATCCCGCAGGAGTCGTTCATGTCTCGCACCACTCGTCTCTCCTCCTCCCTCCTCAGAGTCGCCGCGGTCACGGGTGTCGCGGCCCTGACCCTGACGGCCTGCGGGTCCGGCTCCGGCTCGGACTCCGCGAGCTCGGGCTCGGGCTCGGGCAGCGTCAAGGTCGGTCTGATCACCAAGACGGACACCAACCCGTTCTTCGTGAAGATGAAGGAGGGCGCGGAGCAGGCCGCCAAGGAGAACGACGCCCAACTGGTCACCGCCGCAGGCAAGTTCGACGGGGACAACGCCGGTCAGGTGACCGCGATGGAGAACATGGTCGCCTCGGGGGTGAAGGGCATCCTGATCACCCCGAGCGACTCCAAGGCCATCGTGCCCGCGATCCAGAAGGCCCGCGCCAAGGGGGTCCTGGTCATCGCGCTGGACACGCCGACCGAGCCGGAGAGCGCGGTCGACGCCCTCTTCGCCACCGACAACCTCAAGGCCGGCCAGCTGATCGGCGAGTACGCCAAGGCGGCCATGGCGGGCAAGACCGCGAAGATAGCCACCCTCGACCTGGCGCCCGGCGTCTCCGTCGGCGTCCAGCGGCACAACGGTTTCCTCAAGGGCTTCGGCGCCACCGACAAGGACGTGGTCTGCGCCCAGGACACCGGCGGCGACCAGGCCAAGGGCCAGACGGCGATGGAGAACTGCCTCCAGAAGGAGCCGGGCATCAACGTCGTCTACACCATCAACGAGCCGGCCGCCCTCGGCGCGTACACCGCGCTCAAGGCCAAGGGCCGGGAGAAGGACGTCCTCGTCGTCTCGGTCGACGGCGGCTGCACCGGCACCCAGGCGGTCAAGGACGGCAAGATCGCCGCGACCTCGCAGCAGTACCCGCTGAAGATGGCCGCCGAGGGCGTCAAGGCCGTGGTGACCTACGCCAAGGACGGCAAGAAGGCCTCCGGCTACACCGACACCGGCGTCACCCTGATCACCGACAAGGCGCAGACCGGCGTCGCCTCCAAGGACACCGCGTTCGGCCTGGAGAACTGCTGGGGCTGAGCCGCCCGCACCCGGCCCGTACGACGCCCTCCCCACCGTACGGGCCGCCCTCCCCCTCCGGGCCTGTGTCATACCCCCGGATCAGCGCGCCAGGAATATGACACAGGCCCTCAGCGACATCTGTCTTCCGACAAGGACTTCGCATGACAGCCACGACCACGCCACCGCCCACGTCCACGCCGTACGCCGAGCTCAAGGCACCGACCACGGCCCGCAGACTGCTCACGGCACCGACCACCGGCCCGCTGGTCGCCCTCCTCCTGGCCTGCGCCTTCTTCTCCTTCTCCACCGACCAGTTCCTCACCGGCGGGAACTTCTCGCTGATCGTGCAGCAGGTCATGGTGGTCGGCACCCTCGCCATCGGACAGACCCTGATCATCCTCACGGCCGGCATCGATCTGTCCTGCGGCGCCGTGATGGCGTTCGGCAGCATCGTGATCGCCAAGATGGCCGCCCAGGGTTCCCTTCCGCCGCTGCTCGCCATCGCGCTGGGCCTGGTGGTCTGCGGCGGCTTCGGGCTGCTGAACGGGCTGCTGGTGCAGAAGATCCCGCTGCCGCCGTTCATCGTCACCCTCGGCATGCTCAACGTGGCGTTCGCGCTGACCCACATCTACTCCGAGGAGCAGACGGTCACCGGTCTGCCCGGCCCGCTGACGGCCCTCGGGGAGACCTTCCCGCTCGGCCGCACCGACATCACCTACGGCTCCCTCGTCACCATCGCCCTGTTCCTCGCGTTCGCCTACGCGCTGAGCAGCACCGGCTGGGGCCGGCACGTCTACGCCCTCGGCAACAGCCAGGAGGCCGCCCGGCTGAACGGCATCCGCACCTCCCGGCTGACCATCGGCATCTACGCCGTCGCCGGTCTGCTCTACGGCGTGGCGGCGCTGCTGCTCATCTCGCGCACCGGAGTCGGCGACCCGCAGGCCGGCCAGACCGACAACCTCGACAGCATCACCGCCGTGGTCCTCGGCGGGACCAGCCTCTTCGGCGGCCGGGGCTCGGTCCTCGGCACGTTCATCGGCGTGCTCATCGTCGGTGTCTTCCGCAACGGGCTCCAACTGATGGGCGTCGCCTCCATCTACCAGACCCTGATCACCGGTGTGCTGGTGATCCTCGCGGTGACCGTCGACCAGATCTCCCGGAAGAAGGCCCGATGACCACCTCGGACTCCCCCACCCCCGTGCTGCAGGCCCGCGGTCTGGTCAAGCGCTACGGCCATGTCACCGCCATCGACGGCGCCGACTTCGATCTGCTGCCCGGTGAGGTCCTCGCCGTGATCGGCGACAACGGCGCCGGCAAGACCAGTCTGATCAAGGCCCTCACCGGGGCGGTCGTCCCCGACGCGGGCGAGATCCGGCTGGGCGGCAAGCCCATCACGTTCTCCGGTCCGCAGAGCGCCCGCGCCCATGGCATCGAGACGGTGTATCAGGACCTCGCCGTGGCCGCCTCGATGGACATCGCCTCGAACATGTTCCTCGGACGCGAGCTCCGACGCCCCGGTGTCCTGGGCTCCGTCTTCCGGATGCTGGACAAGAAGCGGATGCGGCAGGAGGCCGCCGAGCACATGGCCGATCTGAAGATCGGGCTGCGCTCGCTGACCCAGTCGGTGGAGACGCTCTCCGGCGGGCAGCGGCAGGCCGTGGCGGTCGCCCGGTCCGTCGCCTGGGCCCGTTCCGTCGTCGTCATGGACGAGCCCACCGCCGCCCTCGGCGTCAAGGAGTCCGGTCAGGTCCTGGACCTGATCCGCCGGGTCCGGGACCGGGGCATGCCGGTCGTCCTGATCAGCCACAACATGCCGCACGTCTTCGAGATCGCCGACCGGATCCACGTCCACCGCCTCGGCAGGCGCGCCGCCGTGATCAAGCCCTCCGACTACTCCATGGCCGAGGTCGTCGCCGTCATGACCGGCGCGCTCACCATCGACGAGGCCGGAGATACTGTCGTGACGGATTCCAAGGCCGCCAAGGCCGCCGGGGTCCAGGCCGGCTAGAACCGCTCGCACAGGTTCTGGCGACACGATTCGACTCCAAGGTTCTGCCCGAGGCCGCGGGCGGAACCGACGAGCACAGGAGATCCGCACCTCCATGGCAGCGAACCGCCGCCCCACCCTGGCCGATGTCGCCCGTGAAGTGGGTGTCAGCGCCAAGACCGTCTCCCGCGTCCTCAACGAGGACGGGCCCGCCTCCGCGCAGACCAGGGAACAGGTCCTCGCCGCCGTGGCCCGGCTGGGCTTCCAGCCGAACCTGATGGCGCGCAACATCCGCGTCGGCGGTCCCGACACCACGGTCGGACTGGTCATCCCCGACCTCGGCAACCCCTTCTTCGGGGCGGTTGCCAGCAGCATCGAGGACACGGTCCGCGACCGGGGGCTGACCCTGCTCATGGGCTCCTCCGCGGACGACCCCGAGCGCGAACGCGCCCTGACCGCCACGTTCCTGGCGCGCCGGGTCAGCGTCCTGATGGTCGTCCCGTCCGTCGGCGCCGACCACTCCCATCTCAAGACCCACCGGTCCGGCGGGCTGCCCGTCGTCTTCCTCGACCGGCCGGGCACGGGCCTCGCCACGGACAGCGTCGTCAGCAGCAACCGCTCGGGCGCCCACGACGGCGTCGCCCATCTCATCGCCCACGGCCATCGCCGTATCGGCTTCATCGGGGACCTGCCCACCAAGCTCTACACCCGCCGCGAGCGTCTGGCCGGATACCGCGAGGCGCTGCGGGAGGCCGGCCTCCCGGACGACCGCCTGCTCGTCACCAACGCCCACGACCAGCACGGCGCCTCGGCGGCCACCGCGCAGCTCCTGGAGCTGGCCGATCCGCCCACGGCCCTGTTCGCCGGCAACAACATCGTCGCGCTGGGCATAGTGACCGAACTCGCCCGCAGCCACCGCAAGGACGTCGCGGTCGTCGCCTTCGACGACGTGGCCCTCGCGGACGCGCTCGAACCGGCGCTGACGGTCGTCGCCCAGGACCCGGAGGAGATCGGCCGCACCGCCGCGACCACCGCCCTGTCCCGCCTCGACGGCGACCGCTCCCGCGCCCGCACGATCACCGTGCCGACCCGGCTGATCGTCCGGGGGTCGGGGGAACGCCCGGCCCCGGTCCCGGGCGGCGGTGCCGGTGGCCGCCGGAGTTCGTGAGAGTCCGTGGCAGGCGTTACGTCCCCGCCGCCCCGTTCCGCGATCGGCGCGGGGTCGTGAAACTCCGTACGCGGTGTCCCCGGCGGGCGAGAAGCTGAGGTGAGCCCCGGTCGCGCCCCAGGGCGGAACGCCGGTGCGGAACACCCGGAGCGGGTGCGCCTGGAGCGGAACACCCGAGGCGGGTCCGCCCGGAGCGGAACACCTGGCGCGAGTGCGCCCGGAACGGAACACCCGGCGCGGGTCCGCCCGGAGCGGAACACCCGGCGCGGGTCCGCCCGGAACGGAACACCCGGCGCGAGTGCGCCCGGAGCGGAACACCCGAGGCGGGTCCGCCCGGAGCGGAACACCCGAGGCTGGTGCTCCCAAGGCGGGTGCGCCCGAGGCGGGTGCGCCCGGGCCGTCACCCGACCGCCCTGCGCGCCCGCCCCGTCCTGCTCGCCCGGCCCGCCCTGCTCGCCCTGTCCGCCGGGACACCGCGTGCGCGGTGATCAGCTCTCGGTCAGGGTGACGTCCTGCTGCTGGATCGCGTGGAAGCTGGGCAGCGGCAGGCCGCCGCGGGGTTCGAGTTCCGTGATCGTTGCCTCGACGTGGGCGGGGCCGGCCTTCAGCGCGTTCGCCTGCACCTTGCCGGTGTTCTGCCAGGCGTGGACGGCGCCGTCGCACACCGCACGGCTGCCGCCGATGCCGTAACGGACGGTGGCGCCGTCCTGCTGGACGGCGGAGCTGATGAAGACCGGTCCCGTGCTGCCGACGCAGCGGTAGGTGCCGGAGAGGGTGACGGTGCCGTCGGCGGCGATCGTGCCGGCCTCCGCGACGGTGACGGTCTCGGTGGGGTCGGCGGTGGCGGCCTGGGCCGGCGGCGCGAGCAGGGCCAGGGCGGCGCCGGCCGCCGCGGCCAGAGCGGGGCGAAGCAACATGGAAGAAGACCTCCTGTGGTGGGGGATCTCCACTGGTACCGGGCGGACGGGCCCGAGGCCGTGACCGTCACCCCTTCGGTGGCGAGTCCGCACCGGTCGTCGGCGAACGGTCCTGGAGTTGTCCTGGTGCTGTCACGCTTCGGGAAACACCCTGGCGATGCCTCGGGGGGCGGGCGCATGGTCGTTCCATGCGAGGCCGACCGGACGGCCGGCCCCCCACCGACGTGGAGGTGCGCCATGTGTTCCCACTCCTTCGCCGCCGCTTCTGCCGACGCCCGCCCCCTGCACGTCGTCGCGGCCCACCCGGAGCAGGGCTGGAACCTGCTGTGCGACGGCACGATCGTCTTCGACGACTCCGGCGAACTGCTCCCCGACGGCAGCGTGGTGGCCCCCCACCGCGTCCCCACGGACCGCCTGACCGTCGCGGCCTGACCCCGGCCACCGCCCGCGGTACGCCGCCGGCGGGCACGACGAAGGTCACATCCGGCGGTGACACCGATGGTGACCAGCCGTGATGCCGACGACCTAAAATGATCAACGTGTCCGACCAGCCCGCACCTCGGTCTCTCATCGTCACGCTCTACGGCGCGTACGGCCGCTTCGCGCAGGGTCCGCTGCCCGTCGCCGAGCTGATCCGGCTGCTCGCCGCGGTCGGCGTCGACGCGCCCTCCGTACGCTCCTCGGTGTCGCGGCTGAAACGGCGCGGACTGCTGCTGCCCGCCCGTACGGCGCAGGGCGCGGCCGGGTACGAACTCTCCGTCGAGGCCCTGCAGTTGCTCGACGACGGGGACCGGCGCATCTACGCCTCGGCACCCGACGCGGACGAGAGCTGGGTGCTGGCGGTGTTCTCCGTACCGGAGTCGGAGCGGCAGAAGCGGCACGTCCTGCGCTCCCGGCTGGCCGGCCTCGGCTTCGGCACGGCCGCCCCGGGCGTGTGGATCGCCCCGGCCCGGCTGTACGAGGAGGCCCGGCACACCCTCCAGCGGCTCGGGCTGGAGGCGTACGTCGACTTCTTCCACGGCGCGCACCTCGGCTTCGCGCCCAGCGTCGAGGCGGTCGCCCGCTGGTGGGACCTGACGGCGCTCGCCAAGGAGCACGAGGTGTTCCTCGACCGCCACGCGCGCGTGCTGCACGCCTGGCAGCGGCGGCCGGACACCCCGCCGGAGGCGGCGTACCGCGACTACCTCCTCGCCCTGGACTCCTGGCGCCATCTGCCCTACGTCGACCCGGGACTGCCCGCCCGTCTGCTCCCGGCGGACTGGCCGGGGGCCCGTTCGGCGGCCGTGTTCCACGGGCTGCACGAGCGACTGCGTGACGCGGGCGCGGAGTTCGCCGGGGTGTGACCCCACGGACACCAGGCGTCACTCAGCCAAACCTCAGGTTCCTTAACAACTCCTCTCAGACTCCTTACCTACCGTTCGTCGGGTTGTACGCCGGGTAGGAAAGAGGTTTGTTGCGGATGACCAGCACGCCAAGGGCCGTCGCTCCGAGGACCCAGGGGGCCACGGTCTGGCTCACCGGACTGCCGAGCGCCGGCAAGACGACGATCGCCCGCCTCCTCGGTGAGCGGCTGAGGGCCCAGGGACACCGTGTGGAGGTCCTGGACGGCGACGAGATCCGCCGTTTCCTCTCCGCCGGTCTCGGCTTCAGCCGCGCCGACCGCAACACCAACGTGCAGCGGATCGGGCTGGTCTCGGAGGTCCTGGCGCGCAACGGCGTACTGTCCGTCGTCCCCGTCATCGCCCCGTACGCCGACAGCCGCGAGGCGGTGCGGCTGCGGCACGAGAAGAGCGGGACGCCGTATCTGGAGGTGCATGTCGCCACCCCGGTGGAGGTGTGCAGCGAGCGGGACGTGAAGGGGCTGTACGCCCGGCAGGCGGCGGGCGAGCTGACCGGGCTGACCGGCGTCGACGACCCGTACGAGGTGCCGGAGGACCCCGCGCTCGTGCTGCCGACGCAGGAGCAGACCCCGCGGGAGTCGGCGGACGCGGTGTACACGCTGCTGGCGGAGCGGGGGCTGGTGTGAGCGGGTACACGCTCTCGCATCTGGACGCGCTGGAGTCCGAGGCGGTGCACATCTTCCGCGAGGTGGCGGGTGAGTTCGAGAACCCGGTGGTCCTGTTCTCCGGCGGCAAGGACTC
>NZ_JBEXXE010000098.1:0-12516 GCF_040630255.1 Streptomyces sp. NPDC005820
TCAACGCCCACCGCTCCGGCACCATCAAGGGCCTGGCAGCAGAGGTCGGCGCCTCCATCACCTCCGGCGCAGCAATCTGCGAAATCAAGGACTGACAACCGGGGTTCTGTGTAATTCCCGTACAAAGTCCTGACAGGAATTAACAATGGCCTGACCTGAGAGGTCTTGAAAACCCTTCGCGAAGCGGAGAGTCTATTTATCGGCATTCGACGTTCTGAGTCGCCGCCCCAAGGGTGCACGTGTTGGTCATCCGGAGTAATTCGGTCACGGAGGAGAGAAAATTATGCACAGCACTTTGATCGTGGCTCGGATGGAACCGGGCTCGAGTGTCGATGTCGCCAAACTGTTCGCCGATTTCGACGCCACTGAAATGCCCCACCGCATGGGAACTCGCCGACGTCAGTTGTTTTCGTACCGAGGTCTTTACTTCCATTTGCAGGACTTCGACACGGACAACGGCGGCGAGCTGATCGAGCAGGCCAAGACCGATCCGCGCTTCGTCCGGATCAGCGATGACCTGAAGCCGTTCATCGAGGCGTACGACCCGGCGACCTGGCGCTCGCCCGCCGACGCCATGGCCAAGCGTTTCTACAACTGGGAGGCGTCCGCATGACGGGTCGGCGAGTCGTCATCACCGGCATCGAGGTTCTGGCGCCGGGTGGAATCGGCACCAAGAACTTCTGGAGCCTGCTGAGCGAGGGCCGTACGGCGACGCGCGGGATCACCTTCTTCGATCCCAGCCCGTTCCGCTCCCGGGTGGCCGCGGAGGTCGACTTCGACCCCGAGGAGCACGGCCTGCGCCCGCAGGAAGTCCGGCGCATGGACCGGGCCGCGCAGTTCGCCGTGGTCGCGGCCCGTGGCGCGGTCGCCGACAGTGGCGTCGAACTCGGCGAGCTCGACCCGTACCGCACCGGTGTCACCATCGGCAGCGCGGTCGGCGCCACCATGGGACTCGACGAGGAGTACCGGATCGTCAGCGACGGCGGCCGACTGGACCTGGTCGATCACGAGTACGCGGTCCCGCACCTGTACAACTACCTGGTTCCCAGCTCCTTCGCCGCCGAGGTCGCCTGGGCCGTGGGGGCCCAGGGGCCGAGCACGGTGGTGTCGACCGGCTGCACCTCGGGCATCGACTCGGTCGGCCACGCCGTGGAGCTGATCCGCGAGGGCTCCGCCGATGTCATGATCGCCGGTTCCTCGGACGCCCCGATCTCACCGATCACCATGGCGTGCTTCGACGCGATCAAGGCGACCACTCCCCGGCACGACGACCCTGAGCACGCTTCCCGGCCGTTCGACGGCACCCGGAACGGCTTTGTGCTCGGCGAGGGCTGCGCCGTGTTCGTCCTGGAGGAGCTGGAGAGCGCCAGGAAGCGCGGTGCCCACATCTACGCGGAGATCGCCGGCTACGCCACGCGCAGCAACGCCTACCACATGACCGGCCTGCGGCCGGACGGCGCGGAGATGGCGGAGGCGATCCGGGTCGCACTCGACGAGGCCCGCATGAACGGCGAGGAGATCGACTACATCAACGCCCACGGCTCGGGCACCAAACAGAACGACCGGCACGAGACGGCGGCCTTCAAGCGGAGCCTCGGCGATCACGCCTACCGCACCCCGGTCAGCTCCATCAAGTCGATGGTCGGTCACTCGCTCGGGGCGATCGGTTCCATCGAGATCGCCGCGTGCGCCCTGGCCATGGAGAACAACGTGGTGCCGCCCACGGCGAACCTGCACACCCCCGACCCCGAATGCGATCTCGACTACGTGCCCCTGACGGCCCGTGACCAGATCACGGACGCGGTGCTGACGGTCGGCAGCGGCTTCGGCGGGTTCCAGAGCGCCATGGTGCTGGCCCGTCCCGAGAGGAGCGTGGCATGACCACCAAGGTGGTGGTGACCGGCCTGGGCGTCGCGTCCCCCAACGGGCTCGGTTCGCAGGACTACTGGGCGGCGGCCCGCATCGGCAAGAACGGCATCAGCCGCGTCACCCGCTTCGACCCGGCGCGGTACCCGGCCAGGCTCGCCGGTGAGATTCCGGGCTTCGTGGCCGAGGACCACCTGCCCAACCGGTTGATCCCGCAGACCGACCGGATGACCCGGATCGCCCTGGCCGCCACGGACTGGGCGCTCGCCGACGCGGGCGTACGCCCTGAGGACCTGCCCGAGTACGACATGGGCGTGGTGACCGCCAGTTCCTCGGGCGGCTTCGAGTTCGGTCAGGGCGAGCTGCAGAAACTGTGGGGCCAGGGGAGCCAGTACGTCAGCGCGTACCAGTCCTTCGCCTGGTTCTATGCCGTCAACAGCGGTCAGATATCGATCCGCAACGGCATGAAGGGCCCGAGCGGCGTGGTCGTCAGCGACCAGGCCGGCGGCCTCGACGCGGTGGCGCAGGCTCGACGGCAGATCCGCAAGGGGACGAAACTGATCGTCTCCGGCGCGATCGACGCCTCGATCTGCCCCTGGGGCTGGGTGGCCCAGCTGGCGAGCGACCGTCTGAGCACCAGCGACGAGCCGACCCGGGCCTATCTGCCCTTCGACGCCGACGCGCGCGGGCATGTGGTCGGCGAAGGCGGCGCGATCCTGATCATGGAGGACGTCGAAGCGGCGCGCGAGCGCGGCGCGAAGATCTACGGCGAGATCGCCGGTTACGGCGCGACCTTCGACCCGAAGCCCGGCACCGGCCGCGAGCCGGGACTGCGCAAGGCCATCGAACTGGCCCTCGCCGACGCGCAGGCGCGGCCCGAGGACGTCGACGTGGTGTTCGCCGACGCCGCAGCCATCCCCGAGCTCGACCGTGTCGAGGCGGAGGCGATCACCGCCGTCTTCGGTGCGCGGGGCGTCCCGGTCACCGCGCCCAAGACGATGACCGGCCGGCTCTACTCGGGCGCCGCCCCACTGGATCTGGCCACCGCCTTCCTCGCCATGGAGGAGGGACTCATCCCGCCGACCGTGAATGTCGAGCCGGCCGCCGAGTACGACCTGGATCTGGTCGTCTCCCAGCCGCGTACCGCCGAGGTGCGCACCGTGCTGGTCCTGGCCCGTGGCCAGGGAGGCTTCAACTCCGCTGTGGTCGCCCGGTCCGCCCACTAGGCAGCCGCCGCGAACCGCGCCTTCCGCCGGCCGCGCCACCCCCGCGCGGGCGGCGGAAGGCGTCTCCCACACCCCTGCGCGACGAGCCATCACGCGCGAACCCGGACAGACGACGAAAGAAGGATCTCACCATGGCCACCAAGGAATTCACCCTCGACGACCTCAAGCGCATCCTGCTCGAGGGCGCCGGCGCGGACGAGGGCGTGGACCTCGACGGCGACATCCTCGACACGCACTTCGAGCAGCTGGGCTACGAGTCGCTGGCCCTGCTGGAGACCGGCAGCCGCATCGAACGCGAGTACGACATCACCCTCGACGACTCCGTGCTGACCGACGCCGACACCCCGCGCGCCCTGATCGACGCCGTCAACGCGCACCTCATGGTCGCCGCCGCCTGACAGGGCCTGCCGGGCGGGCATCCCGCCCGGCAGGCCCCACCGTCAGCATCGCCCCCACCACTGGAGGAAGAGAGAACATGCCGCAGCAGGAGAAGCGGGTCGCCCTGGTCACCGGAGCCACCAGCGGGATAGGCCTCGCCGTCGCTCGGCTCCTGGCCACGCACCATCACAAGGTGTTCATCGGCGCGCGCAACGCCGAGAACGTCGCCTTCACCGTCAAGCAGCTGCGCGAGGACGGGCTGGAGGTCGACGGCGCCGCCCTCGACGTGCGGTCGGGCGACGATGTCAAGGCCTTCGTCCAGGCCGCCGTAGACCGGTTCGGCACTGTCGACGTCCTCGTCAACAACGCGGGCCGCAGTGGTGGCGGGGTCACGGCGGACATCGCCGACGACCTGTGGGGCGACGTCATCGACACCAACCTCAACAGCGTCTTCCGGATGACCCGCGAGGTGCTGAACACCGGCGGCATGCGGCACAAGGATCGCGGCCGCGTCATCAACATCGCATCCACCGCCGGCAAGCAGGGCGTCGTGCTCGGTGCTCCGTACTCGGCCTCCAAGCACGGAGTGGTCGGTTTCACCAAGGCGCTGGGCAACGAGCTGGCGCCGACGGGCATCACCGTCAACGCGGTCTGCCCGGGGTACGTCGAGACGCCGATGGCCCAGCGCGTACGCCAGGGCTACGCGGCCGCCTACCAGGCCACCGAGGAGGCGATCCTCGAGAAGTTCCAGGCCAAGATCCCGCTTGGCCGCTACTCCACCCCCGAGGAGGTCGCCGGCCTCGTCGGCTACCTGGCCTCCGACTCGGCCGCGTCCATCACCTCGCAGGCGCTGAATGTCTGCGGCGGCCTCGGCAACTTCTGATCAGCTCCGACGGACAAGGACGACACCCATGACCAAAGAGGTCGAGCACGAGATCACCGTGCACGCCCCCGCCGCCGAGGTCTACCGCCTGATCGCCGAGGTGGAGAACTGGCCGCGGATCTTCCCGCCGACCATCCACGTCGACCACCTGGACCGCGGCGAGAACGAGGAGCGGATCCGGATCTGGGCCACCGCCAACGGCGAGGCGAAGAGCTGGTCGTCGCGCCGCACGCTGGACCCGGAAGGGCTGCGGGTCGCCTTCCGCCAGGAGGTGTCCACCCCGCCGGTGGCCGCCATGGGCGGGGCGTGGATCATCGAGCCCCTGTCGCGGACGGAGTCCAGGATCCGGCTGCTGCACGACTACCGGGCCGTCGACGACGACCCGGACGGGCTGAAGTGGATCGACGAGGCCGTCGACCGCAACTCCCGTTCCGAGCTGGCCGCGTTGAAGACGAACGTGGAGCGGGCCTACGCGGACGGGGACGTGACGTTCTCCTTCGAGGACACCGTCGAGATCAACGGCTCGGCCAAGGACGTCTACGACTTCATCAACGAGGCGAACCTGTGGTCCGAGCGGCTGCCGCACGTGGCCAGGGTCGAGCTGACGGAGGACACCCCGGGGCTGCAGACCCTGGAGATGGACACCCGCGCCAAGGACGGCTCGACCCACACCACCAAGTCGTACCGGGTCTGCTTCCCCGACTACAAGATCGCCTACAAACAGGTCACGCTGCCTGCGCTGATGACCCTGCACACCGGCTACTGGACCTTCCGCGAGACGGGGACCGGTGTCGCCGCGTCCTCGCAGCACACCGTCGTGCTGAACACCGCGAACATCGCGCGGATCCTCGGTGAGAACGCCACAGTCGCCGACGCCCGGGAATACGTCCAGGGCGCCCTGAGCACCAACAGCCGCGCCACCTTGGGTCACGCCAAGGACTACGCCGAGGCCAAGCGCTGATCATGGTGGAGGACCATCTGGACACCCAGGTCGTCGTCGTCGGCGCCGGACCCGTCGGGCTCATGCTCGCGGGCGAGCTGCGCCTCGGCGGCGCCGACGTGACGGTCCTGGAGCGACGGGACGCCCCGACGACGGAGTCACGGGCCTCCACCCTGCACGCCCGCACCATGGAGGTCCTCGACAGCCGTGGCCTGCTGGCGCCGCTCGGCACCCCACCCAACGATACGCGCGGGCACTTCGGCGGGATCCCGCTCGACCTGACCCTGCCAGGCCCCTACCCGGGCCAGTGGAAGGTCCCCCAGACCCGCACCGAGGAGCTGCTCCAGGAGTGGGCGGCAAGCCTCGGCGCGGACATCCGGCGCGGGTACGAGCTGCGAGCCCTGACAACGACCGACGAGTACGTCGAGGCAGAGGCGGCCGGACCGGGCGGCACCGTCCTGCGGGTCCGGGCCCCCTACCTCGTCGCCTGTGACGGCGAGGAGAGCGCGGTGCGCCGCCTGACCGGGGCGGAGTTCCCCGGCTCGGACGCGGGCCGCACGCTGCTGCGCGCGGACGTGGACGGCATCGACGTGCCCGACCGGCGCTTCGAGCGGCGGGAGCGCGGGCTGGCCATCGCCGCCCGGCGCGGCGACGGCGTCACCCGCGTGATGGTGCACGCTTTCGGCGATGCACCCGCACCGCGCGGCACGGAGCCCGGTTTCGCGGACGTCGCCGAGACATGGCGGCGGGTCACCGGCGAGGACATCGCCGGCGGCACCCCGCTGTGGGTCAACGCCTTCGGCGACGCCGACCGCCAGCTCACCCGTTACCGCGACGGTCGGCTCCTGTTCGCCGGCGACGCCGCCCACCAGCAGATGCCGATCGGTGGCCAGGCCCTCAACCTAGGGCTGCAGGACGCCTTCAACCTGGGATGGAAGCTCGCCCTCCAAGTCGCCGGCACGGCACCCCAGGGGCTGCTCGACACCTACCACGACGAGCGGCACGCGGTGGGCCGACGGGTGCTCGCCAACATCAGGACGCAGGCGCTGCTGCTGCTGGGCGGGCCCGAGGTGGAGCCCGTCCGCGCGTTGCTGGGCGAACTCATCGCCATGGAGGACGTTCGGACGTCCCTCGCCGGGATGATCAGCGGCCTCGACATCCGCTACGACGTCGACGACGGCGACCATCCGCTGTCCGGCCTCCGGCTGCCCCCGCTCGCCCTGACGACCGACCAGGGGCGCACCACCACCGCAGACCTGCTGCGCGACGGCCGCGGCCTGCGCCTCGACCTCACCGAGGCCCGTGCCGAAGACCGCCGGTCCGCGGGCGTCCTGGCGGGTGCCGAACACCTCGTCGCCCGGCCCGACGGCCATGTCGTCGCCGTCCGGACCTCCGACGGCCCGCCGCGCCGGTACGGCGCGGCGCGGACCGATGTCATCTCCGTAAAGGAATTCTCATGCCTCTGATCAAGCCCGACGACGGCTACCTGACGCTGTTCAACCTGTTCGAGACCGCGACCACGGAGGGGCAGGACCGCGTCGTCGACGAGATGAAGAAGATCGTCGACAACGCCACCTATCCCGGCTGGATCTCCTCCACGGTGCACGCCGGCGTGGACACCCCCGGCACGCTCAACTTCATCCAGTGGCGGGACCTGGCCGCCCTGGAGGCCCGCTACGCCGGGGAGAAGTTCAAGACCAAGACCGTGCCTCTCTTCAACCAGCTGGCCACGTCCGCGCGGCTGCTCAAGACGGAGCTGGAGTTCACCCAGCACCACCCGGACCTGGGCGACTCCATCGAGGTCTCGCCGAAGCGTGACGACTACACGGTGTTCGTCCTGCTGAACGTGGAGCCGGAGAACCAGAAGGAACTCCTCGACACCCTGGCGAAGCCGGACGAGTGGCTGAAGACCGTGCCGGGCTACCGCTCGCACACCTACTTCCGCGGCATCGACGGCACGTTCATCGCCAACTACGCGCAGTGGGACAGCAAGGAGCTCTACGACGCCTTCCACACGCTCCCCGAGGAGCAGCGGCCGGCGGACGTCCGCGAGGGCCGGCTCCGCGCCCGCAACCTGGCGACCGGCCGGTTCGCGAACAGTTTCCGCGCCGTCCACACGCGCTCCGCGGAGCTGTAGTCGCCGGGCTCCGGGCCGGTTCGCAACTCCACCGTGCCCCGGCACTCCCGTCGGGGCCCGGTGTTCCAACCAACGGAGGGAACAGCCGTGGAAACGGACGTCATCATCGTCGGCGCCGGCCCGACCGGCCTGATGCTCGCCGGTGAACTGCGCCTCGGCGGTGCGCGGGTCATCGTGGCGGAGCGGCTGGCGGAGCCCACCGGGCAGTCCCGGGGCCTGGGTTTCACCGCCCGCGCCATGGAGGTCTTCGACCAGCGCGGCATCCTGCCGCGGTTCGGTCAGGGCAGCACGCTCGAGATCAGCCCGCTCGGCCACTTCGGCGGCGTGCAGTTCGACTACACCGTGTTGGAGGGCGCTCACTTCGGCGCCCGGGGCATCCCGCAGTCGCAGACCGAGGAGGTGCTCGCAGGCTGGGCGACCGACCGCGGCGCGGACATCCGGCGCGGCTGGGAGTTCCGGTCGTTCGCCGAGGACGCCGACGGCGTGGAGGCCGTCTTCGCCACCCCCCAGGGCGAACAGCGAGTGCGCGCCGCTTACCTGGTGGGCTGCGACGGCGGCCACAGTCCGGTGCGTAAGGCGGCAGGGTTCGACTTCCCCGGCACCCCGGCGACCCGCGGGATGTACCTCGCTGACGTCGTCGGCTGCGACCTGAAGCCGAGGTTCCTGGGCGAGCGCCTGCCGAACGGCATGGTGATGGCCGCCCCGCTCGGCGAGGGAGTGGACCGCATCATCGTCTGCGAGCACGGCACCCCGGCCGGCGGTCGCAGCGAGACACCCGCCTTCGCGGAGGTGGCCGCCGCCTGGCAGCGCATCACCGGCGAGGACATCGGCGGCGGCCGTGCGGACTGGGTGAGTTCCTTCACCGACGCCACCCGTCAGGTCACCGAGTACCGGCGGGGCCGGGTCCTGCTGGCCGGTGACGCCGCGCACATCCACCTCCCGGCGGGGGGCCAGGGCCTGAGCACCGGCGTCCAGGACGCCGCCAACCTGGGCTGGAAGCTGGCCGCCGTGGTGCGCGGCTGGGCGCCGGCCGAGCTGCTGGACACGTACCACTCCGAGCGGCACGCGGCGGGCGAGCGGCTGCTGATGAACACCCGCGCCCAGGGCCTGGTCTTCCTGGGCGGCGAGGAGAGCGACCCGCTGCGCGAGCTGTTCACCGAACTCATCACCTACGACGACGTCAAGCGACACCTCGCCGGCATCGTCAGCGGCCTCGACATCCGCTACGAGGTCGGCGAGGGCGAGCACCGCCTGCTCGGACGGCGCGTCGGTCACCGCACGCTGACCGGCCCGGCCGGGGAGACCAGCACCACGCAGCTGCTGCACGCGGGCCTGGGCGTGCTCCTCGACCTCACCGACGACGCAGAGGCGCGACGGGCGGCCGAGACCTGGAAGGACCGTGTGGTCACCACGACCGCCGTGCCGACGGCGGAAGCCGACGCGGCCGCCTTCGACGGCGCGGCGGCGGTGCTCGTCCGGCCCGACGGCTATGTCGCGGCCGTCCCGGCGGACGCCGAGGAGCTGCGGACCGCGCTGCGCCGCTGGTTCGGCGAGCCCCTCGACGACAGGAACGGTGCGGCCGCGTGACGGCCCTGACCGCAGCGCGTGCCGTCGTCGCCGACGGGGTGCGCCGGCTCGTCCTGGACGCCGACGGCATCCCGCTGTCCGGCCTGGTCTGCGAACCGGTCGGCGCACCGCCGCGCGCGGTGGTGGTCGCCCTGCACGGCGGCGGGATGAACGCCGGGTACTTCCACGGCCAGGCCCACCCGGACCTGTCGCTCGCGGTCCTCGGCGCGCGGCTCGGCTACACCGTGCTCGCCATCGACCGGCCGGGGTACGGGGAGTCCGCCGCCGTGCTGCCCGAGGGCATGTCTTTGCGCGGGCAGGCGGCCGCTCTGCACGCGGCGCTGCGGGACTTCACCTCCCGGTACGACCGGGGAGCGGGCATGTTCCTGCTCGCGCACTCGTATGGCGGCAAGCTCGCGTTGACCGCCGCGCAGGACGCGGGGGACACGCTGCTCGGTCTCGACATCTCGGGCTGCGGCCACCGGTACGCCGTCGAACCCGAAGAACTGCCGAACACGCGCCGGCACGGGCGCTTCAGCCGGAACTGGGGGGCGCTGCGGCTGTACCCGCCGAACACCTTCGGCTCCAGTGCCTCTCTGGTGGCGCCCGTGCCCGCCGCGGAGGAGCGCGAGGCCCGGAGCTGGCCGGGGATCTTCCCCGAGGTCGCCGCGCGCGTCCGTGTCCCGGTCCGGCTGACCTTCGCCGAGTACGAGTCGTGGTGGCACCACGACGAGTCGGCGGCCGCCGACCTCACGGCCCGGTTCACCGCGGCGCCGCGGGTGGTCCTCGACCGCCAGCCGCACGCGGGCCACAACATCAGCCTGGGCTGGGCGGCCCGCTCGTACCATCTGCGGGCCCTGGCGTTCCTGGAGGAGTGCCTCTCGCACACGGGACGGGGCCGATGACGCCGAAGGACGGCGCTGGGCCCGTGCAGCGGATGAAGGGCACCTTCCGCTCGCTGTCGGTGCGCAACTTCCGGCTCTTCGCATCCGGTCAGGTCGTGTCCGTGGCCGGCACCTGGATGATGGTGGTGGCCCAGGACTGGGTGGTGCTCGCCCTGACCGGCGACTCGGGTGCCGCCCTGGGCACGGTCACCTCCCTGCAGTTCGCGCCGTTGCTGCTGCTCACGCTGTACGGGGGGCGGCTCGCGGACCGTTACAACAAGCGCCGACTGCTGATCGGGACCAACCTCGCCTCGGGCGTGCTCGCCCTGGCGCTGGCGCTGCTGGTGCTGACGGGCGAGGTCCGGCTCGGGCACGTCTACCTGTTCGCGCTGGGGCTCGGCGCCGTCAACGCCGTCGAGGTCCCCACCCGCATGTCCTTCGTCAGTGAACTGGTCGGCGCCGAGCTGCTGCCCAACGCGTCGGCGCTCAGCGCCGCGTACTTCAACACGGCCCGGGTCGTCGGCCCGGCGCTCGCCGGGCTGCTCATCGCCCAGGCCGGCATCGGCCAGGTCATGCTGTTGAACGCGGCGAGCTATCTGGCGACCGTCGTGGCCCTCCGGAGGATGCGGCCGGACGAGCTGCACCGCGGCGCGCCACAGGGCGCCCCGGCCCGGGTGGTCGACGGCCTCCGGTACGTGACGAGCCGGCCGGACGTGCTGGCGCCGCTGGCACTGGTCGCCGTCGTCGGGGTGTTCGGCATGAACTTCCAGCTCACCCTGCCGCTGCTGGCCAAGACCGTGTTCCGCTCCGACGTCACGTCCTTCGGCCTGCTCACCACCGCGCTCGCCGCCGGGTCGCTGCTGGGGGCCTTCGCCACCACCGCGCGGCGCGGGCGCCCGTCCAGCGCCACGGTGGCCGGTTCCGCGCTCGCCTTCGGGCTGCTGGAGACGGTGACCGGCTGGGCGCCGACGTACCCGGCGGCGGCCGTGCTGCTGGCCCTCACCGGCTTCGCGACCGTCTGTTTCGCGCAGGCCGCGAACCAGCGGGTCCAGCTCGGCAGCGATCCCGCCTACCGCGGCCGGGTGATGGCGCTCTACACCCTCATCTTCCAGGGGGTCACGCCGCTGGGCGCGCTGCTGGTCGGCGGGCTCTCCGAGCATCTGGGGGCCCGCTCCGGTCTGTACGTCGGCGGTCTGGCCTCGGTGGCCGTCGCGCTCGTCGCGATGGCTGTCGATGCGTCCGCGATCCCGGGACGCCCGACAGAACGGCGCGGCCGCCTGTGCGCGCGCCTTCGGAAAGGAGATGAGTCGATGACGTGTCAGCCCGTCCCCGCGGCCCGCGCGCCGCAGTGAGACCGCCCGGAGCGGTGCCCACCGTGCCCGTCGGGGAGCTGGACCTGTGGTCGCTGCGCGCACCGCCCCCGGTGGGCGGGCCGTCTGGCCTGGCAGCCGGCGAACTCGACCGGGAGGAGCACGAGCGGGCCGCCGCCTTCGTGCGGCCGCACGACCGGCTGCAGTACCTGGCGGCGCACATCGCGCTGCGCCGGCTGCTGGCCGCGTACACCGGCATGCCGCCGGACCGGATGCGGTTCGGCCGGGACGGTCCGGGCGGGCGGCGCGGACGGCCGACGCTGCTCGGCGCCCCCGTTCCACTCCACTTCTCCCTGTCGCACAGCCACGGTCTTGTGCTGTTCGGGGTGGCGTCGACCCCGGTGGGCGTCGACGTGCAGCGTGTGCCGTCGCGGGAGACCACCGAGCTGTGCCTGTCCAAGCTGCACCCACAGGAGCGCGCGGAGCTGGTCCGACTTGCCGCCGATGCGAGGCCGTTGGTCTTCGGGCGGCTGTGGACGCGCAAGGAGGCCTATCTCAAGGGCCTGGGCACCGGCCTCGCCCGCAGCCCGGCCGCCGACTACCTGGGCGAGCACCGAGGCGGCGCGGCGCCCGCCCGGCCGACGGGCTGGACCGTGCGCAACGTGCCCGCCGCGCCGGGCCACGTGGCCGCGACGGCGCTGCGCACCGAGGAGGAGCACCGGATCACGGTCCGGCGACTGCCCCCGGAGTGCCTGTACGTGAGGGACCCGGCCGACGCCGCGCGGGCGATCGCCGCCGTCCCCGAAGAGACCACGAACGAAGACGAGAAGGGAGTGGGACCACCATGCCGACCGCGACCACCGGGGCCGATGTCCACGACCGGCTGAGGGAACTCGGCGAACTGAAGGAACTGACCCGCCAGGGGCCCGATCCGAAGGCCACCGAGCGGCAGCACGCGAAGGGCAAGCTCACCGCCCGCGAACGCATCGAACTCCTGCTGGACAAGGGGAGTTTCAACGAGATCGAGGCGCTGCGTCGGCACCGTGCCACCGGCTTCGGCCTGGAGGCCAGGCGCCCCCGTACCGACGGTGTGGTCACCGGCTGGGGCACCGTCGAGGGCCGTACGGTGTTCGTGTACGCGCACGACTTCCGGATCTTCGGCGGCGCGCTGGGCGAGGCCCACGCCACGAAGATCCACAAGATCATGGACATGGCCATCGCGGCCGGCGCCCCGCTGGTGTCGCTCAACGACGGCGCGGGCGCCCGCATCCAGGAGGGCGTCTCGGCGCTCGCCGGCTATGGCGGCATCTTCCAGCGCAACACCAA
>NZ_JBEXXE010000099.1:0-12016 GCF_040630255.1 Streptomyces sp. NPDC005820
CAGCGCCTCGCCCATCGGGGTTCCCGGGCCCACCTCGGTCAGACGGGCGTCGTGTGACGAGGCGGGACGACCGTAACCCGTACCGGTGTCCGGACTGGGAGAGGTGGCAGTCATGGTGCGCTCCTTGGAAAGCTCGGCAGGGGGCGGCGGCACGGCTGAGTGCCGTGGTCGAGGCTGTTCGAGCGGCCGACGAGAGTTCGCCAGGGAGACTCTCGGATGCTTTGGAACATCAACTGGGTCACGCTGATATTTCAGCCTGGTGCGTCCACGAAACATGCCCGAAAAGACTTTGTCAAGGTCTGCTCACCGGCCCGTCGATCAGAGTTGCCGGTGTGTTCGCCGAGCCGGGGCGGTACGGTGCCGCGGCCGCGGCCGCGACCGTCGGGGGAGGCGGCCGGGCCTCTCGCGCCGAGTCGATGTCCGGCACGGGGTGGGGCGCCGTCCCGTCGGCGGCCGGCGGTTGCCGCACTGTGTGAACCCGTCACTCGCCAGGCGGCTCGGTGCCGGTCCGTGCCGAGTAGTGAGGTGCCGGTCACGGTCGGCGCGGCATGACTCTCGACGGTCGGACGGAGGGCTTCAAACGGGCCGGGTGGCCGACTGCTGCAGCGGCACGATCTCCGTGCTGGTGACCGACGGCCATCGTGCGAGTGTGCGCAGGACACGGCTGTGCGACTGGCGGATGTACTCGCGGGTGAGTTCTGCGGCCCTCTCGCCGTCGCGGCGGCCGACGGCCTCGCTCCAGCCCGCCACGTACTGAGGGGAGACGGAGAAGATCAACACAGAGTCGTTGAGGAGTGACAACACCCGTCGCAGTTCGCCGGCCACGGCGCGGTACGCATTGACGATGTAGGGATTGTCCGTGGCGTTCACCAGCACCGCGAACGCGTCCTCCGAGACCGCGAGCCACACCTGGGTCAACTCGGGGCCGGGCATGTCGGTGGTCGCCTGCTGCACGAACTGCTCGAACCCCGCGACCGCGCGCTCGAGTTGTTCGCGGGCGACTCCGGTGATGCCGCGGCGCACCGTCTCCGGGCCGAGCAGCTCCCAGAAGGTGAACAGGTCGTCGACTCCCTTGAGCGTCATCGGTTTGACCTGGTATCCGCGGCGAGGCTGGGTGTGCACCAGCCCTTCATGGTCCAGCCTTGTCAGCGCTTCGCGGATGGCGGAGATGCCCAGCTTGGTCTCGGCGGCGATCTGGCGCTCGGTGATCCGGTGGCCAGGGGGGAGGCGACACGAAAGGATGTCCTCGCGGAGGCGCTGGTAGGCGATCTCGCGCAGCGGAACTGCCTCAGGCTCGTAGACGGCCACGATGTGTCACCTTCGTCTGTAGGTAACGGTCTCCGTTTGCCACATCGTTTCGAAGTTAGCATCTCTCACGTGCGCAGTGCTACGTCAAGTAGGTCGATCTGCCATGTCAGATGCCATCCCGTCGGTGTAGGCGGTCTGCGCGCGATTGGGTCGTCGTTTCGCTGTGGTGCTGGGCGCGATGGTGTGCCGCAGGGGGGTCGATGGCTCTTCTCCTATGAAGTGTCACTGGCTATACTTTGATACATCAGATGTTCATGTGTGGCTGTCGGCTCGACTTGCCGGCGCTGAAGCCGCAGAGCAGGAGGGCCGTCCGATGCCGGATGCAGTGCCTGGCGCCACCCCGACCACCGGTGGATCGCGGATGACCACGCGCGTCGCGGTGCCGCTCCGGACCGCGTTCAGAGAGGCCATGGCCTTCGTGTGCTCGCCGGTCGCGGTGATCACCACCAGAGGGCATGGCCTGCCGTACGGAACCACGGTGAGCGCCTTCACGTCGCTGTCCATGGATCCGCCCATGGTGCTGGTCTCCCTCGACCGGCGCTCGCAGCTGCTCGGGGTCGTTCGTGACAGCGGCACGTTCGGAGTCAATATCCTCGGCAGCGCACAGGCCGGTCTCGCGGCGCACTTCGCGCGTAAGGGCGGAACGGGGAAGTTCGCCGATGTCGTCTGGTACGACGACTCCGGGCTGCCGCGCCTTCCCGGCCTCGCCGGATTCCTCGGCTGCCGGGTGGCCGGCCTGGTCGACGGCGGCGACCACATCGTGGTGCTGGGTGATGTCATTGCCGCGGACAGCACCCCCGGGACGCCCTTGACCTACCACAACCGTGAGTTCGGAACGCATGTGAGCCTCAAGGGGGCGTCATGAGCGGTGGCGAGTACCGGGAGTGGCTCACTCCTGCTCCTGCGACGGCGAACGGCCCCGGGCTCGTACCAGCCCGGGGCCGTTCGGTCGGTCGATGCGGCTCCTCACTGCCTCCGAGCGCCCGTCATTCGGGTGACGGCGCGGCGAACCGTCCGGTGATCACCGCGCGCGCGAGCGTATGCGTCCAGAGGTTGAACCCCAGGTACGCCGGAGTGGCGCCCCGGTTCAGGCCCAGCTCCGCCACGTCGACCGCGTGGACGGCGATGTAGTAGACGTGCTCACCGGTGCCGGGAGGCGGCGCCGCTCCGACATAGCGCTTCAGCCCCGCGTCGTTGGCCAGTTGCCACGCACCCTCCGGCAGGCCGGAGTCGGACTCGTCGCCCGCCCCGGTCGGCAGTTCCGTCACCGATGCCGGGATGTCGGCCACCGCCCAGTGCCAGAAGCCGCTCACCGTCGGCGCGTGCGGGTCGTACACGGTGACGGCGAAGCCCTTGGTCTCGGCGGGGAAACCCGACCAGCTCAGGTGCGGTGAGGTGTCCGTGCCCCCGATCCGGCCGCTGACCTGCGCGATCGGAAGAACTCCGCCGTCCTGCACGTCGTTGCTCTTCAGCGTGAACGCAGGAGCATTTCCGAGCTTGTCGTAGGGGGATTCCATGCCTGTGCCTTTCATGTCTGGGTTTCCTGTTCGGGCGCGGACACGCACCTGCTGGGGCGCCGGCGTGTGCGGTCGGCATCGGATGGCGTGGCGCCTGTCGCCGTCATGCCGCGACGGCGGTCCCCAGGGACAGCCGAGTGGCCGAGGGGACCGCCATCACGGGCGGACTGCGGGGACGCTCTTCCGTGGAGCCGGTTCTGCGATATCAGGCCTCCTCGAGGGCCGCGAGTGCCGCCAGCACCTCCTTCGGCGGCGACGACGCCGCCTCCACGCCGGGTATCGCCTGCGCCGTCACCTCCTGCTGCAGGGGCACGTCCGCGAGCGCTGCCTGTAGATCCTGCGGGGTCCAACGGCGCTCGGCGTTGTTGAGGTGCCGGCTCACAGTCCAGCCGTCGAAGACGGTCAGATCGTCCCCGAGGATGCCGAAGACCCGGCCGGTGTAGGGGCAGAGTGGAGACGCGAGATACGTGGCGACGGCCGCCACGTTCTCCGGGGCCATGCGGTCGAAGCCCTCTTCGACCGGCTTCATGAGATCGGGGGCGACGGTCGCGCTGACACGTGTCCGGGCGGCCGGCGCCAGAGCGTTGACGCGGACA
Source organism: Streptomyces sp. NPDC005820 (assembly GCF_040630255.1). NCBI lineage: Bacteria > Bacillati > Actinomycetota > Actinomycetes > Kitasatosporales > Streptomycetaceae > Streptomyces > Streptomyces sp. NPDC005820. The sequence goes on from NZ_JBEXXE010000099.1 coordinate 3,422, forward strand.
CCGAGCTCGGCGAGGTCCAGTGCGCAGGAGATGGTCAGCGCGGCCACGCCGGCCTTCGACGCGGTGTACATGGGGTTGCCGGGCCAGGGGATGAGCCCGACGGCGGACGAGGTGTTGACGATCCGGCGCCCCGGCTCCGGCCCGGTCTCGCGCCAGTGGGCGGCCGCCCAGTGGGAGAGGGCGGCGGTGCCGGTGAGGTTCACCGCGATGGTGCGCTCCCAGTCGAGCCGCGAGATGACGTCGATGGGTCCGAAACGCGATATGGCCGCGTTGTTGACGACGATGTCGAGTCGTCCGAACGATTCGAGTGCCGCCCGCACGACGACGCCGGCGCCGTCCCAGTCGGAGATGTCGGTGGTGTCGGCCACGGCACGGCCGCCGGCGGCGACGATGGCCTGCGCGACCTCATCGGCCGGTCCGCTGTTCGACCTGCCTTCGCCGCTGAACTCCGCTTCACCGAGATCGTTGACGACCACGGCCGCACCCTCGGCGGCCAGTGCCAGGGCGTGCGCTCTGCCTATGCCGCGACCGCCGCCCGTGACGATCGCGACCTTGCCCTCAAGCAGTGCCATTTTTCCTCTCACTTTCCTTCATGTCGACGGCATCGGGGCCACGCGGCTTCCGGGCGGCCGCCGGCTGCGGCGCGGGAACGAGAGACTCCGAGACGGTCGCCGGCATCGCGCTGTCACGCCCGTGACACGGCCGACCGACAGCGCCCGCCCCGAAGTCGGGACGGACAGAACGTCCCGACGTGACGCGTACATCGGGCCGTCGGCCGAGACTTGGCGACGCCAGGCACGGTCCGCTCTGGAACATCAAAAGACTTTATCTGAAACTTCAGAGTGATGCCCATGAAACATTCATGAAGGGCCCTTGTCAAGAGCCGCTCCTGTGTGAGTCGGCCCCTCGCCGGTGGCCTCGAAGCGCGAACGGCGGAAGAGGCCGGGAAGCGTCGGTCGCCATGCCGGAAGGCGCCGGTGGTCGGGCGGTTGCTGTCGTCGCGCGTGGCGAGCGGCGTCCGTCGGGACGGCGTCCGATATGACGCACGCGGCGGCGCACTGAGGGGCTCGCTCGCCGACCCGCGTCCTGATACATCAAGTCTCACGTGACAAGTACTTATCCGGACTGGTTGACATCTCAGATGGCTTGCCTGATATTTCGAGAATTCCACCGCGTTTCAACGACGATTCGTTCGGAGGATCTCCCTTGAGCTCGTCCACTCCCGTCCCCGTCGGCGCGGACTCACTCCGCAGCGCCGGATGGACTCCGCGACTTGTCCTGTCCCTGATTTCCCTGCTCTGCCTGGTCGAGTCGGCGGCGTTCGCCAACATAGCCACCGCCACCGCGGTGCCTCGGATCATCGGGCACTTCAACACCACTCAGGGCGGCTGGCTGGTGACGGTCACCACGCTGGCCGGAGCCGCCTCCTCCCCGCTGTTCGGCAAGCTGGCCGACCTGTACGGCAAGCGCCGGATGATCCTGGTCGTGCTGGTCCTGGCCTGTCTCGGCGAGATCATCGCGGCCACCGCTCCCGTGTTCGGGGTGATGATCGTCGGGCACGTTCTGCTCGGTGCGCTCACCGCTCTGCTGTTCCTGTGTTACTCGCTGATCCGGGATGTCTATCCGAAGAGGCTCGTTCCCTTTGCGGCCAGCGTGTCGGTGACGGGCATGGGCCTGCTGCTGGTGGGCGCGCCGTTCCTGATCGGCGTGCTGATCGATCACTTCGGATTCCGCTCGGTGTACGTGTTCAACTTCGCGTGGCTGGTAGTGATGGGGGTGGCCATGGTGCTGACCACGCCCGAGACGGGCGTGCGCCGTCCCGCCCGCCTGGACGTGCTCGGTGCGCTGATGCTGGCCGGCGGTGTCACGTTGATCCTGCTGCCGGTGAGCAAGGCCACCGAGTGGGGGTGGGGCTCGGTCCGGGTCGTCGGCCTGCTGATCGGCGGGGTGGTCGTGCTCGCGGTCTACGCCCTTGTCGCGCTTCGGACCCAGGAACCGGTGCTGGACCTGCGGGCTCTGTTCCGCCGGACCGTCCTGTTCGGGGTACTGGGCGGGGGTATGGGCAACAGTCTCGCGCTGGTGATGACGATCCTGCTGGCCATGCTGGCCATGACGCCGCGGCAACTGGGCGGCACCTACGGCCTGGGCTACACGGCGACCGAGTACGCCTTCGTGACGGCGACGTTCGCCCTTGCCAGCGTGGCGGGCGGCCTCCTGGTCGGCTTGGTGGCCCGGCGGACCGGTGCCCGACGGCTGATGTATCTGGGCCTGGGCCTGCTCGCCGGCGGATCGCTGGTGCTGATGTCCGCGCACGACACGCTCGGGAAGATCCTGACCGGTTGCGTGATCGTGGGTCTGGGGAGCGGTCTGGCGATGGGCGCCATGCCGATCATGGTGATCGGGGGTACGCAGGAGTCGGAGCAGGGGGCGATGTCGTCGGCCGGCGGGCTGAGCGCGGGCCTCATCGGCGCCGCCATGTCCACCCTGGTGTTCGCCATCATGACGCCTACCGCGAAATCACCGGCGCCCGGTGTGCTCGTCTACGGTGACTCGGGTATCTCGAACGCGCTGCTGGCTGTAGCCGGGGTCGCCTTCCTGTCCCTGCTCATCGGTGCGATCTTCCTCCGCCCTCGTGACGGTGGCGCGGAGGAGAAGCGGGCGATGGCGCTCGCCGAGGAAACCGCGCTACCCGCGTGAGGTGACTCCCGTGGTGACGGAGGGGGCCGCGGAGCCGACGGCGCCCGCGGGCCTCTCTGGGACTACCGGCCGGGGTGGAGCCCGAGCGAGCCCGGCGTGGGCGCGCCCTGAACCTCGCCGAAGTAGAGGGCGAAGGTCTGCCTCCGGCATTCTGCCTCGGCCCGGTCCGCCATGAAGTGGGGGAATCCGTCGATATGGGCGTTCGGGTACTCCCAGATCCCTTGAGTCCGCCCGGCGGAGTGATGTCGGTCTGCACCGACCAGCCGCTGGCGGATTGTTCCCGCACGGCCCGCGAGAGTTGCCGGTTGAGGTAGAGCTCGGCTGCGGCCGGGTGCTTTGCCCGGGTGAGGATCGCCGCCCGCTGTCTCCATGCCATGAACGGATGGCCGTCAGGCGCGGCCCACTGGACACCAGGCGCGACGGGTGCGGTCAACGAGCCGGCGCCGCCGATGCCGATCAGCTTCTGCTTGCCCGAGACCGCGAAGATCGCGGTGAAGCTGCCTCGGTCGAGGAGGCGATGGCGCCCCGCCATCGCGGGTCGACCAGATCCCGCGATGTGACGGGACCACCGCTGCCGAGGGTCTGGTCGTACAGGTAGCTGAGGCGAAGACCCCGGTGCTCACCCAGGCACCGTCCGGGTCCCTGAACCCGGTGTGCAGAGCGGTGAGGTCGGCCGGTGAACCGCTGTCTGTCGCATCGCGACAGACCGGGCGCCAAGGGCGCGACGCCTCCTGGTTCGCGAACGAGGCGCGCTCCTCGTCGACCCTTGCTCCATCGCCGAAGGCCGTGGCCGGGGCAGGGTCAGACCGCGTCGACGTCGACGGGCAGGGCGGCGGCGACGGCCTCCGCGGTGAGGCGGACCTTCTCGCCGTACGGTGCGAGGAGCTCGGGAGACACGCGGCTCTTCGGGCACGAGACGGACAGCGAGGCGATCGGGCGGCCGTGTCCGGGGCGGATGGCGGCGCCGACGGAGACGACGCCTGCTTCGAACTCCTCCTGGCAGACGGAGTATCCGGCCTCGGCGATGCGGCGGAGCTCGGTCCGCAGCCGGTCGGGGTCGGTGAGCGTGTTCGGGGTGACGGCGTGCAGGCCGCCGGCGATGTACGCGTCCACCTCGTCGGGTGGCAGGGCGGCGAGGACGGCTTTGCCGTTCGACGTGGCGTGCAGTGGTCCCCGTGCCCCGAGGGGTGCGACGGCCCGGACGGGCTGGAGGCTGTCGACGCGTTCGACGAGGACGACTTCCCGGCCGGTGGGAACCATCAGGTGCACCGTTTCGCCGACTTCGCCGCCGAGTTCCCGCATCATGGGCAGGGCGATGGACCGCAGCCCGCCACGGGCGCTGACGGCGCTGCCGACGACGAAGGCGCGGACCCCGACCTGCCACCGGCCCGTGCTCGCCTGCTGTTCGATCCATCCGGAATCCGCGAGGGTCGTCAGGCTGCGCTGCACGGTGGTCTTCGGCAGACCGAGGGCGCGGGTCAGCGCGCTCAGCCCGACCGGCTGGTTGACCGCCACGGCCTCCAGGACCTGCAGTGCGGTGGTGACGCTCCGCATCGTCCTCCCCTCGTTTCCAGGTATCTCACTGGGCGACTCTCCCGCGATGGTCCCACATCGGCGGCGCGGCGCAGCGGAGGTGTCCCGCCCTGGACGGGGCCGTCGGACCGGTCCGCCGGGACGGTGTGGACCCCTCGTCGAGCACCGGAGGGGTTCGGCTCCGCAGTCGTTCCCGTGCGGCGCGGGACCGTCGGGCCCCCGGAACACCGGGCGCATTCCCTTGACGCTCCCGGAATCCCGTGCCTAAGTTTGCCACTGGTCTCCCTGGCGGTTCATTGGTCCGCCATGTGGACCAATAAGAGACGGAAGGCCACCATGACAGCGACAGTGGAGTCCGCCGGGTCCGGTTCGGCGTTCCTTCGGGGCGTGCGGGTCCTGGATGTGACGGGGGCCCTGGCCGGCCCCTACTGCACAACCGTCCTTTCCGACCTCGGCGCGGAGGTTCTCAAGATCGAGCCGGTCACGGGTGACCGCATGCGCGCACGGCGGATGGGCCCGGACCGCAGGCCGATCCCCTTCGATCTGACGCATCGTGACAAGGGAAGTCTCGCGGTCGACATGAAGTCGTCCGCGGGCGCCGCCATCGTGCGGTCCCTGGCACGGCGCAGCGATGTCCTCGTGGAGAACTTCCGGGCCGGCGCGATGGCGCGGCTCGGGCTGGGCTACGAGGATCTGCGCCCGGAGTGTCCCGACCTCGTCTACTGCTCCATCTCGGGCTTCGGGCAGTTCGGGCCGATGCGGGACGCGAAGGGCATCGACCTGATCGCGCAGGCCTACAGCGGGCTGCTGTCGGTCACCGGGACCACGGACGGGCGGCTGGCCAAGGCGGGGTTCCCCGTGTCCGACGTGGGGACCGGCATGTGGGGCGCGATCGGAGTCCTGGCCGCCCTGCTGCGCGCACGTGCCGGTGGCGGCGGAGCGTACATCGACGTCGCACTCGCGGACTCGGTGGCCGCCTGGTCGCTGTGGGAGGTCGCCGACTATGTGGCGACCGGTGTGGAACCGGCCCCGCTGGGCACGGCACACCGCCTGGCCGCCCCCTACGAGGCGTTCACCTGCCAGGACGGCGCCACCCTCGTCCTCGGTGCGGTCGACCGGGCCTGGGAGGCGCTCTGCGCCGTCCTGGAGATCGACCTGCGCGACGATCCGCGCTTCGCAACGGAGTACGAGCGGTTCCTGCACCGGGAGCCGCTGGCGGAGATCGTTCAGGCACGCATCGCCACGGCTCCCCGGGATCACTGGATGGGCGTGCTCCGCACGGCGGGGGTCCCCTGCGGTCCGGTCAACGGCATCGGCGACATCGTCACCGATGAACAGTTCGCCGTCCGGGGCCTGTTCGTGCACGACGAGGACCGCTTCGCGCAGCCGACGATCGTGAACACTCCCATCGTCGCCGACGGGGCGCCGCGCGCCCGTGGCCCTGCGCCCGGAGTCGGCGCGGACACGGTCACGGTTCTCACCGGACTGGGATACGACGACGAGCGCATCGCCGCCCTGGTCGAGGCCGGGGTCGTCGGTGTGCCCGATGCCGGCGAGGCCGTGACCGGCGGCGCTCGCGCGGGGACGGAGGCCGCCACCGCTGCCGACCGCAACGCAGAGGCACGGAAATGACCAGGAGGGTACCTTCATGACCACTGCGGCACGCACGTCACCGGCGGACTGGACGGACGGTCTCGGTCTGGCCCGGGTCCTGCACGGCGCCGGCCCCGTGGTCGCGCTGTGGCGGGACGGAGCGGCTGACGCACGCCTGGCTCTGGTGGACGACCAGGTGTTCGAGGACCTGCCCGCGCTGCTCGAAGCGGCCGGGGGCGACCCGGCGGCCATCAGGGCGGGCGCCGTGATCGACGCGCCGGACCATCGGCTCCTGAGCCCGGTCGGACGACCGGGCAAGGTCATCTGCGTCGGGCAGAACTACCTCGCGCACGTGCGCGAGGGCGGCCGGGACACCGGACCTGCTCATCCCGACCTGTTCCCGAAATGGCACACCTCGCTGGCGGCCCCCTTCGCCGACGTGGCGCTGCCACCGGAGTCGGACCAGATCGACTACGAGAGCGAACTCGCGGTGGTCATCGGCACACGTGCGCGAAGGATCGCTGCCGACGACGCGGAGGGCGTCGTCTTCGGGTACACCGCGGCCAACGACGTCTCGGTCCGCGACTTCCAGTTCCACACGACGCAGCGGGTCGCCGGCAAGGCATGGGACGGTCTCACCCCCCTCGGCCCGGTCGTCGTGCCGGCCGCCGGACTCGGCGGCGCACGGCCCGACCTCGCCATCAGGGGCACGCTCGACGGTGAGGTGCTCCAGGACGACCGCACCTCCTCGCTCCTGTTCGGAGTGCCGGAGCTGCTGGCGTACATCACCACGGTGATGACCCTGGAGCCGGGTGACCTGATCCTCACCGGCACCCCGTCCGGGGTGGGGTTCGTGCGTGAGCCGAAGGCCCTGCTGCGCCACGGCTCGCGGTTCGAGGTGCGTATCGAGGGGATCGGCGCATTGCGCAACCGCTTCGTGGACGAGAAGACCGGATGACCGGCCGGACGACCGCCGCGACCACCGCACCGGGCATCCGCACCGCGGTACGGGACGCCGTCGCCACCGTAGAGATCAGCAATCCGGCGCGGCACAACGCGCTGTCCGTGGCCATGATGACCGAACTCGCCGTCGCGCTAGGGGCGATGGACGAGGACCCGGAGGTGCGCGTGGTCGTCCTGCGGGGCGCCGGTGAGCAGGCGTTCGTGTCCGGGGCGGACATCAGCGAGTTCCCGGGCCTGCGGGACGACGCCGCACGACGGGCGGCGGACGAGGCGGCCACGACGCTCTTCACCCGGCTGTCCGCGCTCACCGTGCCCGTCATCGCCCGTATCCACGGCTACTGTCTGGGCGCGGGCATGGCCCTCGCCCTGGGCGCGGACCTGCGCTGCGCGGACACCCGCGGCGTCCTGGCCATCCCGGCCGCCCGGCTGGGCGTCGGGTACCCCCTGGAGCAGACCGCCGCACTCGTCCAGACCGTGGGACCGGCCGCCGCGAGCGACCTGCTGTTCACCGGCCGCCGCGTCCCGGCCGCCGAGGCACACGCCATGGGGCTGGTGGACCGGCTCGCCGAGCCCGGCGAACTGGGCGAGGCCGTCGACGAACTCGCCGCGACCATCGCGGCGAACGCACCCCTGTCGGTGCGCGCCGCCAAGGCGTCCGTACAGGCCGTTCGCCGTCTGGGCGAGGGCGACGAAGCGGCAGGCAGCGCCGCGCTGGGCCGCGCGATCGAGGCCGTCGCCCGCTGCCGCACCTCGCACGACCTCCAGGAGGGCGCCCTCGCCTTCCTGGCGAAGCGGTCCCCGCGTTTCGCGGGCCGCTGACATCCAAAAGGGAAGACCGACGACGGGAGCACCCCGGCATGGGGACATCACTGAAGGGCCGGACCATCGTGATGTCCGGCGGAAGCCGTGGCATCGGACTGGCCATCCTCACCGCCGCGGCCCGCGAGGGCGCCAACGCGGTGTTCCTCGCCAAGACCGACGCACCCGACCCGAGACTGCCCGGCACCGTGCACACGGCGGTCGCCGCGATCGAGGCGGCCGGTGGCTCCGCCGTCGCCGTGGTCGGCGACGTCCGTGAGGAGGCCGACGTCGAGCGTGCGGTGGCCACCGCGGTCGACCGGTTCGGAGGTGTCGACATCTGCGTCAACAACGCCAGCGCCCTCGATGTGCGCGGCACGGGGGAACTGCCCCTCAAACGCTTCGACCTCATGCAGTCGATCAACAGCAGGGGCACGTTCCTGCTGACCCGGTCCTGCCTGCCGTACCTGAAGCGGTCCGACCAGGCCCATGTTCTGACCCTGTCGCCGCCGCTCAACCTCACCCCGCGCTGGCTCGGCGCCCACCCCGGCTACACCGTCTCGAAGTACGGCATGACGCTGCTCACCCTCGGCTGGGCGGCCGAGTTCGCCGGGGACGGCATCGCCGCGAACTGCCTCTGGCCGCAGACCCTGATCGCGACCGCGGCCGTGTCGAACGTCCTCGGCGGTGAGGAAGCCGCCTCCCGGTCGAGGAGCCCCGAGATCATGGCGGACGCGGCACTCGCCGTCTTCTCACGCCCACCGCGCGAGCGGACCGGCGAGACCCTCATCGACGCCGACGTCCTGGCCGAGGCCGGTGTCACGGACCTGGCGCAGTACGGCGGGGGAGCGCATCCGGAGCTCGACTTCTTCGTGGATCCGCCCCAGGCGGGGTGATCGCCCGGGTGTGCGGCCGGATGCGGAACTGGTAGCCCTTGGGCAGGCCGAGGGCGGCGGCCGCCTCGTGCTGGCCCTGGTCTACGGAGAGGATTCCGCCGCGGACCACTTCGGC
>NZ_JBEXXE010000100.1:0-11124 GCF_040630255.1 Streptomyces sp. NPDC005820
ACAGCCGTGGCCTCCTGCTCTTCCTTGTCGGTCATGGTTCGGTCAGCCCTTCGAGTTCCGGGTGGTTGCAGGGGGTCAGCTGTTCAGAAAGCCCAGGATGTGATCGGCGACCGTCGTGGGCTGTCGTGGAGAGTCCGGCCCGAGGAGTTCAAAGGCATGGGTTGCCCTCAATCGCGCCAGGTGTGCACGCGGCCTGTCGGGTGAGCTCAGGACCGTTGTGGACTGAACAGTCAGAAACCTAGGCGGTTCTGTACTGAGTTGTCAAGTGTGGCGGGGCGGCCCTCACCCACCGCGACGATGCCCGGAATGCCGAGTTTGAGCTTCTGGGTGATCATGGGCTTGGCCGGCAGCAAGGCACCGATCGGGGCGGGGGCCGCGAAGGTGGCGTTCACGTACATCACCCAGCGCCACGACGCCCATTCGGTGAGCATGCCGCTGGCCAGTAGCCCGAACCGCTCGATGGTTTCGGGCCGGTAGATGCCGGCGAAGGCCTCGCCGAGGCGAACAGCAGAAGACCGTAGTGCCACGTTCTGATCGAGGCGGCGGTGCTGACGGTGTCCAAGCAGGTCGGGGTAGGCAGAGGTCGTTGCGGCACTGGGTCGCCCAGGCCGAGATTGACCGCGGTGGGGCGCCCGGGGTCCCGATCGAGGAGAACGAGGAGATCCGCTGGCTGCGGGCGGACCGAACAAGCCGAAGCAAGCACTGGGTCGACGCCCGCTTCTTCGGCATGTGCAACAGGGCCAGGCGAGACCGGTGGGTCTTCGGCGAGCCGCAGCAATGTGGCGGTCCTGCCCGAACAGGCCGCGCCGACGACGATGCCCCTCATCGGAAAGGGGCGGTTCGGCAGGACCGCCCCCGATGGGCCACCAGCCCGCTACGCTCCCGACGATGCCTCTGACCAGGTCAGGCAGCGGCGAAAGTGCTAGAGGGCCAAGGTTCAGGCCGTGATCAGCTCCGGTGGTACAGGCAGGGCCATGAGCCGGAGCAGTTCAGCGACTTTGGCGTCGAGTTGTGCTCCGACCTCGGCGATGCGGGGATCGCCGAAGCTGGCGAATTTGCTCGACGGCTGGTCGATGCTGAACTGCACGTGGCCGGAGGCGGTCTCGTGGATCGCGGTGCGCAGCGGGGCGTACAGGATGGTGCCGGGGTCGTGCCGGAACATGGTTTCCGCGATGACGTTGTTTCCCATCATGTACGTGACGGCACGCAGTCGGTGTCCCGACAGTCGCATCACCGGCATCGGATCCAGCGTCCAATAGATGGCAAACGAATGAGGTGTGCGTGCGGCGATGTAGGCCTGCAACGCCGCGAGGTCGCCCGTGCCGACCACCTCGGTGAGTTCGGCGAAATCGATGGCAGGTACCAGCGATTCGTAGCGCCGGCGGACGTCGTCGAAGGAGTCGTCGGTGTCGATGACGAGGCGGTTGACGAGGTGGGGGACGGCCTGAGTCATGGCTCTTTCCCATGTCTGGATGGGGATGGGCGGGAGTGCCGGTCGTTTGGGGTCAGGCCGCGTCGAGCAGGATGCGTGCCATCTCGTCGGGGCGCTCCAAGGCGGAGAAGTGGCCGGTGCGGGGCACGGTGATGCGTTGGACGTCGGTCAGCGCGTTGGCCACTCGGTCTCGCTCGGCGGGCTTGGACCAGTCGTTCTCGCTGTAGACGAGGGTGACGGGTGCCGACACGCGCGGGTAGCGCTCGCGGGCCCGGTCGAATCCCTTGAGGCTGCGGAAGATCCCCCGGGCCACCTTGTCGTAGCCCTTGCGACGGCCGCTCCTCAGCAGCTCGGTGATGAAGTCCTCGGGCAGCTTGGTCTTGTCGACGTAGCCGCCCTGCAGGATGGCCCGAAAGATGGGCCGCGGCTCTTGGGTGGCGAAGAAGGGGCCCAGGACGGGCATCCGCACGCTGGAGATGATGACGCGGGCGATCAAGTTTCCGCGTTCGCCGCCCTGGGGGTAGTCGTAGCTGTTGAACGCCACGACCCGGCTGACGCGGTCCTTCAGGTCGATCGATGCCGACAGGGACAGGGCGCCGCCGAGTGATTCGCCCGACAGGGTGACGTCGTGCAGGTCCAGTCCGCGGACGAATTCGACGACCGCGGCCCGCAGTTGTGGCTCCTCGTACTGTGCGCCGGGGACGATGTCGGACCATCCCATCCCGGGCAGGTCCAGCGCGTAGATGGTGTAGTGGTCCCACAGCTGCGGGATCACCCGCTGGAAGTAGTCGAGCTGGCCGCGCACGGTGTGCATGAGCACGAGGGCGGGGCCGGTGCCCACTGTGTAGTAGCGCAGCCGCGAGCCATCGGCCCGGGTGAAGAACCGCACCTCGCCGCGGCCGTTGCTCCAGGTTCTCGCGTACGTCGCGTCGGGTGACTCGTTGCGTTCCATGGGTCTGTCCTTTCAGGGGAGGAGAATGCCGCAATATGGGCATTTTCCCCATTTCACTGGTCTGTGAAGTTGATCAGGTGTAAAGAGGTGCGGTCGCCCGAGGTGCGGTCGCCCGAAGCGTTCTGTCGCAGAGGCCCGCGGGGGCCGGGTCGGTGATCTGGTGAAGTGTCTGCCGGTCGCACGTCTTGGCCATGACCCGCAGCCCGGCGCGGGTGTTCTGCGAGAGCAGCGCTCGCGCTTTGGAGTCGACGTCCTGGCCGACGTCGTCACCGTCCCGCTGCCCCTGCCGGACGCGGGCGGCTGACGTCCACCACTGGCAGCCCTGGTCGGCCGGGCTCAGCGCAGCGTGTCCTTCCAGTTCGCCGGCACGCGCCCCGCCGGTCCCGGCGCGGGCTGGTCGGCGGGGTGGGCGTCCGGGGGAGCCAGGGCCGGACCGGACTCGTCCAGCTCGGACGTCTCGAAGTTCCAGAACCAGGTCTCGCCCGGCTCGTAACTGCGGATCACCGGGTGGCCGGTGTCCCGGAAGTGGGCGGTGGCGTGCTTGGCGGGTGAGTCGTCGCAGCAGCCGATGTGGCCGCACTGGGCGCAGCGCCGCAGATGGAACCACCAGCCGCCGTCGGCGTCGCACTCGACGCATCCGGCACCGCTGGGCGGGACGCTGGGGTCGATGCCGGTGTCCTTGGTCATGAGGGCTCCTGGGCCGGGTCGGGGACGGTGTCGGGCTCGGTGGCGGTGAGGGGGAGCAGCACCTGGAAGCGGGTGTCGCCGGGTACGGACTCGACTTTCAGGTCACCGTGGTGCTTGTTGACGACGATCCGCCAGGAGATGTCGAGCCCCAGCCCCGTGCCCTCGCCCACCGGCTTGGTGGTGAAGAAGGGATCGAAGATCCGTCCCCTGATGTCCGGCGGCACTCCGGGGCCGGTGTCCCGGAACTCCACGAGCAGCCGGTCGTGTTCGAGGGCCGTCCGGACGGTCAACGTCCCTTCGCCGCCCGCGCTCTTGATGGCGAAGACGGCGTTGTCGATCAGGTTGGTCCACACCTGGTTCAGTTCGGCCGGGTAGGCCGGAATCCTCGGCACCGAACGGTCGTACTCCTTCACGACCTCGACCTGTGGACCGATCTTGCCCGACAGCATCAGCAGCGTGCTGTCGAGGAGTTCGTGGACATCGGCGACCTGGTAGGGGGCGCGGTCCAGCTGCGAGTACTGCTTGGCGGCATCCACGAGGTGCGAGATACGGGTGGTGGAGTCCTCGATCTCGGACATCAACAGCTCGGCCTCGACCGTGTAGGTGAGCCACCCGATGGCACTCTGCAGGATCTCCTCCTGGTCGCATGCCGCCGCGATCTGCTCCAGCCAGCCGACGTCGAGACCGCCCTGCACGAAGGTCGGCGCGATCTGCCAGCCGTCCTGGACACCGTGGTCGTCCAGCCAGTCGGCGAGTTCGTCCTCCCGGTCGGACGCTTCGAGCGGGCCGAGTGCCGGCGCCTTGGAGACCCGCTCGGCCGTACGCTCCTGGAGGTCGACCAGGGCCTTCAGGACGTCGTGGTGGTAGTCGCCCGAGGCGATGACGCCGAGCTTGTTGCGCATGTGCGCGACCCGGTCCCTGAGCGACGAGGTGGCCCGTACGGCCGCCGCGGCCGGGTTGTTGAGCTCATGGGTGAGACCCGCGGACAGCGAGCCCAGCGCGAGCAGCCGTTCGCGCTGCCCGACGGCCCGCTGAAAGGTCTGCGAACCGAGGAAGAGCCCCTCCAGGAGATGGATCGCCATCGGAAACCACTCGTGCATGAAGCTCGCGAACGATTCGGCAGGCAGCACGAAGAACCGCGTCGGCTCGGTCACTCGCAGCGAGTTCATGTACCGCTGCGGTTTCCCGTCCCCGACGTACGCCATCACGGCCCCCGCGTACACCCCTGGCTGGGACGTGCGGCTCACCTCGATGTCGTCGCTGCCCACCCGGCGCGACATGACGACCGCGCCCTCGATCATCACGTAGAAGCAGGCCGCCGGGTCACCTTCGGTGAACACCGGCCCGGGCTCGAACAGTTCGACCCGTCCCGCGCTGCACAGCCTGTCGAGCTGCTCGGTGCTGAGCTTCTCGAAGAGGAACAGCGAGCTGATCTCCGCCGCGTTGCACGGCATCAACTGCCCGCTCATGACTGCTCCAGATATCGGTGGACGAGCATCACGGCCATGGCTCCCTCTCCGACGGCGGACGCGACCCGCTTGGCGGACTCCGCGCGCGCGTCCCCGGCGACGAACACGCCGGGGATGTTGGTCTCCAGGTGGTACGGCGGCCGGTCCAGCTCCCAGTTGGCCGGTGGCCGCCCGTCGGGGGTGAGGTCGGGCCCGGCGAGGATGAACCCGCGCTCGTCCCTCAGTACCGTGCCGTCCAGCCATTCGGTCAGCGGGGCGGCGCCGATGAACACGAACAGCCACTGCGCGTCGACCCGTTCGGTCTGCCCGCTCGTCGTGTCGCGCAACGTCAGCTGTTCCAGTTGGTTGTCGCCGTGTGCGGCCTCGACGACCGTGTGGGCTCGTACAAAGATGTTCGGCGACTCGGCGATCTGCTGGATCAGGTAGTGGGACATCGACGCGGTGAGGTCCGCTCCGCGCACCAGCAGGGTGACCGACTTGGCGCCCCGGGACAGGTACATGGCGGCCTGTCCGGCCGAGTTGGCGCCGCCGACGATGTACACGTCGTGGCCGTGGCAGGCGGCGGCCTCGGTGAGTGCGGACCCGTAGAACACCCCGCGGCCCGACAGCTCGTCGGCGCCCGGCGCCTGAAGCTGCCGGTAGGACACACCGGTCGCCAGGATCACGCTGTGCGCCGCGATCTGCGACCCGTCCGCGAACCGTACGAGCCGCGCCGCCCCGCTGCTCTCCAGACCGCTCACTTCACGGGCGGTGAGAATCTCGGCGCCGAACTTGGTTGCCTGGCGTCGCGCCCGGTCGGTGAGCTGGCCGCCGGACACCCCGTCCGGGAAGCCCAGGTAGTTCTCGATCCGCGAACTCTGTCCGGCCTGTCCGCCGGTCGCCGAGCGCTCCACGAGCACGGTCCGCAGTCCCTCCGAGGCCCCGTACACGGCCGCGCCCAGCCCGGCCGGGCCGCCGCCGATGACGACCAGGTCGTAGAAGTCCGCGGTCGGAGTCGTCGCCAGCCCCACGTGCGCGGCCAGTTCCAGTACCTCCGGCTCGACGAGCGCCGTACCGTCCGCCGTGATCACCACCGGCAGCCGCTGCCCGTCCTGCCCGGCCGCCGCGAGCAACCGCTGCCCCTCGGGCTCCTCGGTGGAGTACCAGCGGTACGGCACCTGGTTGCGCGCCAGGAACTCCCGCACGTCCGACGAACGGGCCGACCACCTGTGACCGACGACCTTCGTGGCGGGCACGGGCCGGTAGTCGCTGCACCGCCACGCCTCCAGCAGGTCGTCGAGGACCGGGTAGAGCTTCTCCTCCGGCGGGTCCCACGGCTTGAGGAGGTAGTGGTCGAGGTCGACGACGTTGATCGCGTCGATCGCCGCGTTCGAGTCCGCGTACGCGGTCAGCAGCACACGCCGGGCGCCCGGATAGAGGTCCAGGGCCTGTTCGAGGAACTCGATGCCGTTCATCTGCGGCATCCGGTAGTCGGCCAGGATCACCGCCACGAGGTCACCGCGCAGCTTCAGCTCCCGCAGCGCCTCCAGCGCGGACTCACCGGACTCCGCGCGCACGATCCGGTACGAGGCGCCGTAGCGCCGCCGCAGGTCACGGGCGACAGCCCGGGACACCCCGGGATCGTCGTCCACGGTCAGGATGACGGTCCGCGCCGATTCGGTGGCCTGTGCCATAGGTCTTCCATCCCGAGTGATCGGATCACCGGTCGGCGCCGACTCGGTGCTCGGAGTGCTGGTGCTGGCTTCGGTGTCTCTGGTTCTTGACACGTGTGTCTCCTCAGGCGCCGGGTGTACTGCGGAGTCAGCCCGCCAGTCGGTTGAGCTTGCGGATTTGTCCGTCGAAGGCGCTCGAGGGCACGATCCGGCGCAGGAGGCTGACGCGTTTGGCCATCGGGCCGGCGGTGTACCGGAGCTTGGGCTTGGAATCGGTGGCGGCCGCGACGATCACCTTCGCGACAACGTCCGGGCCGTCGGCGTTGCGCACGGCCGTGGCCAGCACGTCTCTGGAGACCTCCCGCTGTGCGGCGTAGATGGGCAGGGGCGAGTCGGGTGCCATGCTGCTCGCCTCGAAACTCGTGCTTGTGTAGGCCGGCTCGACCAACAGCATCCGGACGCCGTGCTCGCGAAGCTCGTGGTCGACGGACTCGGAGTAGCCCTCGACCGCATGCTTGGTGGCGGCGTAGACGGCCATGAAGGGGGCCGGGATCAGACCGAGGACCGAGGAGACGTTGAGTACGCGGCCACTGCCCTGGGCGCGCATATGGGGCAGCACTGCGTTGGTCATCCGCATCAGGCCGAAGACGTTGATGTCGAACACCTCCTTGGCCTGGCTGATCGAGCTCTCCTCGCCGGCGCCGACCGCGCCCACGCCCGCGTTGTTGACCAGGACGTCGATCCGGCCGAACCGATCGATCACCTCTCCGACGAGGGCGCGGACCGAGTCGTCGCTTGACACGTCGAGATCGAGGAACGTCACCCCGGCGAGCGGCTCCGCTTTCGCCGCGTTGCGGCTCGTGCCGACCACCGCGAAGCCGGCGCCCACGAGGGCGAGCGCCGCCGCCCGCCCGATCCCGGAGGACGCGCCCGTCACGAGGGCCACGGGGGGAACTGTCTGCATGGTCGTTCCTTCGGTTGTGGGCACGACTTTGTCGTGTGCTGTGCGGGGTCGCCTGTGCTGAGGCCCACACGGTCCGCACCGGCCCTGCAAGCCCGGACCAAGCCTGTCCGGCAAGCTCAGGACGGTTGTTTACCGAACAGTCGGAAACCTAGGCAGTTCTGTACTGGGTTGTCAAGTACGGCGGGTCGGCTTTACCTTTCTTTGTGGTCGCGACGGCGGTGGCCGAGTGTGCGCGAGCGGCGCAGCAGGGGAACGCACAGCACCCCGTCGTCGTCGGCCACGATCACGTCACCATGTCGGACGGTGGTGCCGGCGACCAAGGCGACAACGGCGGGCGCGGTCACCGGGCCGGGGTCGGCCTTCACCGTGCCCTGCGCCGAGACCCCTGGCTGACAGGCAGGGAAGCCTATTGCCGTCAGCTCGGACGGGCCATGTGGTCCGGCGCGGTCATGCAGCCATCGCCTTGGTCTCGACGTCGAGCACGGGTGTGATGGCCAGCAACAGGTCGGCGGTGAACCCCGCAGACCTTGGCTGGCGCTGTTCGAACAGGAACCCCCGGGCGGCGACGAGCGGCAGGTGCTCGGGGGTGGCCGTGGTCTGGGCGATCCTGCGCGTCAGCAGGGGGTCGCCTGTGCCTGGTTGTGGTCCCGGTTTTACGGGTCATTCGCCAGGTGGGTGAGGAGGACGTCAGGCTGACGCTCGCGCAGGATGACGACGACCGGACCGGTCGCCGATTCGTCGACGCCCAGTGGGAGTCCGTACCGCTGCCCCATCCGCGGGGACGGCACCCACCTCCACGAGGGCACCGAGGCGGAACATGGGCATGTTGACATTGAGTCGTAGCCTGGCATCCATGTCCCAGAATCAGGAAGCGGTGGAAAAGCACCGCGCCACCGAGGCCATGCTGGCCGTCCTCGACGCGGTAGACCAGATGCCGAGCGCCAGCCTGCTGCGGGCCCGCTCCTATGAACTGCTGTCTCTTGTCCCGGGCTCGTCTGTCGTGGACGTCGGCTGCGGTGCCGGGCGGGCCGTCGCCGAGTTGGCCGAGCGTGGCGTCCACGCGGTGGGCGTGGATCCCGATCCGTGGATTCTGGCCGCGGCCCGGGAGCGGTGGCCGGGGGCCGAGTTCCGGGAGGCGGGGGCGGAGGATCTGCCGCTCGCCGACGGAAGTGTGCGCGGCTACCGTGCCGACAAGGTCTTCCAATTTCTTCAGGAGCCGTGGCGCGCGGTGGCGGAAGCGCGGCGCGTCCTCTGCCCGGGCGGCAGGATCGTCCTGGTCGGGCAGGACTGGGACGCCATCATGGTCGACTCCGATGATGCGGCGCTCACCCGCACGATCGTGCACGCCCGTGCCGACCTCCTGGGCACGCCCCGCGCCGGCCGTCAGTACCGCAGCCTGCTCCTGGACGGCGGTTTCAACGACGTCACCGTCGAGGTGCACACCAGCGTGTTCACCGATCCTGCGATGCTGTCGTTGGCCACCATGCTCGCCGAGGGGGCCTGCACGAGCGGTGTGGTCGGCCGTGACCAGGCCGATGAGTGGCTCGCCGAACAGCGCCGACGCGCCGAGGCCGGCCGCTTCCTGGTCGCCATTCCGTTCTTCGTGGCTGCCGCCTCCGCCTAGAGATCAGATGGAGCACGGGCTGCGGGGGTCCGCTTTACCGGGGAACGGTGACCACGCCTGTCAGGCACTCGTGGCCGACGTGGGTTTCCCTGGCCAGCTGGGGGTGGCCCCCTTCCGTGCGAGACGCCTGGTCATGAGGGTGATGGCTGGCCCAGGTGCATAAAGGAGGCCGCCCCCGACCAGGAGGTCATTTTCACCGTCCACGAGCTCAAGCGTCTGGACCGCGACGCCGCCGATCTGATGACCCTCTCCGGCCGGCTTCAGGCCGCCGGCTTACAGGTCGAACTTCTCGCCGGCCCGCTCAGCGGCATCTACGGTCCAGGCGGCATGGGCGCGATGTTTCTTCGCAGTCCTGGCCGCCGCCCAGATCGAGCGCAACTACATCCCGGGAGAAGACCCTGGCGGGCCATGTGACCGCCGCGGCCAAGGGCAACCACGGCGGACGGCCGAAGGTCATCGACGACGACATGCTCGCCTTCGCCCGCGCACTGAAGGACAAAGGCGTCCCCGTCCCGAGATCGCGAAGAAGCTGACCATCAAGACCGGTAAGAACGCCGGACAGCACCCCTCGGTCGCCTCCGTCTACCGCGCGCTCGCAGAAGCCGAGGAGACCGGCGCCCAGGCCGGGCCGGAGATCATCGCCTCGCGCCGGCCGACCCGGGTGGACCTCACTTGGCCCGGAAGCGGCACCGCCGACGCGGTGGGCACGGTCGCTGAACAGGCCGAGGGCCAAGCGAACGACGTCGTGGCCGCGCTGCTCGCGCATGCCCGACACCAAGGGGAGCACGCGTGATCCCCTTGGTGTCGCAGCGTACGAAGGGCCCCGGGGCACTCGGAGCCGAACCCCCTGGCCGGATCGGCCCGTTCGGCCGCTGGCCCGATCCCGCGAGGACGAGGGCCACGACCAGTCCGACAAGGAAGAGCTGGCTCCGAAAGCTACTCAGGGGTTCCTAGTCATCCGGTTCCTCGCTCGTCAACAGGGCCCCTTGTTCGCCCGCGTGGCGTCATGTTCTGCTTCGGAGCGCTCACTGGCTCGGGGCAACCGCCAGTTCGCGCAGGCGAGTGTTGTTCTGCAGCGCCCACCGCATGGTCCGCGGTGCGCGCCCGAGCAGGGTTTCCAGTTGGTCGGAGAGGACGTCGTACCGCCCGCCGGCTACCAGCCTGGCCTGGATTCCCAGGTGCGCCGCCACGTGCTGGGCCACAGCCGGATCGCCCAGGGCCTTCTGCAGGTTCTCGTCCATGAAGGCCTCGCTCCAGGCCTCCACTTCCTCAGGGATGTAGGTGACCTGGCGTCCCAGCGCGGCTGTGTAGTCCTCAGCGAACCCGTACATGTTTTTCAGCTCCGGGCCGGTGAGTGCGTAGGACTTCGAGATGTGCGGTGCGGGGTCGACCAGCATCTTCACGCACACCTCTGCCAGGTCGTGAACGGCGATGGGCGCGAGCCGCTGGCTGCCGTAGGGCAGGCGCAGTTCACCGTTGCTCAGCGGGCCCAGTTGCATCCAGGTCAGGTGGGGGGACTCGGCGAACATGGTTGCACGCACGTTGACGGTCGGGAGGCCGGACCAGTCCAGCACCTGCTCGCAGACCCAGTGCGCCCGCTGCTGCGGTGACCAGTCCGTGGCCAGTCCGCCGAGCCAGGAACGCCGCTCCTCATCCGGTGTGGTCATCTTCTCGAACGTCATGTACGACTGCTCGTAGTTGGACAGGTGCACGAAGGCCTCGATGTCGCCCTGAGCTCGCGCCGCCGCGGCCATCAAGGTGAGGGCATCGGGGTAGTACGGCTGCACGCTCATGCTGAAGTAGATGCGCCGGACACCCTTCAGCGCGGCGGCCACGTCCGCGAGGTTGAGCAGGTCGCCGACGAAGACCTCAGCCCCGGCCTCGCGCAGCGACTGCGCGCGTTCGTCGTCGCGTCGCACGAACGCGCGCACCGGGTGGCCCTGTTCGAGCAGCATGTCGACCATCACCCTGCTCAC
This sequence comes from Streptomyces sp. NPDC005820, assembly GCF_040630255.1. Taxonomy (NCBI): domain Bacteria; kingdom Bacillati; phylum Actinomycetota; class Actinomycetes; order Kitasatosporales; family Streptomycetaceae; genus Streptomyces; species Streptomyces sp. NPDC005820. The sequence goes on from NZ_JBEXXE010000100.1 coordinate 10,757, forward strand.
GCCACCGACTTGGCCGCCGGCGCCGGTGATCAGAATGGGATTGCGCTCCGTCATTGTTGTGTCCTCTATCTGGTGGGGGTGGGTCGGCCGTTCAGGAGGCCGAGGATGTGGGGTCGTCGAGGCGGGTGAGGAAGTCGAGGAGGGTGGCGTTTACCTCGGCGCGACGCTCCTGCTGCCTTGCTTGGTGGGTATGACTGAAGACCGTCTGGGAACTGGGATCTCAGGGTTTGGGGATCATGGTGTGGCCGCTTGGGGGCTTGCTTGGGCGGTCTTCTGGAGGGCTGCGTCGGTGTCGGCGATGGCGAGTGTCTTGTTGATGTCGGCGCCGGCCAGTGCGCCGGCTGCTGCGGAGGCTCCGACCTGGGCGA
>NZ_JBEXXE010000101.1:0-11021 GCF_040630255.1 Streptomyces sp. NPDC005820
GGCGGATCTTCCGCAGAGCCCGATGCAGCCCGAATCGAATGACGTCAATCGCAGCAGCGGTCCTCACCCTGGAGCGGCAACGCTGAAAGACCTCAGTGGCTGCCAGCGGGCCGGGTCGAGGACACGGTCGGTCAGATAGGTCCGGGCGTCTGCGGTAGGGACGGGGCGACGGCGATACGGGCGGCGTCCAGAACCCCGGTGTGTGGGGTCAGGGCGTCGTAGTGCCGGGTGCGGCAGGTGAGGATGAGGGGCCCGGCGTCGCGACCCTTCTGGTAGGCGTTGAGCGCGCGCACGACGGCGGTGGCGCGGGGCGCGGCGGGGTCGGGGGACCCGTCAGGGGCCATGGGGTCCATCTCGTCCAGGCCGTCCAGGCCGTCCAGGACCGGCAGTACCCGACCGTGCCGGACCAAGCTCGCCGCCAGGTCTGCGGGCCAATCGTAAGCCTCCATCAGCCGCTGCTGAAGCAGTTCGGGCAGGGACTGGCGTTCAGTGTCCCACCGCGACAGCGGGACACGCACCGGGACGGGGTCGTCGTGACTGCGGCCGTCGATGAGGGCCAGCAGGAGTTCCAGGGCCAGGACGGTCTTGCCCGACCCGGCCGTGCCGGTGACGACCAGGCGCAGCGGCCCGGTGGGACGGTAATGGGTGACTATGTCCGGCAGTCCTGCCGGCCCCGGCCCACCGACGGTCAGGCGCCCGGCGGCCGGAGCTGTGGCCGAGCGGGCCGGAGCCGGGTACAGGTCGTAGGTGAGGTTGATGCGCCGGGTGTCGTCTCCGAGCAGTTGTCGCCACACAGCGCTCTCCCCGGCCTCGATCTGGGCAGCCAGCGTCGCGGCCCACCCACGGGCGAGCTCGGCGTCGTTACCCTCGACCGGCTTGCGGAGCGCAACCACCGCGACCATGAGCGCGGCCACACTCAGGGGAAGGCCCAGCAGTCCCGCAGTGTCGCCGCCCCGGGACCACCGCGTGTGAGCTGCCGAATCACGTACACGATGCTCACCACGACCGCCAAGGCGCATATGGCCCTGGTCAGCGGCCAATCGCGCCGATGGCGGCATCCCCCAAGTCCTGTCATATCCTGATTATTGTCACCAGCCTCCCGCCACAGAGACGACTTCTCTCACCTGTGACGCGAACGTATTAATGTGCGCTCCAGGCATGGAAGCAGCTGACGGAATACTGATCCGCTTGAGCGTGGCCTCATATTCACCGCGAGCGCGAGACCGAGGCTCAGCGCCCCCTGGAGCGCCGCTGCACAAGATTCCTTAACAGTCAAACTTGGTGACACGTACTCAAGGTCCGATGACACGAAACAGCCTGTCCCCGGCAAGGGCTTCGGTCGCAACGGCAGGGCCCGGGAATTCCATCGCTCGAAGCGTGGGGACCCTCTGTCGGCGTACATGTGAACGTGGTTCCGGCGTGATCTCCGACGCCGATGGCGGCGCGATCAGCCGGGATGGTGACCCCGCCATGCGCTGTAGCCGATCAAGCGGTACACCCGGATCGCGGCATTGATCGCCTTTGCCGGCGGCCCTGCCGAGTCCACGGAACCGGGACCGGCGACGACCGCCGAGCGCACTTGGACGGGACATGCCCGCCAAGCCCGGAGCCGGAGGAAACTGGTCGTGACCGCCTGCACCACGACCGTGGGCATGACCCGGCTCACCTCGCCGAGAAGGATCCTCGTCATCCCTCACGCGGGCGGCGCACGCGCCGGCGAACCTGTCCCAGAACCCCGTCGATGCAGTCGAACCGCGCCGCGGCCCATGCACAGCCACCAGCCCGTCGGAGACCACGGGCCCCTCTCACGGAGGGAACGCGATGCTCACCACGCCGGCCACCGCCTTCGAACCCCAGGCTCACTTCGCTGGTTCGCCAGGCTACTCGGCCGACGGACGACGGCGTCGCTCGTCCAGCCACTCGAAACCCGCACGCATCTGAGCCTCGGTCAGGCCGGTCTCCTCCAGGAGTTCAGGCGGCTTCAGTCCCTCAGGGCGGGCGCGCAGAGCTCGCTCCAGCCTGCAGGCCCAGAGCTCCGCGCGAACAAACGGACGCTGCATGAATCTCTTCTCAAGGGCCCGTTGGCACTCCTGCGAGCAGGTCATCCCCACCCGTTGGCCATCCTCCTCGGGATGAAACAGATCGACCGCCGACGAGTCCGGCAGGACAACCGGATGCGGGTAGGCACCGCGATCCGGCTCGACCCACAGCGTCGTCCCACACTCGTCGCACCGGGCCGGAGACTCCCCCTTGCCGGATGCGCCACGCACGTCCGGAGGCATGCCCGCACACTTACCCGCCGTCGGTGATCCCCACACTGTCCGCTCCCAGACTCACCCGATCGGGTTCGTCACGGGACGGGGAGGGGTGCCTCACTCGCCTCCGACTCGGGAACGCCTTTGCGGACCGCTACCGCTCGGCCAGACGGAGGGCAACATCTGGCATCTCACTGCGCGTTGGGTACGAGGCCCGCCCGGGATACGCACACCGCATCAGGGCCACGGCACCGACTCGGGCACCGGCTGCGTACCGTCCGGAGGATCCGTGAGTGAGTACCGAGTCACTCACACAACGTTCCGCCACCTCACCGAGGCCTGAACCTCGACGGCTCACAGCGCGATGACCTGCGACAGCTCTTGATCGGCAGTCTCCCGGAGAAGTACACCGCGCCGCTCTGGCGCATCCAGTAGCAGACGCGACCGGACCCTTCCGGGCCCGATAAGCGGTTCACGCGATCGGCCATTGTTGCTTGCGGCGGCGAGTCCTGGGGTCTTCGCCCTCACGCCAGGCGACCATGAGTACAGCGCCGGTGGTACGTGCAAGATCTGTAGGAACCACGAACTGCAACTCGGCCCCAGGAGGAACTTCTCGCCAGTCCTTGATGGGACTGGTAGCGCGGTAGCGACCACTCTGCGAGATCCAACCACCTGTCACGCCTACCTTGTGAGCAGAGGCGTACCCAAGGTTGTTGAGCACATACGTGCCTTCAGGACCGCCAGCCCGAACCGTCAGACGGATCGCAGGATTCTCAACGCGTGCGCGCCGCACATGCACGGCCTCTGTCGCAACGACGCCAACCAAGACCCCTATGACGGCTGTAGCAAGCTCTCCCCATCCCATGGTGGAACGCTACCCAGCGTCAGACCAACGGTACGGGTAGCTCGCCGGACTGAAGCACTGATCCACCGGCGCCCGGTAATGGATCAACCGAGACAGCCCACGCCCCAAGCATCACCTGCCTAACAACCTTCTTCACGGGTTCAAGTGCCCGCGCCCGGCGGCGCGCTACGTGCAGCGGGCCAGAAGCGAGAAGATCAGCCGCGGGTGAAAGACATGCCTCCGGCGGGGGCGCTCAGGCTCCGAGATGGCAGGGGCGCCGTTCGCGAGTGCCGGCCGGTTGGAGGCGTGCGCGAGGAGCTCCCATCCCGTCTGCCGTCGACCCAGGCAAAGCCGCAGACGCGGCCCCTGGCGTCCAGGTCGTTCGTACAGTGGCGCGCTCCACCTGGACGCCAGGAACCACGCCCGCTCCACGGTGTGTGGGTCGACGGCAGACGGGATGGGAGCTGGGCAGGGTGGTGGGCTGAGGAATTGTCCTCAGCCCACGGCCGCTGCGACGATTCCCGTCCCAGGCTCATCTGCGGAGGCCACCCACCCCGGATAGGCTGTTTTATGGCGGAACTAGTAAGTATGAACGGATGCTGAGCTGGGGTGCGCACTTAGCCTCAATCGCGGCGGAGCTCTATTTCGGCACTGCGCCGTGGCTGGTCACCGGCGGCTCATCTGGCACGCGGCGGTCGACGCCGACAGTGAGCCCAGACGTCGAACGCTGGGATCCACCGTCACAGTGACGGCCGCCCGGAGCCCTGAAGGGCCGTTGGAATTCGCTTGGACACAGCCACGGAGGTACGCGCCATGACGTTCATGGAGAAGCACCGGTTCGCCGGGAGTCACACGGAGAAGTCAATCCTGAAGCTCTCGTGGGAGGGCGAGTTCTTCGGAGTGGGCCTCTTTGAGGAACTGGCCAGGATGTATCCCGAGCATGCCGACGAGATGACGGCGTGCGCGACGATGGAGTGGTTCAACACCCACTACTGCGAGCCTTTCACTCACGACGCCGGCATGCACGTCACCGTGGAGAGGGCCGAGAAGCTCGGACGAGAAGGTGTGGCGCTCGCGCGGCACTACCGCACGTTCGAAGGCATTGCGAAGGCCACGATCGAGGAGACCAAAGAGGTCGATCCGCTGTTCAAGCAGCTCAGTAAGGGCGCCGGCACTCCCGAGCTGAAGGCACTCGGAGATGACCTGCTCGACCACGAGAACGCGATGCGGGACTGGATGCGGTCCGAGCTGGACGGGAAGTCCGACGGCGCCGCGAAGGTCTTCGAATACCTCGAACGTCACGGGATCACGCGAGAGGACGCCATCACCCCGCGAGAAGACAGAGAAGACTCCGCAGGGGATCAGCAGCAACTCGTCCTGGCGTTCTTCGACAGCGAGGACGAGGCCGACCATGCCGCTGAGGCGCTGAAGGGCTGGGAGAAGGCCACCGAGTACATGAAGGTCGACGCGATCGGCGTACTCGTCAAGGACAAGGACGGCAATCCCAAACAGCACAAGCTCGGGAGGAAGGCCGGCAAGCGAGGCATGGGGGTCGGCATCGCCCTGGGCCTGGTCGCGGCGATCCCCACGGGCGGCCTGTCCCTGGTCGGAGGTGTGCTCGGAGGCGGGGCCGGGGGCGGGATCATCGGCGAGTTCTTCCACAAGGGCCTCAAGATGACCGACGAGGACGCGGCACGCATCGCGGACGAGCTCGACGCGGGTCACGCAGCGGTGGGCGTGCTCACCTGGGACTTCGAGACAGGGGCCGTGGCACAGATGCTCAAAGAGCTGGGCGGCACTCCCGAGGCGCACAAGGTGGCTAAGGTGACGGCGGAGTAGGTGTCCACCAACCCGACACCATGCCGACCAGCCTCGGCTCGGCGCTCCTCAGGCCAAACTGGCCGTGCCTCGCCTGGGTTGCCGTACAGCAGCGAAGTACAGCAACCACTGTGACCGCAGGCGACCGCCAACGGCCATCAATGGCTAACTGACCAGCCCACCAGGGTCGCGCCCCCTGTCCTGCACTCGACGGGACGCCATCCCCACCAGACCCCGATGACCTCCCAGCCGAGAGTTCGGGGCGAAGAGGTCGTGCCAGATCCGTGGCAGGTCGTGCGGGGATCCATGGGGAATGGCGGGGAACACGAGTCGGCCCGCCGCGTCTCACAGCAGCTTCACCGCAGGTCGGAGCAGCAACTACCGCCAAAGAACCCAAGCTCCCCAAGCTGAGAGCGCGAGTTCGATTCTCGTCACCCGCTCCAGAGAGAAGCCCCGGGTCAGCGACCTGGGGCTTTTGTTGCGCCACCAGCCCTCCAGTGCCTTTCGCTCCGCCACACACTCGAAGATGGGGCACGTGACGGGCACGAGTGCTTGGTTGAGGCGAGCGAGCCTCTGCTCCTCATGGCAGCGTGTATCGCTGACCTGCTGTTTTCACGCCGAGCAGCGCAAGATCGTACGAGGAGGGCCCTCAGCCTGCTTTTCCCGCAAGAACCCTGCCGAGCGGGGCACTACAGGGGACGATTCCAAAGCCTTCGGGCCAGCTACGCCGCCGCGCTGCCCCGAACTGCCCGGCGACCGCTCCCCGGACGCGTTCTGGGCGACGGTCGAGGAGCGGTTGGCCACGGGCCGGATGTGGCTGCTGTTCGTCGCGGACCGGATCCCGTTGGAACTCTGGGCGATCGTCGAGGGGTGACGGGAACCTCCGCGTTCTCGTCCCACGCATCCACGGCGAGGCAGCCACGGCGGCGAAGCTCCCTTCCGGCTGTCGGACGACGCAGCGCACCACGCGTGCCGACTGGACGCTGTGGTGCGGACGCGCCTCGCCCCGGAAACCGGGCTTGTCGCGACTGCGCTGCTCGATCGTCGTCACCCACTCCTTCGGCGGCGGGGAGCCGCCGACTGACGACCAACCTCGTCGTGGAGCTGGAGCCGGTGTACGGCGACGTCACCGACATCCACACCCCGAACACCCACTGACGCCGCGTCCGCTGACGCTGCGCCCGGCCCGCTCCCGCCGTCGACCGGCGGCGGTTCGGGCAGCGCTGCTTCGTCAGCCGTCGGTCGCCTCCATGTTGGCGGCGGGGATCGGCACCCAGCGGCCGGGACGGTGCGAGATGCGGTCGTACCGGTAGCCGTCCAGTCCCTTGATACTGGTGCTGCGGAAGGGCCGCCCACGGTCGTCGATGCGAACCGTGCCGGTGCGGCCTTGCGAGGACCACGTCAGGTCGAGGTACCAGTCGCAGGTGCAGGACTCGTTGAGCGCTGTGACCACAAAGACCTCGGGCTCCTGCAGAGACACCCGGTAGGGGAAGCCGATCGCGGGGATCTTCGTGCCCGCCCCGTCGTCGCCAGGCATCGAACGGGCCCGGGGTTGCTGAGCGTCGAGGTCCACGGAGAAGTACCGAGGGACGATGCCGGCGCCGCAGCCGTCACCCAAGGAGTAGACGGTGCCCCGGTCGGCGGAGGGCGCGGCACGGTTGACCACCCGCACGTGCAGGGCCTCCAGGACGACGGCGGCGGAGCCGCGTCCCTGCACGGTGATCTGCACACCGGTGGGGCCCCCGTGCACCGCCCGCTGGGAGGAGACCCACGCCGCGATGTCCTCCGGGTGCGGCGGTGGTGCGACCTGCCCCGGCGCCTTGGCGACGACGTAGTCCTCGCCACAACCGTTGAGTCCGAGTGTGTGGAAGTCGGCGGTCCAGGTGAGGGGAGCCACGGGTCGGGCCGTGCCTGCGCCGGCCCGGTTCGCCGTGGGGCTGCCGTCGTGTGTGGCCGACGCGGAGGGAGGCCCGGCGGCGGACGCGGTGAGACCGAGCAGCGCGACGACGAGCGAGGCCGCCAGCACCATCGACCGCACGGGCCGTAGCCGGGGACGCCCGCCGGGAAGCCGCGACAGGGGCCACAGGGGCGACAGGGGCGACGGCAGGGTCGACTCGGGATGCCGAACTGCCGACGGGATCATCCTGGGCGCCACCACGTCCAGCCTGTCCCCGCCGGCAGAAACGGCCGATACGACATCGTCGGCGGCGACGATTGACACCCCTGCGCCCGTGCTGGGGTGGGGCGCCGACGCCTGCCGGCCATGGGAAGGGCGCGGTCGTTGCCGTGCGGCGTGAGCCAGGATCCAACGGCGGTGCAACTCCACGCGTTCCTCGGGGGAGGCTCCGCAGAGTGCTGCGAACTGCTCGATCCCGCCGAAGTCCAGGGGAACCGCCTCTCCGGCGCAGTAGCGGTGCAGCGTGGAGGCATTCATGCCCAGACGGCGGGCCAGCGCCGCGTAGCTGCGGTCGGTGCGCTCCTTCAGACGCGTCAGCAGTAACGCGAACTCCGCTACGTCATCGTGGATTGCAGCCATGCGGTCCGTACTCGCATCCATCCGTCGGCCTGTGCAGTCATGTCCCGATCCGGACAGCATCCCAGGCACTTCCCCCACACCTGTACGTCAAGACGGTTGGGATGGTTCCGGGATTGCGCCATCCCTCTCCTCGAGCTCCTCAAGACCACCCTCAGCCACGCCCACTCCCACACCACTCCCACACCATGACCAGCCGCCACAACCGGCTGATGGCTGGGGAGCGCCACCCGCACACGGGCTGGAAGCCACGCCGTACAAAGCCGCACCTCGGCCGTTGTCGACGTCGACGTCCCGGCGGCGGATGCCGGCCGGCTCCTCAGACCGCATCGAGCCGTACGCGCGGACGTGGACCATGAGCCGCCACCGGAAGCCGATCGCCTCGGCGCGGGCGTCGGCCTGGGAGGCGGTGGCGATACGACGCTCAGCCGGCCCCCGCCCGATCACCTCCGACCTCCGTGGGCCCGGCCGGCGAAGAGCCCGCCACCGCCACGAGCAGCGGGGGCTCTGGGGCAGGGCCGTTCGCACCGTCGGTTGCCGGGGCGGCGGGCGCGGCGCGGGTCAAGTCCACCGGGGTGTCCGGCCGCCGGCCTCAGAGGGGCTCACCATCCCGGACAGGCATCCCAGGCTTCCTCGTTTGTGCAGGTTGTCGGGGGTGGGATCGTTCCACCGTTACAGGCCGGCGGCGGCTGTTGTCCCAGGCCCACGAGGCATCCGAAGCTGTGGCTGTCGCACCGGCTGAAGCGGCCGACCGCCCGGCAGTGCCACGCAACCCACCTCACCCGTCCTCTGGGACACCCATCTCTTTGGGCGCCCAAGACGCAGGGCGCGGACGCTCATTGGGGCGCCCGACCGCCTTCGCCCTGTCCCCGCGGTCCGGGGAGGAGACGGATGGTGTGGCGGCGACAGCCCGGCACGCACCTTGATCCGCAGTGCCGGACCGCGGGCGCGTGCGACCTCGTACCGATCAGAAAGGAACACGCAGATGAACGTGAAGTCCCTTGTGAGCAGCCGTGTGGCCGTGGCCACGGGTCTCGTCCTGGCTCTTGGGTGGGGTGTGTCGGCGCACGCCTCCGCCACCGGGCCACGGACGACCATCGGTAAGGCCAGTGATGTGGTGACGCACCGCTCGGGCGGCAGTGGCGCGGTCGCCGCCTGCTCCCAGGAGGTCCTCGGGGTGTCCGCTGTGAAGGAGCCCGCGGACAGCGAGGACGCCAGGCACCTCCTCCTCACCGTCCAGAACGCCGGCGACAAGAAGTGCAACCTCTACCGCTACCCGCTCGTGCGGCTCGGTGCCGGTCGGACAACGGCGCCCGTGATCAAGGAGAGCGACCCGAACCCGGGGGTGCCCGTCACCCTCGCCCCGGGTGAGGAGGCGTATGCCGCTCTGCTCGTCAACGGCCCCATGGACGAATACGAGGCGAAGAGCATCACCCTCAGCCTCCAGGGTCGTAAGCCCGGCAGCCGCGCGGGCAAGCCGATCGATGTCCCCATGCCCGTCGAGACGTTGTACGCCAACGACTATCAGCGTGTCACCTACTGGACGACTGCTCCCGGTTTCGCCCTGGATTTCATCATGTCGAAGTGACGGGCCTCAAACCCCCACCCGCCCCTGGGACACCCGTGTCTTCGGGTACCCAGGACGCGGGGGGTGCGGTGAGGCACACGTGCGCATGGTCGGTCGGCCCGCCCGCCCGCCCGCCCGCCGTGGCGCATGCGACCGGACGACGACCGTTCCCCACCAGTCGCCGTCACCTTGCCGCATAGCGGCTGACATCGCCAACTCACCCACCCCCTTCCCGTCCTTCCCGTTCTTTCCGTTCTTCCCGGAGGTCCTTTTGCCCCGCGCACGCGTACTCCCCCATGCCCGGGTCCGGGCCGTTGTCGTGGCCGCCCTGCTGGCGCCCCTCGCCGCCTGCTCGCCGAGCGCCTCCCCCGGCGCCCCGGACTCCAAGGTGACGCCGAGCGCCGACGACCGCCCTGTCACGGTCACCGTCACGCCCACGGGAGAACAGGTCCCGGCGGGCGCGCCCGTGAGGGTCACGGCCGCGGGCGGCAGACTCACCTCGGTGACCGTCACCGACGCCGAGAACCACAGGCTCGCCGGCAAGGTCGCCGCCGACGGCCGGTCGTGGGTCTCCGACCGCAAGGCCGTACCGGGCGCGGCGTACACGGTGACGGCGGCGACCCGGACCGAGGGCGGAACCGCCAAAAGCACCAGGGCCGCCTTCACCACGGCTCCGGCGGACAAGGTCAACAAGGTCGACTGGCGACCGGGCGCCGACGCCACCGTCGGCATCGCCCAGCCGATCTCCCTGGTCTTCGACCATCCGGTCAAGAACCGGGCCGAGGTCGAGAAGCAGCTCAAGATCACCACCTCGAACGGCACCGAGGGCTCCTGGGGCTGGATAAGCGACTGGTCGGGCAAGGACCGGGTGGACTGGCGGCCCAGGACGTATTGGAAACCCGGAACCAAGGTCACGCTGAACGCCGAGTTGAACGGCACCGACTCGGGCACGGACGGCGGCTGGTTCGTACGCGACTACACGACCGCCTTCACCATCGGCGCCCGGCAGGTGGTCAAGGTCGACCTCGACAGTCACCGACTCACCCTCGTACGCGACGGCGAGACGGTCCGGCGCATACCGGTCTCCGGCGGCACGCCCGGCGGTGACAAGCGCTCCTGGCGCGGAACCGCCGTGCTCATGGCCAAGGAGGGCACGGTCAACATGAACTCCGAGACGGTGGGCCTGGGCGACGCCTACGACAAGATGGTCGACCACTCGATGCGGCTGACCTGGTCGGGCATGTACGCGCACGCCGCCCCGTGGAACGCCCGCTACTTCGGCAAGGCCAACCGGAGTTCGGGATGCATAGGAATGAGCGACGCGGACGCGGCCTGGTTCTACGGGCAGGTGCGGCCGGGCGACCCGTTCGAGATCACCGGCAAGGACACCAAGGGCGTGGTCGCGCCCGGGAACGGCTTCGGGGCATGGAACCTCTCGTGGACCGAGTGGCAGCAGAAGAGCGCCCTGCGCTGAGAAGGGGTTTGCGCGTTCCCGCCCCCCTCGCCGATCAGTTGGCCTCACTCGTCGACGAGGCCAGGCCGCCGACAAGCCGGCCGCCGCCGAGGAGCAGCAGGGCCGAAGGAGTCGGATCAAAGGCGAAGATGATCCGAATCTCGGACCGGCCACCCGATCCCGGCCTCAGCTCCTTGAGGTGATGCAGGTCCGATCCCTTCAGCCGGTCTACAAGAGGACGGCCCAGAGTTGGACCAGCGTCACGCAGCGCGGCAACGGCCTGGGCAACCGGGGAGGCAGAACCGAGGTCCTCCTTGATCAGCTGCCGGAAGCACTCCGCATCGGCATGAGATCGATGCGCGGTCAGCTAGGGCCTGTCCGGCGGATCAGGTCGCAGGAAAGCAGGGGTGACCGATCAGCGCAGGTGAGCGGGGTCTGGTGGGCCCAACTGCAAGGCGGAGGAGGGCGTCGACGCGGAGCGTCGGCAACCGACGACAACGCGGCAGGTGGGCGACTACGCCACCCTGCGCGCCGCCAACACCGAGTCGACC
>NZ_JBEXXE010000102.1:0-9384 GCF_040630255.1 Streptomyces sp. NPDC005820
CCTTGGGCAGGTGGTGCAGGTCCGCCATGAGGAGCATGTTCTCCTCGCCGGTGATCAGGCCGTCGACGGCGGAGAACTGTCCGGTGACCCCGATCATGGCGCGTACCGCCTGCGGGTCGGTGGAGAGGGCGTGGCCGCCGACGCGGATGTCACCGGCGTCGGCGGTGATGAGGGTGGAGAGGATCTTGACGGCGGTGGTCTTGCCGGCCCCGTTCGGGCCGAGCAGGGAGAAGATCGTGCCGGCGGGGACGTGCAGGTCGATGCCGTCGAGGACGAGTTTGTCCCCGAAGGACTTCCGCAGCCCCGTGGCCGCGATGGCGGAGGTGTGGGTCGTTGTCGTCATGCCCCGGAGTCTGCGGGGCGGCGCGTTCAGCGACCTTTCAGTTCGGTTTCACTGCCCATGGCGAATGCCGCCGATACTGATGGTGTGAATCCGCTCCGACGGGGTCAGTGGCCGGCCGCGTCGGCGTCGTGGCGGCGTCGGCGGACGGCCGCGGCATAGGTCGTCAGGCCGCCCAGGACCAGGGCGACGCTGGCCGCGATGATCAGGTCGGTGGTGGACGAGGTGCCGGTGGCCGCGAGGGAGGCCGCTCCGGCGACGATTCCGGTACCGGATCCGCTGAGGTAGTTCATGATCTTGTTCCTCTCGGTGACCTGTCGGTCGTGTGTGTGGGGTGACTTGAGAGCCGTCACTTCCAGGCGGAGACCCCGGTGGCGTACGACTTCACCAGTGAGGTGACGAACCAGTACGCGCGCACGGTGGAGAAGACCAGGCCCGGCAGCATCAGGACGTCGACCAGGACGCCCTTCCAGCCGAGGTGGCGGGTGCGGAAGGCGGCGTACGCGATCCAGAAGGCGACCAGGCACAGCCAGACCGGATCCAGGACGAAGCCCCTGCTCGCGATCACACCGGTCCAGGCGGCCAGCCAGCCCAGGGTGTAGAGGAAGCCGGCGAAGCCGAGCACCATGCCGGTGATGGAGAACCACGTGTGCTTCGTCCAGCCGCGGCGGCGCAGGGTGTCGACCGTGCCGCGTCCCCAGCGCTCCCGCTGGCCGATCAGTTCCCGCAGGGTGGGCATGAGGTCGGTGTAGGCGATGCAGTGCTGGTTGGCCGTGACCTTCCAGCCCGCCTCCTTCAGCGCGAGCGTCGTCTCGTAGTCCTCCACCAGGTTGGCGTGGTCCTCCCAGAACACCTCGCCGCGCCAGCGCAGGATGCTCAGCAGTGCCTCGGTGCGGTAGAAGGAGCCGGCGCCCGACATGCTGTGGATGCCGAAGCGGTAGCGGCCCCGGGCGTAGCGGCCGTACTCCATGATCTGCATGCCCAGCAGGTAGCGCTGCCAGAGGTTCTTCCACAGGCCGGTCCGGCCGAGGCAGGTCGCGCTGAGTCCGCCCACGCGCCGGTCCGACGCCATGACGTTGCGCGCCCGTTCCAGGAACTTCGGGTGCAGGCTGGTGTCGGCGTCCATGACCAGCAGGTACTTCGCGGCGGCGGCGAGTCCGCCGGGGGTGCTGTTCAGCCAGCCGATGCCGTGGTTGAGGGCACCGGCCTTCTTGTGCGGGTTGTCGGGCAGGTTGAAGACGACGGTGCGCGGTACGCCCGGGCGGTCGGCGAACTCGCGCGCGAACTGCTCCGTCCGGTCGGAGGAGTTGTTGACCACGATCACGATCAGGTCGGGCGGTGTGGTCTGCGCGGCCAGTGATTCCAGCGCGAGCAGGACGCCGGCCTCCTCGTTGCGGGCGGGGAGGATCACGGCGGTCTCCAGCAGCGAGGTCGCCGCCTGGGTCACCAGCCGGCGCCGGTGGGAACCGTGCGCGCGTCGGCCCGCGCGTCCCTGGTCGGATCGGGTGTGCCGGCCGGTGTCGGCCGTGGACGAGGGGCCTGACGGCGCCCGTGCCGCCACGCGCGCGTGGCCGGCGGTGGTCATGTGGTCGGACATGGTGTGGTGTTGCCCCCCGCGGCATGACTGCCGCTTCTCTCCTCGACGGCCTTCGGGCCGTCCGCTTGTCTGTTGCTGCCCGGTGCCGGCTTTCCCCGGCCGGGAGCGGACACCACCACTGCGACGAGCGGCGGCGCGAAGGGCCATTCTTGAGGCGCCGGTTACGGTCCCGGAAGAGTGACCGAGGGGCGTATGGGGGCTTTGAGGAGGTCTGGGGAGCGAGAAAGCGGAGCGAGTGGTGAGGGTGGGGCGTGTGCTTTCTCCGCACGCCCCCTGTGCCCCTGTGCCGCCGGGGCATCCGGGGCGTCCGGGGCGTCCGGGGCGTCCGGGGCGTCCGGGGCAGGGAGTGCCCGGGTCGGCCGGCCGGGCTCGCGCGGAAAACCGCCTGTGTTCCCGGAGTCGGCCGGTCTACGCTCGGGCGATGACCTTGGAATGGCGGCATGTGATCGTTCACTCGGCGGATCCGGCGGGCCTCGGGCAGTGGTGGGCCGAGGCTCTCGGCTGGGTGGTGGTGCACTCCTCCGCGGACGAGTTCGCCATCCGCCCGGCGCCGGACCGCTCGCCGGGGCTGGAGTTCGTACGGCTCGACGAGCCCAAGAAGGCCAAGAGCCGGCTGCATCTCGACTTCGTACCCGATGATCAGGACGCCGAAGTGGCCCGCCTCCTGGCTCATGGGGCACAGCGGGTCGACATCGGCCAGGGTGAGCAGCCGTGGGTCGTGCTGGCGGACCCCGAGGGCAACGAGTTCTGTGTCCTGGGCCGGCGGGGCCAGTAGACGGACGGTCCGTCATGCGGTGAAGCCTCGGGTCAGCGGGACCGGAAGCCGGTCAGGGGCAGACCCGCCAGGAGGGCTCGGCGGCTGGCTCTGACGTGTTCGCGCATGACGCGCTCCGCGCTGTCGCCGTCCTTCGCCAGGATCAGTTCCAGGACGAGGTGGTGCTCGCGGTCGGACTGGACGGCGCGGCCCGGCCTGCTCAGTGAGGTGTTCACCAGCCGGGGGTACGCGAGCTGGTTCATCAGCACCCGGTAGTGGGCCCGCAGTTTGCTGTTGTCGGAGCCGGCGACGAGCAGGTCGTGGAACTCCTGGACCAGCTCCGCGTACCGTTCCCGGTCGTCCCGCGCCACCGCCTCGTCGGCCTCGCGCAGGTTCCGTTCGAGCGAGTCGGTCTCCGGGACCCGGCCGCGCCGGGCGAGCAGGCGTGCGGCCGCGCCCTCCATGAGTTCCTTCATCTCGAAGAGTTCCGTGATCTCGCGGCGGGAAGGGACGGTGACGAACGTCCCGACGCGGGGCCGGATCTCCACGAGCCCTTCGGTCTGCAGCTGTTTGAGGGCTTTTCACCCCAGGGACGTGAGTGCCCCGCCGTCGAAGAACCTGCCCGCGCCGTAGACCATGGGGGGCAGGTCGGTGACGTCCGCGTGCACCACCCGGCAGATGAAGATCGTGTGCGTGCTCGCCCGCAGCCGCTCCCGGATCCGTACCTCCATCCGCGCGCTGCTCCGGGCGATCAGCGGGCTGCCGAACGGGCCGCTCTCCCAGTCCAGGTCCGTGAACTTGTCGGCGGCCTTGCTCGCGAACGTGCCGACGACGTCGAGCTGGTCGGTCGACAGGATGTTGATCGCGAGATGGTCGGCCCGGAACAGGCAGTCATGGGTGGACGAGGTGTGCTGGACGCACACCATCACCGTGGGAGGGTCGAGCGAGATGCTCGAGAACGCGTTGACGGCCAGGCCTCTGGGGGTCTCTCCGTCCATCGCGGTCACGACCGTGACTCCGGTGACGAACTGCCGGTTCACCCGCTTCATCACGTCGATGTCGGGGGTGGAGGCAAGCGCGGTCATGAGGGTGCTCCTTGTCGTCTTGATCGTCGGTGCCGTGCCGGCCGTCAGTCCTGTCCCACGCTGATGATGCCCAGCGCCGCGAGCAGCGCCCGGGGATCCCACGTCACGTGCTCCTCGACGATCCGGTCCCCCTCGAAGCGGGCGAACGTGGCGCCGCTGATGTCCACGCGCCGGTGGGTGGGCGGGACGCCGAGGAAGGAATTCAGGTGCGTTCCGCTGCTGTGCCAGCGGATCGCGGCCCGGTCGCCGTCGATCACGATGTCGTCGATGACGGTGGTCAGGTCCGGGAACGCCGCGCGGGTGGAGACGATCGCCGCCTTGAAGGCGTCCAGGTCCTGGGGGTGCGGGTCCGTCCCGTGGCGCAGGTAGGCCGGGCTCAGCAGCGTGTCGAGCGCGTCGACGTCACCCTGCTCCCAGGCCTCGGCCCATACCTTCTCGATGCGTTCCCTGTGGGCGTGGGTGTGCGCCATCTCTTCCCCTTCCATGGCAACAAGAAAGGCCGGGGCGGGGCCTTTCGACCGCTCCCCGACGGCTGCGCAGCCGCCACTTCGGCCCGCGTTGGCATACAAGAAGCAGTAAGGCATGCCACAGAGGGAGCGTCAAGGGTCCGGTGGCCAGGGTTCGTTCGGCCGACCCCGACGTTCGCCAGAACGTGCATGTCAAGTGGCATATGAAGAGCGCCCGGCCGAGGTGCCGGGCGACGGGCGGCGGCCATTCGGGCGCGACCCCTTGACCGGTTTGCCGGGGGATGCCTATCGTCCTGTGCCATGCAAGAGAGCTTGGAACACACTGACGAGAGCATCGGTCTCCGCAAGCTCGTGCTCTACCGTGACGTCGTCCTGACCGAGGCGGGCGAGGCGCCCGCGCGACCCGCGTGGCGGGCGAGCGTCGCCGCGGTCGTACGGAATCCCTGGCTGGGCTCCGGTCCTTCGACCGATCTGAACCTGGAGCAGGCCCGTATCGCACCGGTGCTCGCGAAGCTGCTGACCGACCGGCTCATCGCCTCCCTGGGCGGTGCGGACGAGATCGAGTCGTTCGGCAAGGCCGCCATCGTCGGCACGGCCGGCGAGATCGAGCACGCCGGGGCGCTCATCCACACCCCGTACTTCGGCAACCTGGTGCGAGAGTTCCTCCAGGGCGAGTCCATCATCTGCTTCGCGGACACGCGCGCCGAGGCCGGGGAGTCGCTGATCATCCCGCTCTGGCACAAGACCCATGCCGCGACGCGCAGTCACTACCAGACCATCAGCGCCCGGGTCTCCGACGGGCCGCGCGCGGACGAGATCGTCGTGATCGCGGCCGCGTCGACGGGGCCGCGCCCGCATCCGCGGATCGGGGACCGGCTGACCGACCCCGTCGTCACCACCGAAACCCTGGAGGTTGTTTCCTCATGAGCGTCCGCAGGATCGTGACCGTCGTCGAGGAGATCCACGCCGAGGGCGGCCGGGAGCTCGCCCGCCCAGCCCGGATCGCCGTCGTCGCGGCGGTGATCGAGAACCCCTGGGCCGGTCAGGGCTTCGTCGAGGATCTGGGCCCCGGGATCGAGGCGCACGCCTCCGACCTCGGCGCGCTGCTGGCTCCGGCGGTCCTCGACGCCCTCGGTGAGCCCGCCGAGGCGTACGGCAAGGCCGCGATCGTCGGGCTGGACGGCGAGATCGAGCACGGCTCGGGGCTGATCCACACCCTCAGGTTCGGCGACCACTTCCGCAAGGCGGCGGGCGCCACCACGCTGCTGCCGGCGGTCGAGAAGCGCGGCCCGGCCGGTGTGGTCTTCGACATCCCGCTGAAGCACATCACCGACGCCACGATCCGCTCGCACCACCAGAGCTTCGAGGTCCGCGTCAGCGACGCCCCGCACCCGAACGAGATCGTCATCGCGCTCGCCGCCGCCGCTCAGGGGCGCCCCCAGCAGCGCCTGGCGCCGCTCTCGACCGAACAGTAGGTGCCCATGAGCCAGCCGACCGTGGTCCTGCTGCACGGCGTCGGACTCGACCACACCATGTGGGAGCCGATCGCCGCGCTCCTGGCCGACCGCTTCACCGTGATCACCCCGGACCTGCCGGGCCACGGCACCCGCCCGCCGGTGCGCGACGGGGTGACCCTCGCCGGCCTGGCCGACGGGGTCGCCGACGGGATCCCGGCGGGCTCGCACCTCGTCGGATTCTCCCTGGGCGCACTGGTCGCCCAGCACCTGGCGCTGCACCGGCCCGAACTGGTGGCCACCCTGACCTCGGTCAGCTCGGTGTGCGCGCGCACGGACGAGGAACGGGCCCTGGTCCTCGCCCGGCTGCGGACCGCCGAGGCCGACTTCCCGGCGAGCGCGGCCGCGTCCCTGAAGCGGTGGTACGACGGTACGGACGTCGGCGCCGACCGGGTGGCCCGTACGGAGGCCACGCTGCTCGCGGGCGACGTCGGCTCCTTCCTCGGCTGCTACCGCGTGTTCGCCACGGCGGACGCGGAACTCGCGCCGGACCTGGGCGCCATCGCCGTACCCGCACTGGCGGTGACGGGGGAGAACGACCCCGGCTCCACCCCCGGGATGACCCGTCGGCTCGCCGCCGCGCTGCCCGACTGCCGGGCGGTGGTCGTCCCCGAGGCGCGTCACATGCTGCCCGTCGAGCGTCCCCGGGCGCTGGTCGACTCCCTCACCACCTTTCTCGGAGAGTGTGCTCATGTCTGACCTCACCACGTTGCGGCACTTCATCGGCGGGGCGCGGGTGGAGCCCGCGTCGGGCGAGTACTTCGAGAGCACCAACCCGGCCACCCGCGAGGTCCTCTACCGGGCGGCGCGCGGCGACGCGACCGACATCGACCGGGCCGTCGCCGCCGCGCGGGGCGCCTTCGAGGACCCGCGCTGGCGCGACCTCAGCCAGACGCGCCGGGGCCGGCTGCTGCGCCGGCTCGGGGAGCTGATCGCCGAGAACGCCGAGGACCTGGCCCGGATGGAGACCCTGGACAACGGCAAGCTGCTGCGCGAGATGCGCGGGCAGCTGGCCACCCTGCCGGAGTACTACCACTACTACGCGGGCCTCGCCGACAAGATCCACGGCGACTTCATCCCCACCTCCGACCGCCAGGTGCTGAACTACACGGCCCGGGAGCCGCTGGGCGTCGTGGGCGCGATCACGCCCTGGAACTCCCCGTTGACGCTGACCAGCAGCAAGCTGGCCCCGGCCCTGTGCGCCGGCAACACCGTCGTGATCAAGCCGTCCGAGTACACCTCGGCGACCGTCGTCAGGCTCGCCGAGCTGGCCCTGGAGGCGGGCTTCCCGCCGGGCGCGGTCAACGTCGTCACCGGGTTCGGGGCCGAGGCGGGACAGGCGCTGGTCGACCACCGCGACCTCGCGAAGATCTCCTTCACCGGCTCCACCGCCACCGGGGCCAGGATCGCGGCGGCGACCGCGAGCCGGTTCATC
Source organism: Streptomyces sp. NPDC005820 (assembly GCF_040630255.1). Classification (NCBI taxonomy): domain Bacteria; kingdom Bacillati; phylum Actinomycetota; class Actinomycetes; order Kitasatosporales; family Streptomycetaceae; genus Streptomyces; species Streptomyces sp. NPDC005820. Next base: position 7,193 of record NZ_JBEXXE010000102.1, read on the forward strand.
GGCTCCACGCTCGAACTCGGCGGCAAGTCCCCCAACATCGTCTTCGAGGACGCGAACATCGCGAACGCGGCGATGGGCGTCGTGGCCGGTATCTTCGCCGCCGCCGGACAGACCTGCATCGCGGGCAGCCGCGTCTTCGCCCACCGGTCGGTCTACGACGAGCTGCTGGAGCGGGTCGCCGAACGCGCCAGGACCATCCGCATCGGCGACCCTCTGGACGCGCGGACGGAGCTCGGCCCGCTGGCCTTCGCCGACCAGCGCGACAAGGTGGCCGGCTATGTCGACCTCGGCCGCAGCGAGGGCGCCCGGGTGCTGACCGGCGGACGCCCCACCGACGGCGGGCTCGGCGGCTACTTCTACGAGCCGACCATCCTCGTGGACGTCGACAACGACATGCGCGTCGTCCGGGAGGAGATCTTCGGACCCGTGCTGGCCGTCATGCCGTTCGACACGGAGGACGAGGTCGTCCGGCTGGCCAACGACACCGACTACGGACTCGCGGCCGGCGTCTGGACGACGAACCTCTCCCGGGCGCACCGGATGGCGGCACGGCTCGACGCCGGGACGATCTGGGTCAACACCTACCGGGCCATGTCCCCCATGTCGCCGCGGCAGGGCTTCAAGTCCAGCGGCGTCGGCGTGGAGCACGGCACCGAGACCATCAAGGAGTACACACGCCTGAAGAGCGTGTGGATCAACACCAGCGAGGAGCCGGTGGCCGACCCGTTCACCCTGCGCAGCTGACGGAAGCCGACAGGAGCCGACATGCCACAGGTCGCCATCACCCTCGCCGAGGGCCGCACCCCGGAGCAGATCCGGGCCCTGCTGCACGAAGTGCACGAAGCGGTCCTGCGCACCACGAACACCAAGCCCGAGTACATCCGTGTCGTCGTCCACGAGGTGCCCCGGTCCCACTGGGCGACCGGCGACGTGACCCTCACCGAGATGGACGCCACCGCGTCAGGCAAGGAGCAGCAGTCATGAGGTTTTCGTTGTTCGTGCACATGGAGCGCTGGGACGAGGAGGTCAGCCACCGCGAGCTCTTCGAGAATCTCACCGAGCTCACCCTGATGGCCGAGGCCGGCGGCTTCGGCACCGTGTGGATCGGCGAGCACCACTCGATGGAGTACACCATCTCGCCGAGCCCGATCCCGCTCCTCGCCCATCTGGCGGCGCAGACCACGACCATCCGCCTCGGCGCCGGGACCATCGTCGCCCCGTTCTGGAACCCGATCCGGGCCGCCGGTGAGTGCGCTCTGCTGGACGTCATCAGCAACGGCCGGATGGAGGTGGGCATCGCCCGGGGTGCCTACCAGTTCGAGTTCGACCGGCTGGCGGGCGGCCTCTCGGCCCGCGACGGCGGCAAGCATCTTCGTGAACTCGTGCCCGCCGTACGGGCGTTGTGGCAGGGCGACTACGCGCACGACGGCGAGATCTGGCAGTTCCCGACGTCGACCAGCGTGCCCAAGCCGGTGCAGCAGCCCACCCCGCCCATGTGGATCGCCGCCCGCGACCCCGACTCGCACGACTTCGCCGTCGCCCAGGGCTGCAACGTCATGGTCACCCCGCTGATGAAGGGGGACGAGGAAGTCGTCGACCTGAAGCGGAAGTTCGACACCGCGGTGGCCAACCACCCGGAGGTGGCGCGCCCCGAGCTGATGGTGCTGCGGCACACGCACGTCCACTCCCCCGACGAGCCCGAGGGGTGGCGGCCGGCCGCGGAGGCGATCGGCCGGTTCTACCGGACCTTCGACGCCTGGTTCGGCAACCAGGTCACCCCGCGCAACGGGTTCCTCGACCCCAGCCCGGAGTCGAAGTTCGAGGGCCGCCCCGAGTTCACGCCGGAGTCGCTGCACGAGACGGCGATGATCGGCACCCCCGCCGAGGTGATCGAGCGGCTGCGCGCCTACCAGGAGCTGGGCGTCGACGAGTACAGCTTCTGGATCGACACCGGCCTCCCGCACGAGGAGAAGCGCAAGTCGCTGGAGCTGTTCATCAAGGAAGTCATACCGGCGTTCCAGTAACCCCCTCCAGTAGCCCCCGCTCCAGTAACCCCCTCTCCCCGTCCCCAGGAGCACGCCCATGTCCCACGATGCCCCGGCGCCGGTGTACGGCAGCGCGGTCACGAAGGTCGAACCCTTCGGGGTGGATCACATTCCCGACAACGAGCGGCACGGCAGGCCGAGTTCGCA
>NZ_JBEXXE010000103.1:0-8672 GCF_040630255.1 Streptomyces sp. NPDC005820
GAAGTTCTCCGAGGCGATCATCTCGAGCGTGGACTGCTGGCGGTTCAGCTCGGCGTCGACCGCGGCCGCGATCTCCGGGTCGAGCTCGTGCAGGGACTGGTGGAACAGGGTCATCGACGTTTCCTCGCGTGGGGGCTCAGTGGGCGGCGGCCGGGACGGCGGGGACGAGGGTGCGGCGGAGCCGGTTGAAGAACTTGGGCTGGTTGAGGGAGAGCACGGCGACGGGGGTGCCCTCGCGCCGGTAGACGGCCGTGAAGGAACGGCTGTCGAGGTCGCCCTCGACGACCTCGGGCTCGGCGCCGGGAGCGACGTACCCGGCGAGCTGGATGCGCACCCCGTACTGGTCGGACCAGAAGTACGGCGCGGTCGGCGAGGCGGGCGCGGACACCCCGGTGAGCAGGGTGCGGGCGGCGGTCTTCGCCTGCTCGCCGGCGTTGCTCCAGTGCTCGATCCGGGCGTGCCGTCCGGTGAACGGGTGGGGGCAGCGGGCGACGTCGCCGACGGCGACCACGCCCGGGACACCGGTCGCGCAGCCGGCGTCGCACACCACCCCGTCGTCCACCGGCACTCCGGAACCGGCGAGCCAGTCGGTGGCGGGCCTGACCCCCACCCCGACCACCACGACGTCGGCGGGCAGCACCTGCCCGTCCGCGAGCCGCACGCCCGTGACCCGGCCCTCGCCGACGAGTCCCGCGACGCCGGTCCCGCACAGCAGACGGACCCCGTGATCGGTGTGGAGCGAGGAGCACACCAGCCCCATCTCGCGCCCCAGTTGGCGTTCCAGCGGGATGCCGAGCGCCTCGACGACGGTGACGTCGAGGCCGAGTCCGCGGGCGGTGGAGGCCACCTCGGCGCCGATGAAGCCGGCGCCGATGACGACGAGCCGGGGCCGGCCGTTCGTCAGGTCGGCGCGCAGCGCGAGGGCGTCGTCCAGGGTGCGCAGGGTGTGGACGCCGGCGAGTCCGTCCGTGCCGGGGAGCGTGCGGGCGGCGGCGCCGGTCGCGATGACGACGCCGTGGGTGCGCACATGCCGTCCCCCGGCCAGGGTGACGGTCCGGGCGCCGGGGTCGAGGCGCACCGCGCGCTCGCCGAGCAGCCACTGCACGTCCAGGTCCTCGTATTCCTCCGGGTCGCCGAGCGAGAGCGCGGCGGCGTCGAGGCCCCCCTTGAGGAAGTCCTTGGACAGCGGCGGGCGGTCGTAGGGGGTGTGGCGCTCCTCCCCCACGACGACGATCTCGCCGTCGTAGCCGTCCGTGCGCAGCGCGCGGACCGTGCTCAGGCCTGCCAGCGATGCTCCGACGACGGTGATGCTCCTCATGCGGGCTCCAGACAAGCTGTCTCACATGACACAACGACATCCGTTATGTGCAACATGGTTTGGGTGGGAGGCGGGGTTGTCAAGAGGGCCGGGAGGCGGTCAGTGCGTGGGACCCACGTCGAGCTTGTTCTGCAGCCAGGTGTGGAACTCGCCGATGTGGTGCTCACTGGGCACCAGCACCCCGCCCCGGGTGTACGCCCGTGAGCTCATCCCCGGCTGGGTGCGCTCGCAGGCGTCGAAGTCCTGCACGTTGACCCGGTGGAACAGCTCCACCGAGCGGTCCACGTCCTTGCCGCTCTCCACGACGTGCGGCAGGTACAGCCAGTCGCACTCGACGATCGTGCGGTCGTGGGCCATCGGGTACATGCGGTGGAAGATGACGTGGTCGGGGACGAGGTTGATGAAGACCTGCGGCTTGACCGTGATCGCGTAGTAGCGGCGGTCCTGGTCCTCGGCCACCCCGGGGATGCGGTCCAGGCCCTCGGAGCCGTCCACGGTGAAGCCCTGGATCTCCTCGCCGAACTCGGCGCCGTGGCCGACGTAGTACTGGGCCGCGTATCCGTCCGCGAACTCCGGGAGGACCTCGGTGAGTTCGGGGTGGATGGTGGCGCAGTGGTAGCACTCCATGAAGTTCTCGATGATGAGCTTCCAGTTGGCCTTCACGTCGTAGGTGATGCGCTTGCCGACGGAGAGGTTGTCGACGTCGTAGCGCTCGATCGAGGCGACGTCGCCGAGGCGCTCCACGACCGCGCCCAGCACGTCCGCCTCGAAGGACGGCGGTTCGTCGGCGAGGCACACCCACACATAGCCGAGCCATTCGCGGACATGGACGTTGATCAGGCCGTACTCGGTCCGGTCGATGTCCGGCATCGAGGTCAGGTTCGGGGCGGCGACGAGTTTGCCGTCCAGGCCGTACGTCCAGGCGTGGTACGGGCACTGGAAGGCGCGCTTGACCTCGCCGGACTCCTCGGTGCAGAGCTTGGCGCCGCGGTGCCGGCAGATGTTGAGGAACGCCCTGATCGAGTTGTCCCTCGCCCGGGAGACGAGCACGCTCTCGCGGCCGACCTGGTAGGTGCGGAACGCGCCGGGCTTGTCCAGCTCGGAGGCGCGGGCCACGCAGAACCACATGGCCTCGAAGACCCGCTCCTGCTCCTGGGCGAAGATCTCGGGGTCGGTGTAGTACTCGCCGGACAGCGTGGGGATCAGGCTGGGCGGCAGGTTCGTGAGGGTCATCGTGTCACTTTCGTGAGTGGGGTGAGGTGCGGTGCGGTGCGGTCGGTTCGTCGTCGAGTGCGCACCCGACGGCGCCGGCGCCGATGACGTCCGGGCGGTCACAGGACCACGACCGAGCGCAGCACCTCGCCGTGGTGCATCTTGGCGAACGCGGCCTCCACGTCGTCCAGGCCGATCGTCTCGGTGACGAAGCCGCCCAGGTCGAAGCGGCCCTGGAGGTAGAGGTCGATGAGGGCGGGGAAGTCCCGGGAGGGCAGGCAGTCGCCGTACCAGGAGGACTTCAGGGCGCCGCCGCGGCCGAACACGTCCAGCAGCGGCAGTTCGAGCGTCAGCTCCGGGGTGGGGACGCCGACGAGGACGGCGGTGCCGGCCAGGTCGCGGGCGTAGAAGGCCTGTGTGAAGGTCTCGGGACGGCCCACCGCGTCCACGACGACGTCGGCGCCGAAGCCGCCGGTGAGTTCGCGGATCGCCTCGACGGCGTCGGTCCTGGAGGAGTCCACGACGTCGGTGGCGCCGAACTGCTCGGCCCACTTCAGCTTCCGCTCGTCGACGTCCACGGCGATGATGCGGCCGGCGCCGGCCACCTTGGCGCCGGCGATGGCGGCCATGCCCACGCCGCCGCAGCCGATGACCGCGAGGGAGTCGCCGCGGCCCACGCCGCCGGTGTGGACCGCGGCGCCGAACCCGGCCATCACTCCGCAGCCGAGCAGGCCCGCCGCGGCGGCCGAGGCGGTGGGGTTCACCTTGGTGCACTGGCCGGCGGCGACCAGGGTCTTCTCCGCGAAGGCGCCGATGCCGAGGGCGGCGGACAGCGGGGTGCCGTCGGCCAGGGTCATCGGCCGGGCGGCGTTGTGGGTGGCGAAGCAGTACTGGGGTCTGCCCCTGCGGCAGGCGCGGCAGGTGCCGCAGACCGCACGCCAGTTGAGGACGACGAAGTCGCCCGGCGCGACCTCGGTGACACCCTCGCCGACCGCCTCGACGACGCCCGCGGCCTCATGACCGAGCAGGAAGGGGAAGTCGTCGCCGATCCCGCCCTCGCGGTAGTGCAGGTCGGTGTGGCAGACGCCGCAGGCCTGCACCTTCACCAGCGCCTCACCGGGGCCGGGGTCCGGAACCAGGACGGTCTCCACCGAGACGGGGGCGCCCTTCTTCCGGGCGACGACGGCGCGTACCTCGTGTGTCACGGTCGATCTCCTCGCTCAGGGGGGCGGCCGAAGGCGTTGTTCGGCTGGGTGTTCGGCTGGATGTTCAGGAGGCGCCGAGGGGCCGGAGCATGTTGCACATCCCGCAACACTCTTCGCCATAAGCAACGACGCCCAAACTGTCCCCTCACGGACACCACGCCGTCAAGGCCCTTGACGAGGTTTCGACGTCAGCGGACGATGTTGCATACTGCGATGCTTGTTCTATATAGAGAAACAACAGCAGAGGAGCGACAGCGGCAATGAGCGACGGTACGGACGCTCCGGCGCAGCCCGAGTCCCCGGTGCAGTCGGTCGACCGGGCGGCGACCATCCTCGAGTTCCTGGGCCGCCACGACGAGGCGGGCGTCACGGACATGGCCGCCGAACTAGGGGTGCACAAGTCCACGGCGTCCCGGCTCGCCACCGCCCTGGAGATGCGCGGACTCATCGAGCAGACGGAGGAGCGGGGCAAGTACCGCCTCGGCCTCGGCCTGATCCGCCTCGCCGGCGCCGCCACGGTCCGGCTGGACCTCTCCCAGCAGAGCCGCCAGGTGTGCGAGCGGCTGGCGCACCGGGTCGCAGAGACCATCAACCTGGCCGTCCTGGACCGGGACGCCGCGATCAACATCGACCAGGTGCTCGGCCCCTCGGCCCTCACCACGCACAACTGGCTGGGCCGGCGCACGCCGCTGCACGCCACGTCCAGCGGCAAGATCCTGCTGGCCCATCTGCCCGACCCCGAGCTCGCCGACCGGCTCTCGGAGCCGCTGGAGCGCTACACCCCGCACACCGTCACCGATCCCGGAGTCCTCCGGGACCAGCTCCGGCGCGCCCGCACGGACGGGGTCGCGTACAGCATCGAGGAGCTCGAACAGGGCCTGAACGCGGTGGCCGCACCGGTCTTCACCTTCAACGGACAGGCGGTCGCCGCGCTCAGCGCCTCGGGACCGTCCGTCCGGCTGACCGAGGAGCGACTGCCGGCGGTCTGCGCCGCGGTGCGGGCGGCCGCCGAGGAGATCTCGGACCGCCTGGGCCATCTCCACCGCCCCTGACCCCTTGACCACCGGGTCGCCACCGTTGGAGCATGTTGCGCATCGCCCACAGTGTTGCGCAATACGCATCAGAGATGCATCAGTACGCATCACATGAAATGCGCACCAGATCACGGAGGATGGCATGTCTCCTCGACCGCAGCCCGGCCGCGAGTACGTCCTCACCCTGTCCTGCCCCGACCAGGCCGGCCTGGTCCACGCCGTGTCCACCTTCCTGCTGCACCGCTCCGGCAACATCCTGGAGAGCCGGCAGTTCGACGACCGGATGTCGGGCCGCTTCTTCATGCGGGTGCACTTCGACGTCTCGGACCCCGGCGTCTCGCTGGAGGACCTGCGGACCGGTTTCGGGCCGGTCGGCCAGGCGTACGGGATCCGCTGGCAACTGCACGACGCCTCGACCCCCACCCGAACCCTGATCATGGTCTCGAAGTTCGGCCACTGCCTGAACGACCTGCTCTTCCGCAAGTCCACCGGCTCGCTCAACATCGAGATCCCGGCGATCGTCTCCAACCACCGCGACTTCGAGCCGCTGGCGCAGAGCTACGGCATCCCCTTCCACCACATTCCGGTGACCAAGGAGACCAAGGCCGAGGCCGAGGCGCGGCTGCTGGAGCTGGTGGGCGAGCTGGACGTGGACCTGGTGGTGCTGGCCCGCTACATGCAGATCCTCTCCGACGACCTGTGCAAGCAGCTCGACGGCCGGGCCATCAACATCCACCACTCCTTCCTGCCCAGCTTCAAGGGGGCCCGGCCCTACGTCCAGGCGTACCAGCGCGGTGTGAAGCTCGTCGGGGCCACGGCGCACTACGTCACGTCCGACCTCGACGAAGGCCCGATCATCGAACAGGACGTCGTCCGGGTGGACCACTCCCGCGACCCCGACGAACTGGTCACCATCGGCCGGGACGTGGAGGCCCGCGTGCTCGCCCGCGCCGTGGAGTGGCACAGCGAGAGCCGTGTCCTGGTCAACGGGAAGTGCACCGTGGTCTTCCGCTGACGAACGGCCGGCCCTAGGGTGCGGGAAAACAGTCGCCGTCAAGTGTCCGATAGGCCCCTTGTCCGGTCGCTGTGGCCCCTCACCTCTCATCGGCCATTGCGTATAGTTGCGCTATGAGCAACTATGCGGCAGAGGGCGCAACGACAGGTGCGGTGAACGGCGTGCAGTCCGTCGACCGTGCCGTCAGCGTCCTGGAGATCCTCGCCCAGCGCGGCGAGGCCGGTGTCAGCGAGGTCGCCGCCGAGATCGACGTCCACAAGTCGACCGCGTTCCGCCTGCTCGGAGCGCTCGAGGCACGCGGCCTGGTCGAGCAGACGGCCGAGCGCGGCAAGTACCGGCTCGGTTTCGGGCTCGTCCGGCTGGCCGGAGCGGTGACCGGCCGGCTCGACATCACCCAGCAGGGCCGGGTGGTGTGCGAGCGGCTCAGCGACCGCATCGGAGAGACCGTCAACATCGCGGTCCTGCAGGAGCACTACGCCGTCAACCTCCACCAGGTACGCGGCCCCGGCGCGGTCGGCACGCACAATTGGGTGGGACAGCTCACCCCGCTGCACGCCACGTCGAGCGGCAAGATCCTGCTCGCCCATCTGCCGACGCAGACCCGGGCCGACGTACTCGCCGCGTCCGGGCTGCGGAAGCTGACGCCGCACACCCTGACGGCCAGGGCCAAACTGGAGAAGAACCTCACCGAGGCGCTCGAACGCGGCTACGCGATGACGCTGGAGGAACTCGAGATCGGGCTGCACGCCATGGCGGCCCCGATCCGCTCCCGTGACGGCGAGGTCATCGCCGCGCTGAGCGCCTCCGGCCCCGCCTACCGCTTCACCGAGGCACGCATCCATGAACTCGCCCCCGTGCTGGTCGAGGGCGCGGCGGAGATCAGCCGCCGGATGGGCCACCTGGGCTGAGCCGGCCCGCGCACGGCACGCACGCGGGCCGCGGGGTCCTCAGCACAGCGGCGACAGCGCCGGCGCCTCGGCGCCCCAGCGGGCCGTCACCCGCACCGCGTCCAGCGTCGAGGCGACATCGTGCACGCGCAGACACCACACGCCCTGCGCCGCGGCCAGCACCGACACCGCGGTGGTCGCGGCATCCCGCTGCGCCGCCGGACGGGGCCGTCCGGTCTCCCGGTCCGTCAGCAGCGCGCCCAGGAACGACTTGCGTGACGCCCCCACGAGCACGGGATGGCCCAGCGCGCGCACCTCCGCCAGCCGGCCCAGCAGCTCCCAGTTGTGCCCGGCCTCCTTCGCGAAGCCGAGCCCCGGGTCGATGATCAGACACCCGGGCGCGATCCCCGCCGCCAGCGCGGCGTCGATCCGCGACCGCAGCTCGTCGAGCACGTCGGTCACGACGTCCCCGTAGCGGGCGTTCGCCTGCATGCCCGCCGCGTGCCCACGCCAGTGCATCACCACGTACGGCGTGCCGGCCCGGGCCATCAACGGCAGCATCGCGGGATCGGCGAGCCCCCCGGAGACGTCGTTGATCAGCCGGGCACCGGCGTCCAGCGCGCGGGCGGCCACCTCGGCCCGCATGGTGTCGACACTGACGACCGCGCCCGCCGCGGCCAGTTCCCGGACCACGGGCAGAACGCGGCGCAGCTCCTCCTCCACCGGCGGGCGCACGGCGCCGGGGCGGGTGGACTCACCGCCCACGTCCACGATGTCCGCTCCCTGCTCGAGCAGCGCGCGTCCGTGCGCGACGGCCGCCCCTGGGGCGAAGGACAGCCCGCCGTCCGAGAACGAGTCGGGCGTGACGTTCACGACGCCCATGACCAGCGTCCGGCCGGGCCGCGGAAGCCCGTGCGGGTGAAGCTCGGGCGTACCCGGGCGGGGAGGGGTGGTGGGGTGGGCCGTGACGGTCACAGGGGTCCAGCCTTAGTCGGGGACATGCGTGTTCATGCCGCGGTGGCGTTCTTCTCGGCGGCCTCGACGACGTTGGCGAGCAGCATGGCCCGTGTCATGGGGCCCACCCCGCCGGGCATGGGCGCGAGCCACCCGGCGACGGTGGCGGCCTCCGGGTGGATGTCGCCGACCAGTCCCTGGTCGGTACGGGTGATGCCGACGTCCAGGACGGCCGCGCCGGGGCGCAGCATGTCCTTGGTGACCAGGCCGGGTGAACCGGCGGCCGCGATGACGATGTCCGCCTCGCGGACGTGCCAGGCCAGGCCCTTGGTGCCGGTGTGGCACAGGGTCACGGTGGCGTTCTCCGACCTGCGGGTGAGCAGCAGCCCGATGGGACGTCCTACGGTGATGCCCCGGCCAATCACGCACACCCTCGCTCCGGCGAGGGGCACGTCGTGACGGCGGAGGAGTTCGACGATGCCGCGCGGGGTGCACGGCAGCGGCGCGTCCACCCCGAGGGCGAGCCGGCCGAGGTTCACCGGGTGCAGTCCGTCGGCGTCCTTGGCCGGGTCCATGCGTTCCAGTACGGCGTTCGCGTCCAGGTGGGCCGGAAGCGGGAGCTGGACGATGTAACCGGTGCAGGACGGGTCGCCGTTGAGTTCGTCGATGACGTCCTCGACCTGCTGCTGAGTGGCGTCGGCGGGCAGATCGCGGCGGAGGGAGGCGATGCCGACCTGCGCGCAGTCCCGGTGCTTGCCGGCGACGTAGGCACGGCTGCCGGGATCGTCGCCGACCAGGACGGTGCCCAGGCCGGGCGGCCGACCGCCGGCCGCGGTCAACTTGGCCACGCGCTCAGCGAGTTCGCGGCGAATCTCGGCGGCGGTGGCCTTGCCGTCAAGCAGTTGTGCGGTCACCGGCGGTGTTCCTTCCCTCGGAGTGGACGCTGCCTGCTAGCCGCGAAGGCGGGACATGGTCGGGTCGAACAGGGGTTCCTCGGCGACGACCGCGTCGACACGCTGGTCGAAGTAGCCGATCCGCAGCGCGGTG
>NZ_JBEXXE010000104.1:0-8459 GCF_040630255.1 Streptomyces sp. NPDC005820
CGCGTCAGACGCGTCGTCGCGGTCAACGCGTACGACTTCCAGGGTGGAATCGCCCGCTCCAGCCTCCTGGCCCGTGTGGTGGTCAGCGGTGTCCTGGCGCCCGGGGTGGGCCCGGCGATCGCCGGTGTGGAGCCCAAGCCCGCCCTCACCAAGATCCTCCAGGGCGGCCTGGGCGACAAGAGCGCACTGCGCGAGGACTACGTGGACGAGCTCCTCCAGGTGGGCCGCCGCCCCGGCTACCCGACCGTCGCCCGGGGCGTGTACCAGGCCCTGCCCAGCCTCATCGCGGCCCGCTCGCGCTACCCGGAGGTCAAGGCCCCCATCCACTTCGTCTACGGCGAGAAGGACTGGTCCCGGCCCTCGGACCGGGAGGCCAACAAGCGGCTGCTGCCCGCCGCCGACTTCACGCAGGTGCCGAAGGCCGGCCACTTCATCGCGCTGGAACGGCCCGACGTACTGGCCGACGTGCTGAACGCGGTGGCCTGAGCGTCCCGAGACCGCCGGGGTCACCCCCGATCGGGGGTGTCGCGGGGGTGGAGAACCGATCAACCATGTTCTCGCGAAGACGTCGTGGCAGGCAAAGGAGCAGCACATGACGGAGATCCGGATCGAGTTCGACGTACCCGCGGAGATGCGTGACGGCACGGTGCTGCGCGCGGATGTCTACCGGCCCGGCGGCAGCGGGCCGTGGCCGGTCCTGCTGAGCCGGCTGCCGTACGGGAAGCAGATGGCCCTGGCGATCGCCATCCTCGATCCCCTGGCGGCGGCCCGGCGTGGCTTCATGGTGGTCCTCCAGGACACCCGAGGCCGGTTCGCGTCCGAGGGTGAGTGGGAGCCGTGGACGCATGAGGAGAGCGACGGGTACGACACCGTGCGGTGGGCTGCCGCACTTCCCGGCGCGGACGGCTCCGTCGGCATGATCGGCGCCAGCTATTTCGGCAACACCCAGTGGATGGCGGCGCTGGCCAAGCCGCCGGAGCTGAAGGCGATCGCGCCGATGGTCACGTGGTCCGATCCGGACGACGGGCTGTGGACGCGCGGCGGCGCGATCGAGCTCGGCATCACCGCGCCGTGGACCCTGATGATGGGTGCCGACGCGCTGATGCGCCGGCACGGCACCGACCCCGCCACGCTCGTCGGCAGCCTCGGCAGGCTCGTGCAGGATCTCGACGGCCTGGCCGGCGGAGGCTACGGCGAACTGCCCGCCGGGCACTTCCCCGCGTTCGTCCGGCACGATCTTCCCGAGCTGGGCCATGAGCGGTCCCGGCGCGAACCCGAGTGGGCGCGGGCCTGCCGGGTCGAGGGCCGCCACGACGAGGTGGACCTGCCCACCTTCCAGGTCGGCGGCTGGTACGACATCTTCACCCAGGGCACGCTCGACAACTTCACCGCCATGCGCCGCGCCGGCCGCTCCGCCACGCTGGTCATGGGCCCGTGGAGTCACGCCAACCAGCAGCACGTCATCGGCGACGTCAACTTCGGGTTCGCCGCGAACTCCGCCTTCATGGGCATGCGCGGACCCCTCAACGGCCTCCAGCTCGACTGGTACCAGCGCACGATCGGCGACGGCGAGCCGCTGGAGCCGGACACGGGCAAGGTGCTGCTGTTCGTCATGGGCGTCAACCAGTGGCGCGAGGAGACGGAATGGCCCCTGTCGCGGGCCGTGGACACGGACTTCCACCTGCGCGCGGACGGCCGCCTGACCCCTGAGCCGCCGGCCGCCGCCGAGCAGCCCGAGGAGTTCACCTACGACCCGATGGACCCGGTGCCCACCACCGGCGGGGCGCTCCTGCTGACCGACGAATTCCGTCCCGGCCCGCTCGACCAGACGGCCGTGGAGGCGCGCGAGGACGTCCTCGTCTTCACCACCGAACCGCTCACCGAGGACCTCGAGGTGACCGGCCGCGTGCGGGCGGTGCTCTTCGCCGCCACCGACGGTCCCTCGACCGACTGGGTGGCCCGCCTGTGCGACGTCGACGAGAACGGCGTATCGCGCAATGTGACCGACGGCATCGTGCGGGTTCGGGAAGCGACACCGGGTGAGTCCGCCGAGCACGTCGTGGACCTGTGGTCGACCAGCATCGCCTTCCGGGCAGGGCACCGCATACGCCTCCAGGTCACCTCCAGCAACTTCCCGCGCTGGGACCGCAACCTCAACACGGGCGAGCCCGAAGAGAGCGCGACCACGGCCCGAGCGGCCCGCCAGCAGATCTTCCACGACCCCGCCCGGCCCTCCCGCATCGTCCTGCCGGTGGTCCCGGGCTGACAGGGACCGGCGGGAGGGCCGGGCGGCCTTTCGGGACACCTACCACGTCAGCTCCAGCAGCCCCAAAAGCGCCCCGGCTCGGCCTTTGCTCAACCTCGCCGGCTGGCGTCTTGGCTAGCAGGACCGCAACGCCGCTAAGGAGTCAATGAGTCCTCGGCAGTTGACCGGGTACGCCATCGGATGGTTCGGGCAGGCGGACTGGAGGTTCCGATCCTCAAGGGCGGCAGCGGGCCGCTGGTCCTCTGCCTCCACGGCTTTCCCGACCATGCCGCCGGCTGGGCCGGGCTCTCGACCGCCCTGAGGAGGAAGGGTATTGGGCGGTCGCGCCCGCACAGCGCGGATACTGGGGCGCGAGCAGGCGGATCTCATCGGTCACGAGCTCGGTGCTGTGGCGGCGTACGCGGCAGCGAGCCTCGACCCGACACGTGTCCGCAAGCTGGTCGGTATGGCGGTTCCCCAGGGTCCTCAATTCCTGGCCGCATTCGTGACTGACGGCGACCAGCAGCGACGCAGCTGGTACATGTTCGGGCTTCTACCGCCAGTTGTTCACGCCCCTCAACGGACAAGGCGGCCGGAACCCTGGAAGCCCGGGTGAGCCGTGCCGTCACCGTCCCGTCGCTCTGCCTCCATGGGGCTGACGACAACTGCATATCCGTGGAGTTGAGCGACGGCTTGGCCGCCGTGTTCACGCACAGCTTGGAACGCATCGTCGTACCCGGCGCAGGGCACTTCCAGGCCGAACGTGAGCTCCGCAGGCTCCGGATGTCGCGCCACCGGCGTCGTACGCCACCACCGCCAGCCGGCCCGGGCTGTCGTGGTTCGACGCAGTACCCACCACCTGTGCCGAGAACACGGCCCTCACCGGTTCGATCGACGAGCACATCGCGGTTGACCCGCCGCACCGGCGCCACCTGGTAGCTCGGGGCGATGACCAGCGCGGACGGCCGCCTCACCCAGGAGCCGCCGCCGGCCGCCGAACAACCCGATGGGTCTACCGACACCTTCCGCCCCGGGCCGCTCCACGGAGCGTCTCGGCTGCGTACCGTCGGGGGCCGGCCGTGCGCTGCGTCGTTCCGGACTGGGCGAGGCCGGATACACCTGCGTGTACCTGCACCACGCCTGGACGGCCACGCCGCTGGCCGAGTTGTGGCAACACGTCCAGCCGGCGGTGGTCGTCGCGTTCGGCAGCCTGCCGGCCGACGCGACCGGGCGGAAATCCCCCTGCTCGACGGCGTGTTCACACCGGACGCCACCGGCCTGACCGGACTGAACCAGGAAGACATCGGACGGCTGCAGATCGAGCACCTTGAGGCGCAGGGGCACCGGCACATCGGTTACGCCGCGCTGGACGACCCCCGAGAGCGGCCCTTCTTCATCGGCGCCGACGACCTCTCCGTGAGCTCGCTCGGCGTACCGGCACCGACCACCATCGGCATGGACCTCACCGCGGCAGCCGGCAATCTCACCGCCGGCATCCTCTCGACGGTCGGCGTTCCGGCTCCGGCAGCACCGAGTCGGCCTGTCGTGGGCGACATCCTGGCGCTCATCCGGCGCGAGACGACGTAGCCGCGGTCGTGAACGGCCTTGCCGTGAGATGCCCACGGTGCCCAAAGCCGACAGGCGCCGCATCGATGCGGCGCCTGCTGGTCAGCGGTCAGAGGGGGCGCTGTCCGAGAGGATCTCGGTACTCACGCCGCGCGCGCCCCGCCGCTGATCTGCACGAGCCGAGGACGACTACGGTTCCCGGGATGGGCGAACCGCGATTGATTCCGAGCGCACCGCGGGACTGTCCGTCTACAACTTGCCCGTCCTGAAGTCCGCGCTGCTCTTGAGGACCGCGGAGTCCACCGTCCAGTTCTCCGCCTGGACCCTTTCCCAAAGGCTCCCCTTGCCCGATTCCCTGCCCAACTGGTCCTCCCGACGGAACCACTCCTCAGCCGTCCTGATCCTGTTGGGGTGGATTTCGTCGAGCAGGGCGTAGTCCCTGGTGATGATCCCGTGCTTCCACACATTCCAGAAGCCGGTGAAATTGTCACGGAAACTCATGGTGCTCTTGTCGTCGGGGTCGGCGTTGTATCCAGCAGGGTGGTCGGCGATCCCCGTCAGGTCCGGACTGCTCCAGTACGCGTCCAGATCGGTGTCGACATACCGCGCCGGGTGACCGGTGACCTTCTCGAACGCCGCGGCCATGTCGGCATAGGTCATGTGCTCGATGGCGACTTCGAGGTCCATGCCATTGGCCCGTTCCGGGTTGTCGAAGAGCCAGCGGACGTAGAAGCCGCAGTCCTCCAGCGCGACGTGCGGGACGGCACCCTCGCCGAGCGGGACGCGCCAGGTGACGACGCCGTCCTCGACGGAGGGCGTCATGGGCGTGAGCGGCGAGATCACCATCTCGATGTAGGGGCCCGACGTGAAGACCGCCGCCCCCATCCGATCCCTGTTCTTCTCGTTCTGGAACAGCACCCATTCGGCCATGCGGCCCTTGCCGTCATAGTGGCCGGTGCGGAATCGGGAGTCGTACCCCGACTTCTTCAGGGCGTAGTCGAGATTTCCGTAGACGAAGAACTTGATGCCTTCCTCGATGGCGATCTCATACGTACGGATGGCCCAGTAGGTCTCCGTCTTCTCGCCGGTGTTGAACCCGTCGATGTTGATGAACGCCCCGTCGCAGTCGCGGAATCCTTCGCGCAGTACGTCTTCGTCGGCGAAGGTCCCTTCGAGGATGGAGACGTTGCCGAGCGCGACAAGTTCCTGGGCCCGGGGGGAACTGGCGTCCCGGGTGAGGACCTTGACGGAGTACTTCTTGTCGGCGACCAAGGCGCGGACAACAGGCATCCCCTGTGCTCCTGTGCCGCCGATGACGAAGATGGAGGAGGTGGCGTGAGAAGACATGGTTATTGACTCCTGAGTTGTTTGTGTGAATTTGGAAACCGTTCAGTTTCCGGCACGTTCTACCGATCTTGGCCCGGTTGTGCCGCTGTCTGCCGGCGCCCGCGCCTCTACAGGCTCAGGTGGATGACCGGGGCGGCCCCGTTGGCCGCGCGGCTTTCAGCGCCCTCGCGGTCATGCCACCGCGTTCAACAGGTCGGCCACCACCTTCGGCCTCTCCAGTGCGATGAAGTGGTCCGCTCCCGGCACCTGCGTGAAGTCGGCGGCGGGAAGCAACCTCTTGTTGGCCTCCCGGTCCGATGGGCGGGACCAGTCGTTCTCGCCGTAGATGAGGTGGACGGGAGCCTTGACCTCGGGGTAGCGCGAGCGGGCCGCGATGAGGCTGGGCATGTTCCGGTACAGAGCGCGGGCGACGGTCGGGAAGCCGGGACGCCTGCCTGACCGGAGAAGCTCGTCCAGGTAGTCCTCCCGAAAAGCGGTCTTGTCGCCGACGCCGCCCTGCAGGATCCGGCGCAGGACGGGCTTGGGCTCCTGCTCGGCGATCAACTTGCCCACCCCCGGAGCGATGATCCCGCCGATCACCACGCGTGCGAGGACACTGGACCGGGCGATGCCGTCCCGGTAGTCGTACGGGTTCACCGAGACGACGCGCCGTACCCGCTCCGGCAGATCGGCCGCGGCGGTCAGGGCGAGCACTCCACCCAGGGATTCGCCGACCAATGTCACGTCGTGGAGGTCGAGTTCGGTGAGGAGTCGCTCGACGCCCGCACGCAGCGCCGGCTCTTCGTAGGACGCCCCGGGGACGATCTCGGAGTAGCCCATCCCCGGCAGATCGAGGGCGTACACGGTGTACCGGTCCGCGATCAACGGGATGAGGGAGCGGAAGTGCTCGGCCTGCGTGCGCAGAGTGTGCAGCAGGACCAGGGGGGCACCGGTGCCCGCCTTGAGGTAGCGCAGGGTTCCCTCGCGGCTGTGGCGTCCTGCGCGCGGGGCGATGGTGTGGCTGGTGGTCCCCGGAATGTGAATCGTGGGACGTGGCTCCTGGTCCGGCATATTTCCGTTTCCTTGCGTGAACTGCGGATGGGTGATTCAGACAGGTCGAACAGGCAGGGCGGCGCGCGGCCACGACCCTCGCGCTCAAGAAGTTGGTCTCAAACTCGCGGCGTACGTCCGTCGACCGGGGAGTCCAGGAAGGGGTCGCGGGCCATGACGTACGCCCAGCGCCTCGCCGATACCCCGGCAGCCACCGGCGACGAAGACGTCCACGCCTTCAAAGCGGTCATGACCACCTCCACAGAATGGAAAACCGATCGGTTTCCTCCACCGTAAACCGATCGGTTTTCAAGCGCAAGCCCACGGAAGAACCCGGCTCTCGCGTCCCACTGGCCGAACTCGGTCAGATCCGCGATCGGACGGCGTCCGGACGTCGCCGGGCCAGAAGCGCCCGCCGGTGCGGGCCCAACGGCCGGGAGCCGGTGCTGGGGGTGATCGGGGACCCTGCGGCGGGCACGCCGGTCGCGGTCGAGGCCGCGTTCGGCCGGGGCTGGCTGATCGAGCTGCTCCAGGACCACGGCTTCGACGCGCACATGGCGCATCCGCTGCAGTGCAAGGCGATTGCCTCGGCCCGGAAGGAGAAGGCCGATCCACGGGCGAAGGCCCTGCGCACGCTGCCCGGTGTCGGCCCCCTTGCCGCTGTACCGAGCGTCCTCCGGCGACCAGGGGCTCACAGAACAGCCCCCTGACCAGCATTTTCACAGAAGTCCTTCCGCCTGGCAGAAGCCACCTTGCCGAGCCACCGCAACCCTCAGGACCCTTGGTCCAACCACGGCAAGCGGGGCGACGGCGCCCCGCCGACAGGGACGGGAAGCCCATGCCTCACACCACCGCATTCGCCAGGAACCAGTGGTACAGCTAGCGCAACTTTCTGACCTGCGCTTATGTAGGGGCGATGAGGCTGTGACCTGCTAGGACGGGTTGCAGAGGCGTACGGAGGCAGTCAGAGGAAACCGCTCTGATTCGACCCCGGTTCGACCCGGGTCACTCGGAGGCAGCCAGAGGCATCAGCCCCTGAACCTGGCCTTTGGGGACCCGAGTTGGTCGGTGTGGATCACGGGTGAGCGACTCTGACGGCGCTCTGTTTCGATCTCGGTCGAGCTGCGATGGGGACGCCTGCCTCCGCTCGGGGCCGGTCGTACGAGAGCCTCCAGGACGGCCATCCTGGGGACCTTGCCGGCGCCGATGGAGGTCGGTTCCGGACACTACCCGTGGTTTTAGCGGGCCTGGGTGGCGTCCACGTCTTTGCGAGACGACCCCACCGTGCCAGAAAGCACCCACCAGCCACTCCCCCAACCACACGTCACCCATCTCCGCGGCCCGCTGGGCCTGTCCCGACTGCCGTCAGCTGCGGCCGATCTGATCCTGCTCGGCGACCTCACCGGCCGCTACGCCACCGGCAGTTACAGCCGACTCGCCTCCGACAGGCGGACCGTGATCCTGCGCGGGGACCGCCAAGGCGCGGCCGAACACGGACACCGCATCACCGCGGCCATCGCCTGCCACGTCGCCCGCGCCGGCGGCAGCGCCGACCAGCTCACGCAACTCCTGCTGCACCGCGCATCTGAACTTCGCCGAGATCGCCGGCGGCCCTCTGCACCACGCGAGCGAGCGCCAGACCGCCGAAGAGGCGGGCATCTCCCGCACGACACTGCGGGCCGTCTACGACACGGTCCTCAAGCCGGGAGGCTGGCTTCGCCGCCTGCGGGTCGGCCACGGCCGGGAGGGTTCGACCTGGTATCTCGCCCTGGGCAGCGCTCCGTCTCGTTTGTGGACCACTCAGTTCCCCCCCGACCCGGCACTTGAGGAGTGGACCACCCCTGAGACGGCCACGACGGCCGACATCGACTCCACCGTCCTCGCACGTCTGATGGGCCACGACGCCTTCGCCTATCACGGCCTCGGCACCGCCGCCCTCGTGATCATCAGCGCTCTGCACTCATGCCAGGGCCAGACGGCCGACGAGCTCGTCGGAACGTCCTCGGTCTCCCGCGCCACCACCTACCGGACGCTGAATCGCCTCGCCGACCACGGCCTCGTCCAGCACACCGGAGAGACCTGGGCCCTCGCGCCGCGTGCACTGGAGGGCTTCGGCATCCACCTCACGGACGCCGACACCGGCCACACCACAGCGCCGGCACAGGGCTGGGACAAGGTCGCCGAGCAACACGGCACCTGGGGCATCGCGGCCCGGCGCAAGGCCCTGCACACGGCGGAGCGAAGGGCCTACCAGGAGGTACTGGACCGGTTT
>NZ_JBEXXE010000105.1:0-8244 GCF_040630255.1 Streptomyces sp. NPDC005820
CTCTCCTCCCCCCGCCCCCCCCGTCCCACGTCTCTTCCCCCCCCCTTTACTTGCCCGGGCGCCGGGGGGGCCCCGCGGGGGGGGCACCCGGCGGCCGTGGAGTCCACATCCGGCCTTGGTCCGGTCGGGGGAAGCGGGGTCCGGCCCCGCGTAGCCTGGCCCCGTGCGACTGCTGCTGATGTCCGACACCCACCTCCCCAAGCGCGCCAGGGTGCTCCCCGCCCCGCTGCTCGACGCGCTGCCCGGGGCGGACGTCGTGGTGCACGCCGGCGACTGGGTCGACACGGCCACCCTCGATCTGCTGGAGGCCCGCAGCCGACGGCTGATCGGGGTGTACGGCAACAACGACGGCCCCGAGCTGCGCGCCCGGCTGCCCGAGGTGGCCCACGCCGACCTGGGCGGGCTGCGCTTCGGCGTGATCCACGAGACCGGCCCCGCCCAGGGCCGCGAGGCCCGCTGCGCCGCCCGGTTCCCCGACCTCGACGTCCTCGTCTTCGGCCACAGTCACATCCCCTGGGACAGCACCGCCCCCGGCGGCCTGCGTCTGCTCAACCCCGGCTCGCCGACCGACCGCCGCCGCCAGCCGCACTGCACCTATCTCACCGCCACGGTGGCCGACGGCCGGCTCACGGACGTCGTCCTGCACCGGCTGCCACCGCGCTGAACCGGGCCGCGCCCGGCCGAATCGGTCGGGGGCGGCCCGGCTTTTGCGAGTCTGCTGTGCTTCACGGACCTCCTTCCCTCGTGGGGATGGATGAAAGAGCCACTACCCAGCCTCCGCCTGTCCCACACACCGATTTATGCTATTTTGCCGGATTCTCCGGAGGTCGGCCGTGGATGGCTCCCCCCGTCCCCGTCAGCGGAGCGCCCGTGCCGCCCCAGCGCAGCGCGACGATCTCGGCGGCCACCGACACCGCGACCTCCTCGGGCGTACGGGCACCGAGGTCGAGCCCGACCGGGGAGCGCAGCCGGGACAGCTCGGCCTCGCCCAGCCCCGCCTCGACCAGCCGCCGCCGGCGGTCGTCGTGGGTGCGCCGGCTGCCCATCGCCCCGATGTACGCGGCCGGCCGGCGCAGCGCCTCCTCCAGGAGCGGCACATCGAACTTCGGGTCGTGGGTGAGCACGCAGATCACCGTGCGGTCATCGGTCCCGGTGCCGCGCAGATAGCGGTGCGGCCAGTCCACGACCACCTCGACGCCCTCCGGGAAGCGGCTCGGGGTCGCGAACACGGGGCGCGCGTCGCACACCGTGACCCGGTAGCCGAGGAAGTCGCCGATACGGGCCACGGCCGCCGCGTAGTCGATCGCCCCGAACACCAGCATGCGCGGCGGCGGCGCGAAGGAGTGCAGGAACACCGCGACCGCGTCCTCGCGCCGCTGCCCGCGCGGCCCGTAGTGCCGCAGTCCGGTGGCGCCGAGGGCGAGTTCCCCGCGCGCGTCGGCGGTGACCGCCGCATCCAGGCCCTCGGTGCCGAGCGAGCCCGTGACGCGGTCCGGCCGGACCGCGAGGGAGGCGCCGAGCGCGGCCGGGCCGTCGGCCACGGTCGCCAGGGTCACCGGCTCGCCCGCGGCGACCGAGGCGGCGAGCACGCCGAAGGCCGGATCCCGCGCGGGAACGACGGGCCGTACCAGCACGGTGAGCTCCCCGCCGCAGGTCAGCCCCACCGCGAACGCGTCCGCGTCGCTGTACCCGAACCTCTCCAGGCGGGCCCGCCCGCTCGCCAGCACCTCCCGGGCGAGCTCGAACACGGCCCCCTCCACACAGCCCCCGGACACACTGCCCACGACCTCGTCGTCCGGCCCCACCGCCATCGCCGCCCCCGGGGAGCGCGGCGCGCTGCGGCTGACCGCGACCACGGTCGCGAGCCCGAACGGCACACCGGCGCCGTACCACCCGCTCAGCACCGGCAGAATCTCGCGCACGTTTGAACGTTAATCCGTTGCCGCCCGCCCCGCCGCTCTGGTGCACTGCGCGGGTAACGGTCCCCGAAGATCGCGGGTACCGGCCCCGAAAGCTCAGGAGCAGAGATGCGTACAGCGTTCATGTCCCTCCCGGAAGGAACGACCCCCACTCCAAAGGACATGACACCTCGTGCATCTGCTCAACCTCGGGATCCTCGCCCACGTCGACGCCGGTAAGACCAGCCTCACCGAGCGGCTGCTGCACTCCGCCGGGATCATCGACGAGCTCGGCAGCGTCGACGCCGGCAGCACCCGGACGGACACCCTCGCGCTGGAGCGGCAGCGCGGCATCACCATCAAGTCCGCCGTCGTCTCCTTCCCGGTCGACGACGTCACCGTGAACCTCATCGACACCCCGGGCCACCCCGACTTCATCGCCGAGGTGGAGCGGGTCCTCGGTGTGCTCGACGGGGCCGTCCTCGTGGTGTCCGCCGTCGAGGGCGTACAGGCGCAGACCAGGATCCTCCTGCGCACCCTGCGCCGGCTGCGCATCCCCACGCTCGTCTTCGTCAACAAGATCGACCGGCGTGGCGCCCGCGAGGGCGGTGTGCTGCGGGAGCTCACCGAGCGGCTGGCGGTGCCCGTGGTGCCCCTGGCGACCGTGAGCGGGATCGGGACGCGCGAGGCCGCCTGCCACCCCGCTCCCGTGCCGGTGGACGTCCTCGCCGAGCAGGACGACGACCTCCTCGCCGCGTATGTCGACGGCACCCTCACCCACCGGCGGATCCACGCGGCGCTCCGCGACCTGACCCGCCGCACGCTGGTCCACCCGGTCTGCTTCGGCTCCGCCGCGACCGGCGCCGGGACGCCCGAACTCATCGCCGCGATCAAGGAGTTGCTGCCCCGCGCGGAGGGGGACCCGGACGGTCCGCCGTCCGGATCGGTCTTCAAGGTGGAGCGCGGTCCGGCCGGCGAGAAGATCGCCTACGCCCGTCTGTTCTCCGGCACCCTGCGCACCCGCGACCGGGTGCCGTACGGAGACACCGCGGGCAAGGTCACCGCGATCAGCGTCTTCGACCACGGCACCGACGTGCGCGAGGAGACGGTCACGGCGGGCCGTATCGCCCGGCTGTGGGGACTCACGGACATCCGCATCGGCGACGGCATCGGCGCACCGCACCGGGAGAGCGGCCCGATGTTCGCACCCCCGACCCTGGAGACGGTCGTCGTACCGGGCCCGGACACCGACCGCCGCTCGCTGCACCTCGCCCTCACCCAACTGGCCGAACAGGACCCGCTGATCGGTCTGCGCCACGACGAGGTGCGCCAGGAGACCTCCGTGTCCCTGTACGGGGAGGTGCAGAAGGAGGTCGTCCAGGCCACCCTCGCCGACGACTACGGCCTCCACGTCACCTTCCGCGGGACGACACCCCTGTGCGTGGAACGCCCGGCCGGGACCGGGGCCGCCGCCGAGTTCATCAAGAAGGACGCCAACCCGTTCCTCGCCACCGTGGGCCTGCGCGTCGACCCCGCCCCGCCCGGCACCGGCGTCGCCTTCGGCCTGGAGGTGGAGCTGGGCGCGATGCCGTACGCCTTCTTCAAGGCGGTCGAGGACACCGTCCGCGCCACCCTCGGCCAGGGACTGCACGGCTGGCAGGTCACCGACTGCGCGGTCACCCTGACCCACTGCGGCTACTGGCCCCGCCAGAGCCACGCCCACCAGGGCTTCGACAAGAGCATGTCCAGCACCGGGTACGACTTCCGGGGCCTGACCCCCCTGGTCCTGGTCGAGGCGCTGCGCCGGGCGGGCACCCGGGTGTACGAGCCCCTGCACCGCTTCCGGCTCGAGGTGCCGGCGGACACGCTGGGCGCGCTGCTGCCGGTGCTGGCCGCGCTGCGGGCCGTACCGCGGTCGACCGACACCCGGGGCGGCCGGTGCCTGCTGGAGGGCGTGGTGCCGGCCGCCCGGGTGCACGGCCTGGAGCAGCGCGTCCCCGGGCTGACCAGGGGCGAGGGGGAGTGGGAGAGCGCGTTCGACCACTACGCGCCGGTGGTGCGCGGCGCGGTCCCGGAGCGGCCGCGCACCGACCTCAACCCGCTCGACCGGAAGGAGTACCTCCTGAACGTCACGGGCCGGACGGGCGCGTGAGACGGGCGACCGACCAAGAGGTGAACATTGTTCAACCTTACTCGTGAGTCAGATGGTATTGACGGTGTCCGGAAACCGCCCGACTGTAGTGGACATGCCGAATGCCCGGGCACGTCTGCTCGCTGTTCTGGTTGTCCTCTGCGGACTCTGCGGTTTCCTGACGGCGGCGGGCACGCCCGCCGCCGCGGCCACCGTCCCCGACTCCCTCTCGTTCGACGGCACGGCGCTCACCGTGTCGAACGGCCGCTTCGTCGACGCGAACGGCCGTGAGGTGGTACTGCGTGGCTACAACGTCTCCGGTGAGACGAAACTCGCCGAGAACAAGGGCCTGCCCTTCGCCTCGGTGGCCGACGCCAAGAAGTCGGCGACGGCCCTGCGCGCCCTCGGCGGCGGCAACTCCGTGCGCTTCCTGCTCTCCTGGGCCTACGCCGAACCGGTGAAGGGCCAGGTCGACACCACGTATCTGGCCTCCGCCACCGCCCAGATGCAGGCCTTCCTCGACGCGGGCATCCGGGTCTACCCCGACTTCCACCAGGACCTGTACTCCCGCTACCTGTTCAACTCGGGCAGCTGGTACACCGGCGACGGCGCCCCCGCGTGGGCGGTGGCGCTCGGCAACTACCCCGCCGAGTCCTGCGGCATCTGCTTCATGTGGGGCCAGAACATCACCCAGAACAGCGCGGTGACGAAGGCCCAGTACGACTTCTGGCACAACACCTACGGCCTCCAGGACTACTTCCTGGCCACCGCCCAGAAGACCATGGCGTACATCAAGGCCAACCTCACCACCGAGGAGTTCACCGGCGTCCTCGGCTTCGACCCCTACAACGAGCCCTACGCCGGCACCTATGACTCCGGTCAGGCCAGCCGCACCTGGGAACGCGACCTGCTGTGGCCCTTCTACGTGAAGTTCCGGGCCCGGATGGACGCGGCCGGCTGGACCGACAAGCCCGCCTTCGTCGAACCGAACCTCTTCTGGAACGGCAACGTCAGCAAGGAGGAGGGCGGCCTCCTCGACGCGGGCGCGATCGGCTCCCGGTACGTCTTCAACACCCACTTCTACGACCAGAAGGCGATCTCCGGGATCCTGATGTGGGGCAACGCCGAGGACGGCCAGTACGTGAGCGACTTCGGCACCGTCCGCGACCGGGCCTCGGCGCTCGGGACGACGGCGATCGTCAGCGAGTTCGGCCATCCGCTGAACGGCAGCACCGCCGGCAAGGCGCCGACCGTGCTGAAGGCGATGTACCAGGCCCTCGACTCACGGGTGAAGGGCGCCAACTGGTGGACCACCCCGGCCACTTCGGGACCGGTCCTGTCCGGTTCGCAGTGGCAGTGGGACATCTACAACGGCCGGCACCACGAGCTGATGAACGGCAACGCCGACAAGGTGATGACCTCCGGCGACGCCTGGAACGACGAGGACCTCTCCGCCGTACGCCTCGACGACAGCGGTGTGGCGACGCTCCGTCAGGACGCCCGCCTCCTCGACCGGGTGTACCCGAGCGCCACGTCGGGCTCCACCGTCGCCTTCACCTACGAGGACCGCTCCCGCGACGGCTCCACCACGCTCACCTGGAACCCGGTCCCCAGCAGCCTGCCGAACGTGGCCTCGCTGGTGGGCTCCGGCCAGTACAGCGTGCTGGTGTGGCGGTCCAACGGCGGTTCGGCGCCGACCGAGCTGCATCTGCCCGCGTCCTTCCCGACCGCGTCCACCACGGTCGTCTCCGACCTGGGCACGGTGTACGGACCGCCGGCGTACACCTCCTCGACGAAGATCGCCGCCGCCGTGGAACCGGGCGGGACGGGCAGCCGCCGACTGCTGCTCAGCACCTCCGACTCCGGCGTCCTGCACTACGCGCTGGTCACCAACGGCGCGACCTCGCCGTCCGCGACCCTGCTGGCCGCGGCCCGCAGTGAACTGGCGGCGTGGGTGGCGTCGAAGATCGGATAGGCACGGCCGTACGCGAAAGGGGGCGGGCGCCCGGCGCCCGCCCCCTTCCGGCTGTGTTCCGTCAGCTTCCGGTGCCCGTCCAGTCGGCCGCGACATGCCCGAGCCGCACCCGCTGCGGGTGGTCGCCCACCGGGATCGACACGACCTTCTGGCCGGTGGCGAAGTCGATCGCGGTGACCTGGTCGGCGCCGCTCTCGGAGATCACGCAGTCCTTGCCGTCGCCGCTGACCGTGGCCCAGTACGGCTTGGACGCGGTGACCAGCGGCCCCTCCTGGAGGGTGCTGCGGTTGACCACCGTCGCGTAGTCGTCCATGGTGCCCGCGACGCACAGCTTGCTGCCGTCCGGGCTCATCGACAGGCCGTGGTGGCGCGAGTCGTTGACGTACGTCGTGCGGTCGTCGCTCGTCGCCGGGTTCTTCGGCAGGGTCTTGGTGCGGGTGATGCTGTCGCTGGCGAGGTCGTACTCGAAGAAGCCGTTGAAGAACGACACCTGGAAGTACAGCTTGGACTCGTCCGGGGAGAACACCGCCGGGCGCACCGCGTCCGAGTAGTCGGTGAGGCCGATCGCGTCCAGCTTCGCCCGCATGTCGATGATCTTGACCTGCTTGTAAGTGGTGGCGTCGACGACCGTGATGTGCCGGTCGCCCTTCGTCCAGTCCAGCCACGGGGCGTCGAGATCGGTGTTCACGTCCCCGATCGCCATGTTGTAGATGTACTTGCCGTCCTTGGTGAAGATGTTCTCGTGCGGCTTGTCGCCGGTGGCGAACGAGCCCACCTGCTTGCCGGTGTTGATGTCCAGCACGTGCACGGTGTTGGCGGTCGACGCGGAGACCGCGACCCGGGTGCCGTCGGGGGAGACGGCCATGTGGTCGGAGCGGTAACCGGACACCGGGAAGCGCCAGTTGATGGCACCGGTGGAGAGGTTGATGGAGACGACGTCGGCGAAGCTGGGCCGCGAGACGACCACGGACTTCCCGTCCGGCGTGGAGTACATGTCGTCCACGAACTGGTCGTGGCCCTCGCCGACGCCGTTGCGGATGGCCGTGAAGTAGATCCACTTGATCGGGTCGGCGCTGATCTCCGCCATCCGCGCGTCCTTGTCGGGGATCACATTGATCCGGCCGACCTTCGCGAAGTCACCGGTGGACTTGATGACGTCCGCGGTGCCCTCCCAGTTGTTGCCGACGAACAGCACCTCGCGCAGTGCGGCGCCGGACGCGGCCTGGGCCGTGGTCGCGGGGGCGGTGACGGACAGGACGAGGGCGGCGGCTACGGCACAGAGGTGTCCGGGTCTGAAGGCGGCCATGAGTGCTCACTCCTCCGGAGTGGGGAAACGGGTGGGGCAGGGCTGAGCGGCTCGAGAAAGCCCGAATCTGAACACGGCTGCGTTCAGAATGTACTTACTGGAAAGTAAGGAAGGGGTGCCCTTCGCCACAAGAGTCCGTGCACGACAAAATTGGCCACGGGGGAGCACGGAGCGACTCGGGAGGACGCAGTGACGGGCAGGCTCAGGGCGCCGACCGGCCGGTACGGCGGCAAGACCGCGGCCGAGCGGCAGGCCGAACGGCGCGGGAGGTTCCTCGACGCGGCGCTGAAGCTGTTCGGGGGCACCCCCGGCTACCGCGGTACGACGGTCGCGGCCCTCAGCGAGGCCGCCGGACTGTCGACACGGCAGTTCTACGAGGAGTTCCGCACCCTCGAGGACCTCCTCGCCGCCCTCCACCTCCAGGTCAACGACTGGGCGGAGGAGGCGGTCGTGGCCGCCTTCGCCGCGGCGGAGGGCCTGCCGCTGGCCGAACGGGTCACGGCGATCTTCCGCGCCTACGCCGGCAACGTCACCTCGGACCCGCGCCGCATCCGCATCACCTTCGTCGAGATCGTCGGCGTCAGCCCCCGGCTGGAGGAGCAGCGCCTCGCCCGCCGCGCCCGCTGGATCGACCTCATCTGCGCGGAGGCCACGGCCGCGGCCGCCCGCGGGGAGGCGGCCCCTCGCGACTACCGCCTCGCCGCCACGGCCTTCATCGGCAGCGTCAACGGCCTCCTCCACGACTGGACCACCGGCTGGGTCGACGCGACCCTGGACGAGGTGGTGGACGAACTGGTCCGCCAGCTGCTGGGGACACTGCGGCCACCGGGCTGGACGGGCTAGGGCCTGTCGTTTGGATCAGGCCGCAGACGCGGGGGCTGGCACGCGCATCTGCCGCGTTGTCGTCGGTTGCCGACGCTCCGCGTCGACGCCC
>NZ_JBEXXE010000106.1:0-7890 GCF_040630255.1 Streptomyces sp. NPDC005820
AGCACCCCCCGGATCATCAAGGACAGGGGCAACGAGTCATACCGGCCCTGAAGGCCACGAGCCCGAACCGGGCTCTACGAGGAAGGTAATGGGCAGAGCGGAGTGCCCGGCCGAGGAGGACACCGGCTCCCGCCCGCCCCGGGGATGGCGTCGCGTCCCGTCGGCCCCACCCGACTGTGGCCGGATTAGCCGTCTGACGGATGTTCCATCGCCGCGATACTCGGGGCTGGGCAATCCGTCCCGAATTTCCGTTCCGAACTTCCGTCTCCGGAGGCCGCCGATGCCGCAGATCAGTGTTCACACCGCCGTGCTCGACGCCTGGCTGTCGGGTGCCGAGAGCGCGTACGGGCAGGTCAACCCCGCGGGGCCGCTCTACGTCGGTGGCGCCGCCGCCGAAGCCGCGCTCACCGACCCGAGTGACTCCCTCTACGGCTTCTGTTCCAGCCCGAGCGGGTCGCAGGGCAGCTGGTGCTGCTGATCGCCCGGGTCACCACGTGAGTGGGGGAACCGCGCCGTCCCGGTGCGGAGCCGGGCGCGCGGTTCCCCCCGCTCCTTCCGGACGTACGGGCAGGCCGGCGCACAACTGGTGGAACAGGGACGGTGGACGGTGAACGGTTCTGCTCCGGTGAAGCCGGTGGACAGGGACGAGACGGAATGGTTCGCCCGCCCCGTCCGCACGCTGACCCGCCCCTGGCGGGAGGAGCTCGCCCGGCGGCTGGCGGACGTCGACGCCCTCGGCGCCGGGGAACGGGACGTGGTGCTGGCGGCCGGTCACACGGCGCTGCTGAGGTCCCTGCACGCCAAGCTCTCCCGGCTGTTCCTCCTCGAACTCCACGCGCTGCGTATCGCGACGGACGGTGGGGCGGCCGGTCCGGAAGCGGGGACCGGATCGTCCGACACGGCCACCTGGGCCGCGTTCATCGAGCTGGCCGCCGAGGAGGGCCATCTCGAGCGGCTGGCCGGCCGCTATCCCGTCGTCGGGCGGCGGATCGCGTCGGTCGCAGGGATGTCGGTGGCCGCGACGGCCGGTTTCGCCGAACGGTTCGCCGCGGACCGGGAGCTGCTGCGCCCGTTGTGCGGAGCCGACGCGGGACCGCTGCGGGGTGTGACCTTCGGGGCGGGCGACACCCACCGGGGCGGACTGACCGTCAGCCGGGTCGACTTCGACGACACGAGCGTCATGTACAAGCCCCGGTCGTCCCGGATCGACGTGGCGCTGGGCGGGCTGCTGGAGGAGCTGTTCGCGGACCTCGCCGACGCCCCGGCGCCCGACGAGCGCATCCGGGTGCCGCGCACACTGGCCCGCGAGGGCTACGGCTGGGCCGAGTTCGTCCACCACCGCTACTGCGCCGACGACACCGAACTCGCCGTCTTCTACCGCAACGTCGGACACTGGCTGGCCGTCCTGCGGCTGACGGGCGGCACCGACATGCACGCCGAGAACATGATCGCGGCCGGTCCGGTGCCGGTCGTCGTCGACGCCGAGACCCTGTTCGACTCCCCCGCCCCGTTCCCGCCCAGCGGGCGCGGCGACGCGGTGGACGTGGCGGCCGCGGCGATCCGCCGCACCGTGCTGCGCACCGGACTGCTGCCCGTGCGGGGCACCGGTTTCGCGCTCGGCGGGGTCGACATCTCCGGAGTCGGGGCGCTGCCCGGCCAGCAGCCGCTGATCCCCCACCCGGTGATCGCGGAGGGCGGCACCGGCGCCGCCCGCTTCGAGGTCGGCCTGGTCGCCATGCCCACCGCGGGCAACCACCCGAGCCCCGCCCCGGTCCTGAGCGCGTACTGGGACCGGGTCCTCGCCGGGTTCCGCGAGATGACCGCGCACCTGCGACGCCCGGGCACGGATCCGCACCGGTTGCTGCGCCGCTTCGAAGGCGCCGAGGCCCGGCGGATCCTGCGGCCCACGCAGGCCTATGTCGACATCGGCCGGATGCTGTGGCACCCGGCGTCGCTGCACGACGAGCCCGCGGCCGTCGAACGGGCCCGGGACATCCTGCGCCGCAACGCCGAGGTGCTCCCGGGCGCGCCCACCGACCGTGTGGCCATCGACGGGGAGATCTCCGACCTCCTCGTGGGCGACGTACCGATGTGCACCTTCACCGTGGACTCCGCCGCGGTCGCGGCCACCGTACGGGACTGGCGGACGGCCGACCTGCCACTGGAGGAGTCGGTGATCCAGGACGCCCTGGTCGGCGCCTACCTCAACGAACGGTCGCTGCCCGGCCGGGTGCGGGCCGCCGCCCACCGTCCGCACGCCCGGAACCGGGAGCGGCGCCGTCGTGACCTGGCGGCGCAGATGGTACGGCGCCTGTGCGACGGTGCGGTGCGCGGCCCGGACTCCACCGTGACCTGGATCAGCCCCGTGTTCACGCCCGCCGGATGGTCCATCAGGGTGCTGCCCGCCGACCTCTACACGGGGCAGGGCGGGGTCGCCCTGGCACTCGCCGAATACGGGGCCGAGGTACGGGCCGGACGGGCGGACGAGGTGCCCGGGGTCACCGACACCTTCGACGGAGCGCTACGGGTCCTGGTCGCCACCGAGGACGAGACGCCCACACCGCCCTCGGCAGGAGCCTTCAGCGGCGCCGCGTCCCAGGTGTGGACGTGGCTGGCGCTGCACCGCGTCCTCGGCGAGCCCTGGCTGCTGCGCAGGGCCGCCCTGCGCGCTCTCCCCCTGGCACAGGGCCCCCTCGTCGAGAACGACGTCGAGGTCGACCTCCTCAACGGTGCCGCCGGCGCCGTCGTCCCGCTGCTCGGCCTGGCCGCCGCGACCGGACGGGACCGCTGGTCGGCCGCCGCCGCCCGCGTCGGCCGACGGCTGACCGCACTGGCCGTCCACGACACGGCCGGCGCCCGCTGGACCACCCGGCTCAACCCGCAGGGCATCGGCGGTTTCGCCCACGGGGCCACCGGCATCGGCTGGGCCCTGGCCCGGCTCTCCCTCAGCGACGCGGGCACCGCCGCCGA
The DNA here is from genome assembly GCF_040630255.1 of Streptomyces sp. NPDC005820. NCBI lineage: Bacteria > Bacillati > Actinomycetota > Actinomycetes > Kitasatosporales > Streptomycetaceae > Streptomyces > Streptomyces sp. NPDC005820. The sequence goes on from NZ_JBEXXE010000106.1 coordinate 2,971, forward strand.
ACGGGACGGCTGGCGACACCTCGCCGAACAGGCCTTCGCCTACCAGGAGTCCCTCTGGCAGCCCGGCCAGGGCAACTGGCTCGACGCCCGCGTCGGCGCCGAGGAGGACTTCTTCACCAGCTGGTGCCACGGCAGCGCGGGCATCGGCATCGCCATGCTCGACCTCCACCGGCGCACGGGCGATCCCGCCCGCCTCGACATGGCCCGCCGCGCCGCCCGCGCCTGTGCCGCCGACGGCTTCGGCTGGAGCCACACCCTCTGCCACGGCGACCTCGGTCTCTGGGAACTCCTCACCGCCCTCGATCCCGACCGCACCACCCGCCTAGACGCGGAGATCCTCACCAGCCTCGAACAACGCGGCCCCACCGGCGGCCTGGCCCGCGAGGCCTTCTCCCCGAGCCTCATGGCAGGCCTGGCCGGAGTCGTCCACACCCTCCTGCGCATGCACCCCGCCGCGGACCTCCCCGACCCTCTCCTCCTGGACCACGGCACACGTGGGTGAGGCGTGTCGCCGACAGGCGGTGCCACAGGTGCACGGCCCTGGCCGGAGTCCGCCGCGGGCCGTGGGCGCGGCCCGGCAGAGGGACGCCATGAAGCGGCCCGGCAGAATGTCGCCATGAGCGAGAACCAGAACACCAGTGCGACGGCTGTCCCGACCAGGCCGCCGCTGACGGCCGAGCTCACCGGTGCCGAGCTGCTGCGCTGGTACTGGACGCTGGACGAGCTCACCGGTCTCGCCCGCACGCTGGACATCCCCCGACACGGCGGCAAGACGGCCCTCACCGCCCGGCTCGCCGCCGCGCTGGACGGCCTGCCCCTGCCGGCCGCCCCGGCCCGCCGCCGCCCGGCGACCGCCCAGTTGACCGACCCCGTCGACGGCGACACCGTGATCCCGGTCGGCCAGCGGTGCAGCCAGGTCCTGCGCAGGTACTTCCTCGAGGCGATCGGCCCCGGCTTCCACTTCGACGCCTTCATGCGCGACTTCGTCGCGCTCAACCCCGGCCGGACCCTCGCGGAGGCGGTCACCCACTGGCACGCGACCCGCCCGGACGCTGCCCGGCCCCGCGAGATCGAGGCGCAGTTCGAGTACAACCGCTTCACCAGCGCCTGGCACCGCCGGAATCCGTCCGGCACCCGCGCCCAGGCCCTCGAAGCCTGGCAGGCCCACCGCGCACTCCCCCAACCCCTCAGCGGCGACTGACGGCACGGGCACCGGACTCTGCCCCGGAGTCGGGCCATGGGGTCCTTGTGGCGCGGTCGTCGGTTGTCGAGGGTGTCCTTGAGGACTGCTTCGGGTCGAGGGCGTCCACCATGAGTTCAGGAGATCCTTTGACGCGCGAGCACTTGGCGATGAACGCATCCGCGCAGCAGAAGCCCAAGGCCAAGCCGGTGCATCGGGCGGTCGGTGCGCGGGGCTGGACGCCCGGGGCGCCGGTGGACCGGGGCGGTGTGACGGCGCTTCAGTCGGCTGCGGGCAATGCCGCGGTCGCCCGGCTGGTCGAGGTGCAGCGGTCGGACGTCTCCGGGAGCATGCCGGCCGTCCAGCGCGCCGCGCTCCATGTCACGAACCAAGGGGACGCGGGCGCGGGCCCGCAGACCGTGGACTCCGGCGACGAGCGGGAAGTCCGCCAGTTCGTCTTCGACTCGATGGTCAAGGGCAACCACGAGGCGGTCTCCCTCGTCATGAACCGTCTCGAAGCGCTGGTTCCGCAGCCGGCCTACCTCGCCAACCTTCGCGAGGTGGTGGCCGAGGCCGCCGCCCCCGCCCAGGAACGCCCGCGCATCCCGTCCCTGGTCCACTTCATCTGGATCGGCGGCCACATCAGCAAGGACGCCCTCGACAACGTCCTGGCGTGGGCGAAGAAAGCGCAGAACACCGACTGGCGCATCAATCTCTGGACGGACAAGCGCAGTGCCTGGTCGGTGGGCGACACGGCCAAGGTGACCTGGACGAAGGCGATCGGGTTCAAGCGCATCGAGGACGCCCTCGACAAACGGGTCGCGGCCACGTACGAGAAGGCCACCGCGGGGCCGACGAAGGCCTATCCCCTGGCCTCCGACATCGCCCGGTACTGCATCCTCAAGAAGCATGGCGGGGTGTACGCCGACGTCGACCTGGGGTCCGGGACGATCGATCTCAAGGACACGCAACCGAGGCTCCGCGAGAACGACATCCCGGCCCTCGGACCGCTCATCCGTGACCAGAGCAGTCTCAACGCCCCCCTCTCGGCGGTGGGGGCACCGCCCGTCACGGGTGCGCCGACCTCGGAGCAGATCAGGACGGCGGCACGCTACCTCCTCGACACGGGCGGATACGGCAACCACTTCATCATCGCGCAGCAGAACTCCGCCGTCATGGAGATGATGATCCGGAAGATCGCGACGTCCGTCGGGGAGATGAACGCCGAGGAACTCCACATGGTCGGCCCCGCCGCGACCGGTCCCTTCGCCCTCATCCGGGCGGTCGACGAGCACCTCAGCTCCGAATTCGGCGTCCAGAGCCTCCAGGCCGGCGAGCACCAGCTGTTCCAGCAGGCGGGGCAGCAGTTCCACGACCACATGCAGTGGCTGACCGCGGAGAGCGAGAACCAGAACTACTGAGGCTCTTGGGTACGTCAAGTCGCTTGGCGTACCCCGCACATGCCGGAGGAGCGCCCGGGGCTGGAACGCGCGGCCGCCCTGATCGCGACCACGCCGCGCACACCGACACGCGGTTGCGCGCCCGGTGGGTCCGTTGGCCCTCAGGGCGCCCAGGGCACTCGTACCTCCCGCTAGCCGGGGTTCTTGTCGGCCGTGACCAGCAAGTACTCCCAGTCCATGGCTCCGTCCGCGAGGTGCTGGGCGGCCAGATCCGTGAGTACCGTGTCCAGGGCGGTGACCTTGTCGGGGTCGTCGGCCAGCGAGCCGTAGACGGCGACGGTCGGGCCGTAGCAGGCCTTGAAGAACTCCCGGAACTCCTCCGGCCTGGAGAAGCGGTCGACGCGGAGCATACGGCGACGGGCGTCGATGCCGCTCACGCGGTCGCCGAGCAGAGCACGCACATGACTCTCGTCGCCCCACAGCGGCGCCGGCTGCGCGCCGGGCGGTGGCGGTGGCGCGTACGGGCGCATGGCGGTGAACATCTGCCCGACGAACCCTTCGGGAGTCCAGTTGATCAGGCCGATCGTCCCGCCCGGGCGGCACACGCGGACCAGTTCGTCCGCCGCCTGCTGGTGGTGCGGGGTGAACATGACTCCGACGCAGGACACCACGGTGTCGAAGTCCGCGGCCGGGAAGGGCAGTTGCTCGGCGTCGCCCTCGCGCCATTCCAGCTCGGCGCCCCGCTCCTCGGCGAGGTGTCGTCCGGCCTCGAGCAGTTCCGGGGTCAGGTCCACGGCCACGACCTCGGCCCCCACGAGGGCGGCGGGGATGGCGGCGTTCCCAGAACCGGCCGCGACATCGAGCACCCGGGTCCCCGGCCGGACGCCGCTCTCGCGCACGAGCACGGGTCCCAGGTCCGGGACGACGTCCGTGGCGACGAGGGGATAGTCGCCCAGCGCCCACAGGGCGCGATGCTTGGCCTTCAGGGCCCGGTCGGCCTGCGCCGCGTCACTCGACTCGGACATGATGGATCCCTCCGCTGCGGTGCCGTGGGCGTACGGTCCCGGGCGGTGGCCGGCGCCCGGACGCGTCCACCCGAGCAGCGCCGACTCCGGCGCTTCCTACGACTGTCTCACGCTTCGCCGCGCGCCGCCGGGACTCGGGGCGGGGCGGAGGGGGCGGTGATCGACCGTGCTGCGTCGCAGACTGCGATCGCGGCCGCGTCCCGTCCGGGCGACCATGACAGGAGCAAGCACAGTCGGCGTCTCATGCCCGCGATCACGGAGGTGGCCGCACTGCACACCGCGTTCCCCGTCGTCTTCGCGATCTGTGCGGCCCTGAGCAACGCGCTCGCGACGGTGCTGCAGCGCAAGGCGGCTCTCAGCGTGCCGCGCTCCTCGGGGTTGCGGGCCGGGCTGATGCTCGATCTGCTGCGTCGGCCCGTCTGGCTGGCCGGCATGGTCGCGGTGATCGCCGCCGCCGTCTGCCAGGCGGTGGCACTGGCCACGGGGCCGCTGACGATCGTGCAGCCCCTGTTCGTGCTGGAGCTGCCCCTCACCCTCATCGCCGCCTCCGTACTGATGCACCGGCATCTGCCGGGCAGGGGCTGGCTCGCGGTGGTCACGGTGGTGGCCGGCCTCGCGGTCGCACTCGCCGCCGCCTCCCCCACCGGCAACCGCACCCATGTGCCGCTGGACCGCTGGATCCCCGCTCTCGCCGTGTGCATGGGGACGGTCGTCGTCCTCGCCCTCGCGGCCCTGCGACGCCCGGAGGGCCGCGCCCGGGCGGCCTGCCTGGGTGCGGCGACGGCGATCAGTTACGCGGTGACCGCCGCGCTGATGAAGTCCTCCACCCACATCCTCGACGAGCAGGGGCTGGTGGGTTTCCTCTCCGCCTGGCAGACGTACGCGTTCGCCGCGACCGGCGTGTGCGCGCTGTTCCTGCTGGAGAACGCGATGCAGGCCGGCCCCCTGGTCGCTTCGCAGCCCGCGCTCACCCTCGGCGACGCGACGGTGAGCCTCGTCCTCGGCATCACGCTGTACGAGGAGGTCGTCCGCTCCGGGTGGTGGCTGCTGCCCCAGCTGTGCGGTGTGACGCTGATGGCCGCCGGGGTCTTCGCCCTGTCGCGGATTCCGCTCACCCGGACACTGGTGGCTCCTGAGGAGGCGCGCCGGCGCCGGTAGCGCACACAAAGCAACGACAGCACAGAACACGCGGGGGGGTGGTTCCTGCCCGTCGGCAGGAATCCTCCACCCTGTCCCAGCTGCGCGAGCTGATGAACTACACCGCGGCCTACGGCACCGCCGCCGAGGCGATGTCGGGCCTCGGCCCCGACGACGG
>NZ_JBEXXE010000107.1:0-7221 GCF_040630255.1 Streptomyces sp. NPDC005820
GTTTGGATCAGGTCGCAGGACATCGACGGGTCTGTTCGGTGCCGGTGAGCGGGGGCTGGCACGCGCATCTGCGGCCTGATCCAAACGACAGGCCCTAGGGGGTCAGGGCCACCGCCAGGGGATAGGCGCCGGTGGTGAAGGGGGTTCCGGTGCGTCCTGTCGCCACGTCGACGGGGACGAGGGCGTTGCCGTCGGCCGTCGTGACGTAGGCCGTGGTGCCGTTCCAGTTCAGGCCGATGTCGAAGGCCGACCTGCCGACGGTCACCGGGGTGCCCGGGGCGCCGGTCACCGTGTCGACGGGCGTCACCGTATCGCCGTTGCTCGGGCTGACCCACAGGGTGCGGCCGTCGGGTGAGAGCGCCAAGCCGTAGGCCTGGCCGTCGACCAGGAGGGTCGGCTCGGTGCTGTTGGTCGCGGTGTCGATCGGGGTGACCGTCGAACCGCCCGAGTCGGACACGTACACCGTCCGCCCGTCGGGCGCCGCGACCACGTTGAACGGGGCCGGGCCGACCGGGACCGCGGGCCCTGCGGTACGGGTCGTCAGATCGACCGGGGTGACCGTGGCGTCGTGGATGTCCGCCACGTACAGGGTGCGTCCGTCGGGCGTGACGGCCATGTTCTCGGGGCCGTCGCCCACAGCGATCGGGGGGCCCGCGCTGAGGGTCGCGGTGTCGACGGGCTGCACGGTGTCGTCCGTGTAGTTCGCGACCCAGAGCGTGGTGCCGTCGGGCGTGAGGGCGAGCCCGGAGGGGACGCGGCCCACCGCGACCGTGCCGGTGACCGTCCCGCCGGGCACGTCGATCACACTGACCGTGTCCGACCCCTGGTTCGCGGCGTACGCGGTCCGCCCGTCGGCGCTCACGACCACCTCGCCGGGGTGGGCGCCGACCTCGATCTCGGTACGCGCACCGGACACCGTGTCCACCGAACTGACCGACGCGCCGCTGAAGTTCGCCGTCAGCGCCCGTGGGGTCCCCGTGCCGTCGGCCACCCGGACGGGGATCGCCCGGGTGAGCACCCCCGAGCCGCCCGACACCACGACCGAACGGACGCCCGCCGAGGCGCCCGGGGCCGCCGTGAGGGTCACGGTGACGGTGGCGCTGCCGCCCGCCGGGACATCGACCGTGCCGCCGGCCGGGGACGCGGTGACCCCGGCGGGCACGGCGAGCGTCCAGTCGACGGACCGCGCGGTGGTGGAGCGGGCGTCGCTGAAGGCGAGGGCGACCGTGGCGCTCGCCCCGGGCTTCAGGGAGACGGAGCCGGGCGAGAAGGACGGGTCCACACCGGGGTCGGGGGCGTTCTCGATCGCCGTCGTGTAGAGGAACCGGTCCATCACGCCCGGCGAGATCTGCTGCGGGACCGCGTCCAGCGCCCTGCGCTCGCCGCGCAGCCGGTTCCAGTGCGCCGCCACGGCCTCGGTGTCGCCGCGCCGGCCGGCCAGCAGCAGGTCCACGGCGGTCAGCCCGGCGGTTCCGTAGGCGCCCAGCTTGTCCAGCCAGGCCGAAGTCTCGCTCAGGAAGGCGGGGTTGGCGAGGCGGGCGCGCAACTGGGCGGGGGTGGCGGCCATGTCGGTGAAGTACGCGCGCAGTGCGGCCGTCGCGCGGCCGAGGCCGCTGCCGGTCCCGTACGCCGTGCGGAAGGCGGCGATGAGCCGGGTGAGGGTGGGGGACTCGGTGGCGTCCAGCGGGGAGGAGCGGGAGTTCTCGGCGAGGATCCGCAGCCATGGCGCGGCTCCGGTCGCCGGGCCCGCGAGATCACGGACCGAGGCCGCAAAGGCCGTACCGGGATCGTAGCCGTCCGGGTTCCACAGGTAGGCGGCCGAGGTGAACAGCGCGAGCCGGCTCGCCTCGCCCTGGACCATCGGGTTGGCGGTGACGCCGACGGCCTCGCGCGCCACGTCCGCCTCCCGGCCCGTGTAGGGGCCGAGGAGCAGACGGCTGGTGGTGTAGTCGTTGACCGGGTAGTTGTCCCAGACCAGGATCGGATGGCCGTACACCTCCCGGGCCTGCCGTACCTGTGCCGCGGTGATCGTCGGCGCGATCACCCCGACCCCCGTCCACTCGACGACCACGTCCGGGTCCAGCCGCTCGCGCAGGGCCTTCTTGTACGGGGAGTCGGCGAGGTCGGAGTACTCGGTGGGGACCGTCTCCAGCGGCCGGAGGCCGGTGCGGCCGGCGGAGAAGTCCTGCCACACCCGGTTCAGCAGCCGGGCCTGGGCGGAACCGGCCGCGCCGCCCCCGCTGCCGAACTCCTCCTCGTCCGCGGGGCAGTTCCACTTCGTGTAGCTGATGTCGTCGAGCGGGACCGCGAAGGAGCGCACGCCGATGTCGTACAGCGAGGCGAACTTGCGGACCAGCGCGGCGCTGTCGGACGCCGAGGAGTAGCAGACCGACAGACCGGGGGAGAGGGCGTAGGTGAGGCGGACGTGGTCGGCGTCGGCCCGGTCGACGAGTTCGCGCAGCCGGTTCAGCTCGGCGGCCGGGTACGCGTCCCGCCAGCGCTCCCGCAGATACGCGTCGTCCTTGGGGGAGTAGACGTACACGTTCTGCTTGGTGCGGCCGTAGAAGTCCAGCTGGCTCAGCCGCTCGGCGTGCGACCAGGGAGTGCCGTAGAAGCCCTCGACCACCCCGCGCAGCCGGGCCGTCGGCCAGTCGCGGACCGTCACCTCGGGCAGCCGTGGGCCGGTCAGGAGCTGGCGGAGGGTCTGGGCGGCGTAGAAGGTGCCGGTGGTGTCGACCCCCGAGAGGGTGAGCAGGGCGCGTCCGGCGTGGCGGCCGGAGGCCAGGACGTATCCCTCGGCGGGCAGCCCGGCCGGGGATGCGACACCCAGCTTCTTCAACACCCCTTCGGCGGCGGGGTTTTCGTCCGGCCCGCCGACGGTGACGGTCAGCTCGGCGGTGGGCGGCGGACGGTCGCCGGCGGTGACGGTGACGATCCGGTCGGCCCCGGCGGCGCGCAGGGCGGCCTCGACCACCTTGCGGGCGGAGGGGTCGGTGCGCGGGCCCACGACCTCGACCACACGGTCGGGGACGGTGATCCCCCGGCCCGTGGTCTCCAGGTGGCGGGGCGTCGGCCAGACCTGGGGAGCCGGGGTGGCGGCGGCCGAGGGGACGGCGGGGAGCAGGGCGGCCAGCGGCAGGGTCAGCGCCAGGAGCAGGGCTCGGCCCCGGTGCCGGGGTCTGCGGGGGCGTGGGGGAGACAAGGTGATTGAAGTCACCGAATGAGGCTAGAGTCGCTGAATCAAACATTCAATGGTGCGGAGGGGAGGGCCGAGGGGCGGGACCGCCCCGGCACGTCGGCCAGGGCCTGGGCGGTCCCCCGGGTTACCGTCGGCGGGTGGACGGTAATCGCCGAGGGTGGGGTCCGTGTCTGCTCAGCGGGGCGGTGTTCGCCGTCTGCATGGCCGGCACCACGCTGCCGACCCCCCTCTACCCGCTCTATCAGGAGAAGTTCGGGTTCTCCGAGCTGACCGTCACCGTCGTCTACGCCGTGTACGCCTTCGGGGTCATCGGCGTCCTGCTGCTGACGGGCAACGCCTCGGACGCCGTCGGCAGACGCCCGGTCCTGCTGGCGGGCCTGGGCTGCGCGGCGGCGAGCGCGGTGTGCTTCCTGCTCGCCGGTGGGCTGGGCGCCCTGTACACGGGGCGGCTGCTGTCGGGCTTCTCCGCCGGCCTGTTCACCGGGGCCGCCACGGCGTACGTGATGGATCTGGCGCCGCGCGGCGGCTCCTCGCGGGCCACGTTCGTGGCGACGGCCGCCAACATGGGCGGGCTCGGCTGCGGTCCCCTGCTCGCCGGGGTGCTCGCCGAGTACGCGGCCCGGCCGCTGTATCTGCCCTTCGCCGTGCACCTCGTGCTGGTGGCCGCCTCGGCCGTCGTCCTGGTGCGGCTTCCGGAGACCGTGCGCGAGCCACGCCCGCTGAGCACCGTACGACCGCAGCGGCCCGGACTGCCCCGGCGGGTCCGGCCGGTGTTCGTGCCCGCGGCGATCGCCTCCTTCGCCGGGTTCGCGCTGTTCGGGGTGTTCACCTCGGTCAGCCCGGCGTTCCTCGCCGAGTCCCTGGACGTGCACGATCACGCCGTGAGCGGGGCGGTCGTCGCCCTGGCCTTCTTCGCCTCGACCGCCGGACAACTGGCCGTCGGCCGGGTCGGGGTGGGGCGGTCGCTGCCGATCGGCTGCGTCGTGCTCCTGGCCGGGCTGGCCCTGCTCGCGGGCGCCCTGCGCTGGGACCTGCTGGCGCTGATCGTGCTGAGCGCGGTCGTCGGCGGGTTCGGGCAGGGGCTGGCGTTCCGCGGGGCGCTGTCCGCGGTGGCCGGGGCGTCGCCCGCGGAGCAGCGCGCGGCGGTCATCTCCACGCTGTTCGTGGTGGCGTACGCCGGAATCTCGGTGCCGGTCATCGGGGTGGGCGTGCTGACGGTCTCGATCGGGCTGGAGGGCGCCGGGCTGGTGTTCATCGCGTCCATGGCCGTGCTCGTCGCGCTCGCGGCCGGCCATCTGCTGCGGCAGCCGGTGCCCACGAAGGCGTGAGCGCGGGAGGGCGTGGCTTGCACCGATCCGACCGCTGCTCCATAGTCCGAGGTATGGACGCGCGCGAGACGGCGCTGCGACGGGCACACGAGCACGCCGTCCGCTGGCTGGCCGGCCTGTCCGACCGTCCGGTCCCCGCCCGCGCCTCGGTCGACGCGATCGTGCGCGCGCTCGGCGCAGAGCTGCCCGACGGACCCAGCCCGCCCGCCGAGGTCGTCGACCTGCTGGCCACGGCCTGCGAGCCGGGACTCACCGCCTTTCCCGGCGGCCGTTTCTACGGCTTCGTCGTCGGCGGCACCGAACCGGCCGCGCTGGCCGCCGACTGGCTGGTCAGCGCCTGGGACCAGAACTGTGTGATGCGGGCCGCGTCCCCCGCGTACGCGGCGGCGGAGGAGATCGCCGGCGCCTGGCTGCTCGACCTGCTCGGCCTGCCGGGCGCGAGCGCCGTCGGCTTCACCACCGGCGCCACGATGGCGAACTTCACCTGCCTCGCCGCCGCCCGCGACGAGGTGCTGCGCCGCGCGGGACACGACGTCGCCCGTGACGGACTCACGGGCGGACCGGCCGTCCAGGTCGTCGCCGGCGCGGACCGGCACATGGCCGTCGACCTCGCACTGCGCTACCTCGGGCTCGGCGCACCCGACCTGGTGGCCGCGGACGACCAGGGCCGGATCGACCCCGAGTCCCTCCGGCACACTCTGGCGACCGGGCCCGGTCCCAGGATCGTGGTTCTCCAGGCGGGTGACATCCACTCCGGCGCCTTCGACCCCTTCGGTGAGGCGGTCCGGGTCGCCCGTGAGGCCGGTGCCTGGGTGCACGTCGACGGGGCCTTCGGGCTGTGGGCCGCCGCCTCCCCGGCGTACGCGCACCTCACGGCGGGCTGCGCGGAGGCCGACTCCTGGGCGACGGACGCCCACAAGACCCTCAACGTCGCCTACGACTGCGGTCTCGCCGTCGTACGCGACCCGTCCGTGCTCCGGGCGGCGATGGGGCTGCGCGGCGCCTACCTCATCCACGACGCACAGGGCGACCCCGTCGACAAGGTCCCCGAGCTCTCCCGGCGCGGGCGGGCCTTCCCCGTGTGGGCCGTGCTCCGCTCCCTCGGCCGGTCCGGCGTGGCCGCCCTCGTCGAACGGCTGTGCGGGCATGCCGCGGCGTTCGCCACCGGCATCGCCGCGATCGACGGCGCGAGCGTCCTCAACGACGTCGTCTTCACCCAGGTCTGCGCCGAGTTCGGCGACGACCGCCGCACCGACCGGGTGATCGACCGGCTGCTCGCCGACGGCACGACCTGGATCAGCGGCTCCCGGTGGCGCGGGCGGCACGTCCTGCGCATCTCGGTGAGCAACTGGTCCACCACGGACGAGGAGGTGGCGCGCTCACTGGAGGCGATCCGGCGGGCGGCGGCCGGGATCTGAGCCGGGGGAGGGACGCCCGGCGGCGCCTCGACGGGTGGGTTCCCCGGTGTCCCTACCCGCCCCGGCGGGGTCCAGACGGAGGGCGAGGACGGCCCGGTCGTCGTTGTCGGTGCTCGCCGACCAGCGTGCCGAGTCGGACCGCACGAACGACACCACCGCCTCCGGGTCCGGGGCACACTCCCCGCGGAAGCGCTCGCCGAGCCGTTGCAGGACCGGATAGAAGACACCGGCCGCGTCACGCGCCTCGCTCACCCCGTCCGTGTGCACGACCAGCACCTCGCCGGGCCCCAGCGGATGCACGGTCGTCTCGGCCCCGCCCGCCGCCAGGGCGCCCAGGCCCAGCGGCAGCCCCGGCGCCGTGACCAGCCGGCGGGCCTCCCGCGCGCCGACCACCAGCGGGGACGGATGCCCGCGGTCGACGATCCGCACCTCACCGCCGCCCGGCGGGAACTCCAGCACCAGCGCGGTCACGAACAGCTCGGGGTCGCCCTCCTCACCGGCCGGGCTGTTGCGGGCGATGCTGAGCTCCAGCCGCTCGGCCAGTCGGCTCAGGCTCCGCCACTCGTGCGCCGACACCCGGAAACTGCCCAGCACCGCCGCCACCGTCTGCACCGCGCCCAGCCCCTTGCCCCGGACGTCACCGATGATCGCCCGCACCCCGAACGGCGTCTCGCACACGTCGTACAGATCCCCGCCGACCAGCGTGCCGCCCTCCCCGGCCTCGTAGAACCCGGCGGCGTGCACGGGACCGAGCCGGCGCGGCACCGGCCGCAGCAGGGTCCGCTGCATGGCCTCCGCCACCGAGTGGGCCCGGATCAGATGCCGCCGGGTCCGCTCCCGCTGCCAGGCCAGCCCGACACTGGCGACGCCGATCAGGAACGTGCCGACGTACACGGCGACATGGTGCTGCTCCGCGAAGTGGCCGGGGCGCCGGGCCGCCATCCACATCTGCAGGCCCAGACAGACCACGGTCGACAGCGCGGTGCCGCGCGGGCCGCGCGTCGCGGCGGCGAGCGGCGGTACGGCGATGAGGATGAAGCTCACCGGCTCCCGGCCCCGGACGATCACCTCCACGAGGACGTCCACGGCCACCGCGATCAGCGGCAGCCACCACACCCACCCCCGCCGGGGCGACGGGGGCCGTAGCGCGGAGTCGAGGCTCTCGCGGGACACGGCGCGCCCTAGGGCCTGTCCGGCGGATCATGCCGCAGACGCGGGGCCTGGCACGCCCATCTGCGGCGTTGTCGTCGGTTGCCGACGCTCCGCGTCGACGCCC
>NZ_JBEXXE010000108.1:0-7073 GCF_040630255.1 Streptomyces sp. NPDC005820
GGCGGATCTTCCGCAGAGCCCGATGCAGCCCGAATCGAATGACGTCAATCGCAGCAGCGGTCCTCACCCTGGAGCGGCAACGCTGAAAGACCTCAATGAATGCCCACCGTCCATCGCTTTGGGCTTCACTGAGACTGCAGACAATCCGTTTGTGCTTGCTGATTCCGCTGATCGGATCGGGGTCAAGATGTATACGGACTGGCCCGACAGTCAGAACTGGACGAAGGCCTTCCAGGAAGCCATCGATGCGAAGAGCGGCGTGCAAATCTACTTCAACCTGGATGATGTCGATGATCCAGTATCGCTTGCGCGTTCAATGAAAGGGTGCGGTTCCTCAGGTATAGGTGACTACACTGCGTGGGGGCTGGCCCAAATCAAGGCTTCTCCGCCGTCAGTGCAGGCCCGAGCCACCTGGTATCGGATGGAGTAGCTGTTTCAAATCCGTTTGGAGAATGAGGCGTATGCAATCGGATTCGGCGGGATGGGAGGGTAATCTTCCCCTCCACTTCAGGCGGCCTTTCCGGGTTTGGTCTAACCAGGTGTCCCATCGGCGGCTGATTCTTCGTGGTGGGACAGTGTGGGTGGCGTCGTGGAGATTGCATCTACGGGCCGCCGCACTCTCGCTCAGGGATTCGGCGGAGCTGATCCGACGGGTGATGGAGGAGCGCTATGGAGACCACCTGGCGTAAGTCGTCCTACAGCGGTGACCAGGGCGGTGATTGTGTCGAGATCGCCGAGACCCCCTCCACCGTCGCCGTCCGTGACTCCAAGAACCCGGCGGGACCGATCCTCGCGCTCCGGCCCGCCGCGTTCTCGGCCTTCCTCGCCTGGACTACAGCCGCTGAATGATCGTTCCCGTCGCCAGCGCACCCCCCGCGCACATCGTGATGAGCGCGAACTCCTTGTCCGTGCGCTCCAGTTCGTGCAGGGCCGTGGTGATCAGGCGGGCGCCCGTCGAGCCGACCGGGTGACCCAGGGCGATCGCGCCGCCGTTGACGTTGACCTTGTCGAGGTTCTGGTCGAAGACCTTGGCCCAGGACAGCACCACCGACGCGAACGCCTCGTTGATCTCGACCAGGTCGATGTCCTTCAGGGACATGCCCGCCTTGCCGAGGACCGCCCTCGTCGCGTCGATCGGGCCGTCCAGGTGGTAGTGCGGGTCCGCGCCGACCAGGGTCTGGGCGACTATCCGGGCCCTCGGCTTCAGTTTCAGGGCCCTCGCCATCCGTTTCGACGCCCACATGATCGCCGACGCGCCGTCGCTGATCTGGGAGGAGTTGCCGGCCGTGTGGACGGCGGTGGGCATGATGGGTTTGAGGCCGGCCAGGGCTTCGGTCGTGGTGTCCCGTAGGCCCTCGTCCCGGTCGACCAGGCGCCACATGCCCTGGCCGGACGCCTGTTCCTCCTCGGTGGTGGGGACCTGGACCGCGAACGTCTCCTTCTTGAAGCGTTCCTCCGACCAGGCCACGGCGGCTCGCTGTTGCGACAGCAGGCCCAGGGCGTCGACGTCCTCCCTCGTCAGGCCCCGGTGGCGCGCGATGCGTTCCGCCGCCTCGAACTGGTTCGGCAGGTCTACGTTCCACTCCTCCGGGAACGGCTTTCCCGGGCCGTGCTTCGAGCCCGAGCCGAGCGGGACCCGGGACATGGCTTCGACGCCGCAGCTGATGCCGACGTCGATGACGCCTGCCGCGATCATGTTCGCCGTCATGTGCGACGCCTGCTGCGAGGAGCCGCACTGGCAGTCGACCGTCGTGGCCGGGGTCTCGTAGGGCAGGCCCATGGTCAGCCAGGCCGTGCGGGCCGGGTTCATGGACTGTTCGCCGGCGTGGGTCACCGTGCCGCCGACGATCTGTTCGACCGCGTCGGCGGGGATGCCGGTGCGGCCGAGGAGCTCACGGTAGGTCTCGCCCAGGAGGTAGGCGGGGTGAAGGTTGGCCAGCGCGCCGCCGCGCTTGCCGATGGGGGTGCGGACTGCTTCCACGATCACGGGTTCGGCGGCCATGGGTGCGGATCCTCCTCCGAGGAACTAGTACGTGTTCTAGTTCTTCCGAGCAGTCTGCGGACGTGATGTGCGTCACCGCAAGGGTCTTGCAGCCTTCGATGGTCTGAACTACCGTCGCGGCAATCTGTTTCTGATGAACCGTCAGAAAAGCTGCCCTCTGGCTGGAGCTGCCGATGCCCTGTCCAGCGCTTCCCGACGGGTTCGACTTCACCGACCCCGACCTGCTGCAACACCGTGTGCCCCTACCGGAGTTCACCGAGCTGCGCCGTGCCGAACCGGTCCGCTGGATCCCGCAGTCGGGCAATGTCGCCGGTTTCCAGGATGAGGGGTACTGGGCCGTCACCCGGCACGCGGACGTGAAGTACGTGTCCACGCACCCCGAGATCTTCTCCTCCTATCTCAACACCGCGATCATCCGCTTCAACGAGCACATCCAGCGGGAGTCGATCGACGCCCAGCGGTTCATCATGCTCAACATGGATCCGCCCGAGCACACGCGCGTACGGCAGATCGTGCAGCGCGGGTTCACCCCCCGGGCCATCAGGGGGCTGGAGGAGCGGCTGCGGCAGCGGGCGCGGGACATCGCCGAGGGCGCCCGTGCGCACGACGGCCCCTTCGACTTCGTCACCTCCGTCGCCTGTGAGCTGCCCCTGCAGGCCATCGCCGAGCTGATCGGCATCCCCCAGGACGACCGGGCCAAGATCTTCGAGTGGTCCAACAAGATGATCGCGTACGACGATCCCGAGTACGCCATCACCGCCGAGGTCGGCCAGCAGTCCGCCGCCGAGCTGATCTCGTACGCCATGAACATGGCCGCCGAACGGAAGCGGTGTCCCGCCCATGACATCGTGTCGACGCTCGTGGCCGCCGAGGACGAGGGGAATCTGAACTCCGACGAGTTCGGCTTCTTCGTGCTCATGCTGGCCGTCGCCGGGAACGAGACGACCCGCAATGCCATCACGCACGGGATGCACGCCTTGCTCACCCATCCCGAGCAGTGGGAGCTCTACAAGGAGCGTCGCCCCGAGACCGCCGCCGAGGAGATCGTGCGCTGGGCCACCCCCGTCGTCTCCTTCCAGCGCACCGCCACCCAGGACACCGAACTCGGCGGCAAGCAGATCAGGAAGGGCGACCGGGTCGGGATCTTCTACGCCTCCGCCAATCACGACCCCGAGGTGTTCGACCGGCCCGACGAGTTCGATGTGCTGAGGGATCCCAATCCCCATCTCGGGTTCGGGGGCGGTGGGCCGCACTTCTGCCTCGGCAAGTCGCTCGCCGTCCTGGAGATCGATCTGATCTTCAACGCCGTCGCCGACGCCCTGCCGGGCCTGCGGCTCGTCGAGGATCCGCGCCGGCTGCGGTCGGCCTGGATCAACGGGGTGAAGGAGCTGCGCGTCAGCGCCGGCTGACCCGGTCCAGGAAGTCCGCGATCAGCGGGGCGATCTCCGGCAGATGCGTTTCGAGCGCGAAGTGCCCGGTGTCGAACAGGTGCGGTTCGGCGTCGGGCAGGTCGCGCAGGTAGGCGCGGGCCCCGGCCTCGGCGAAGAAGGGGTCGTGACGGCCCCAGACGATCAGCGTGGGCGGAGTGTGCTTGCGCAGCCATGCCTGCCAGCGGTCGTACCGCTCGACGTTGGAGCGGTAGTCGAAGAGCAGCGCGCTCTGGGCCTCCTTGCGGCCCGGCAGGTCCAGGAAGTGCTGGTCGAGGGTCCAGCCCTCCGGGGCGATCAGCTCGGGGTCGGGCACGCCGGTCTCGTACTGGCCGCGCGTGCCGGCGAGGGTGAGCAGGTCCCGTACGGCGTTCTCGGCGCCCGGGGTCTCGGGGGTCAGGGCGATCAGGTCGCGGGCCGCGTCCGAGAGGCCGTCCTCGTAGGCGTTGCCGTTCTGTACGACCAGGCCGGCGATCCAGTCCGGGTGGCGTTCGGCGATGCGGAAGCCGACGGGGGCGCCGAAGTCGAAGACGTACATCACGAAGCGGTCCAGACCCAGGCGCTGGAGGAAGCCCTCCGTGACGTCGGCCAGCCGGTCGAAGGAGTGGGTGAAGCCCTCGGGGGTCTCCGTGTGGCCGAAGCCGGGGTAGTCCGGGGCGATCAGCCGGTAGCGCCCGCCGAGCACGTCGATGAGGCGGCGGAACTGGTGGGAGGCGGAGGGGAAGCCGTGCAGGAGCAGGAGTGCGGGCGCGTCGGGGTCGTCGGGGAGGGATTCCCGGTAGAAGACGCGAACGCCGTCGACGTCGAGGTGGCGGTGGAGGGTGCGGGCGGGAGAGGCGAGCATTGCTAATCCTTCCATTGCCGGTTCATGCGTTAGGTACATGAAGGGACCGTACCGCCGGATCGGCTAACGGGTCAATCTGTCGATGTAGCATTAGCGGTATGAGTGATCTCGTGCCGCTCACCGGCGAACCGCTCGCGCTGGACCTCGTCAACACGCTGTCGGCCGCGGGTGATCTGCTGACGACCCCGCGCGACCTGCTGGCCTGGTGGGAACTCGAGGCCGACCGGCTCCCCGAGGCGGTGCCTGCGGAGGTGGGGGCCGCGGATCTGGACGCCGTGCGCGGTGTACGGGAGCCCGTCGCCCGGGCCCTGGATCACGTCCGGCGGGGGGAGCGGCCCCCGTCCGCCGACCTGGAGGCGCTCAACCGGGCGCAACGGGCCGCGCCCGCGATCGATGAACTGGTGTGGGACGGGGCGGCCGTGGCCGTCGGCCGCCGCCGCGACGGCGCACCGGGCGTCCGGCTGGCCGCGTGTCTCGCCGAGGCCGCCGCCCACCTGCTGGCCGATCCGGCCGTCACCGGGATCCGGAAGTGCGAGGCCGACGACTGCGTGATGCTCTTCCTGCCCACCCATCCGCGCCGCCGCTGGTGCTCGGCCACCCGCTGCGGCAACCGGATGCGGGTCGCCCGCCACTATCAGCGTCACAAGACCGGATAGGTCCCGCGGGGCGGGGTCACGAGACCGGACAGCTCCCGCGGGGCGGGCGGCTCACCCCCTGCCCGAGGCCGCCAGTGCCAGCACCGCCGAGGTCGCCGCCGCGACGAGGAGGGGGAGGGCGATGTCGTGGTGCAGGACCAGGGCCGCGCCCAGGACCGCTCCGGCGAACATCGCGATCACGGCCGCCGTACGACGGAAGGAGTGGCTGCCCGAGCCGCCGCCCGCGTGCGAGTCGGAGGCCAGGCCGGTCAGGGTCATGGTCAGCACGGTGGTCGTGGAGAGGGCGGGTACGGCGAGTTTCTGGACGATCGCGTTGCGCAGGCCCATCGCGAACGCGGTGAGGGCGATGACCACGTAGATCCTGATCCGGCCGTGCTCGGCGGTGACGTGGGCGACGGCCGCGGCGGCGGACAGCAGGACGGCCTCGGTGGCGAACGTGACCCGGGCCCGGGCGCGCCGGGAGCCGTCGCCGACCCGCCGTACGACCCGGCCGCCCGTCGCCGCGCCCGCGAGGAAGAAGGCCAGGGAGGTGGCGGTGTGGCGGGCGGAGAAGCCGGGGGCGCCCGCGGCGGCGAACCCGAGGACCACGACGTTGCCCGTCATGTTCGCGGTGAAGACATGGCCGAGACCGAGATAGCTGATCGCGTCGATCAGACCGCTGACCCCGGTCAGGACGAGCAGGACGGGAGTCAGTCGCGCGCCGCGTGCCTCGGGGTCCTTCGCGGGGGGCTCGGTGGTCATCGGCTCAGTGGACCACGCCGGTACGGAGAAACGGCGAAGGCGGCGGCCCCCGGGATGGGGGACCGCCGCCTCATGGGGTCATGCCGTGGGCGTGGCTCAGTACCAGCCGTTCGCCTGCCAGAAGTTCCAGGCGGCGGCCGGGCTGCCGTAGCGGGAGTTCATGTAGTCCAGACCCCACTTGATCTGGGTGGCGGCGCTGGTCTTCCAGTCGGAGCCGGCCGAGGCCATCTTGGAGCCGGGGAGGGCCTGGACGAGGCCGTAGGCGCCGGAGGAGGAGTTGGTGGCGCTGACGTTCCAGTTGCTCTCGTGCTTCACGATGTTGGCGAAGGCGTTGTACTGACCGGCGTCCGGGATCATCTTGTGCGCGATCGCCTGGGCCTGGGAGGCACTGGTCACGGTGGCCGCGTGGGCCGGCGCCGCGGTCATGGCGATGCCGGCGGTGGCGGCGGCCAGGGCGACGGTGGTGATGGCCTTCTTCGGGCTGGCGATGCGGCGGATGACGGAGACGGACACGGAGAACCTTTTTCTTCGGGGACATGGTGGTCGCCTGCATACGGGAGTCACGCGGTGCGTGGCCGCTCCGCGTGAGGTGCGGTAGGTGGCTGCATGCGTCGGCGCCGAGGCCCGGGGGCTTGTCGGCGCCGTGCGACGTCATCCAGAGAAGCAGGATCGGAAACCGTCCGCAAAGACCCCTTTTGCTAGTTGTGGCCGTACTTGGGTCGAACGTCGTTTGTGTGACCTGGCTCTCAAAGCGCAGGTCAGAGGCCCTGATGGCGTGGACATGGCGTCCGATATGCACCACTAGAGGGGTTAGTAGGTGATGTGAGTCATGTGGGGTGCTTCACCGTTCAAGCGTGATCGTGTGACAGCGGGCGTACGGGGGTTCACGGAGCGGGCGCGTCGAATGTGACGGGCGCCTCGAAGGCAGCCCGGCGGGTGGCCCGGCGCAGGGCGCGCAGGACCGCCGGACCCACGGTCAGCGTCAGGACGACGGTCACGACCGCCCTCCCCAGGTCCCAGCCCAGCGAGGTCGCCACGCAGTACGCGACGAAACGGGCCAGGTTGGCCGGGACCGCCGCGTCCGGGTCGAAGGCGATGCCCGAGGCCAGCGTGCCCATGAAGGGCCAGCCCGCCAGATTCATCGCCGTCCCGTAGGCGAAGGCGGCGAGGAAGCCGTAGAGGGAGAGCAGCGCCAGTTCGCCCCGGCCGCCGAGGCGGGCCCGGCCGGGAAGCAGGCCCGCGCCCATCGTGAACCAGCCCATCGCCAGCATCTGGAACGGCAGCCAGGGGCCGATCCCACCGCTTCTTCTACGACCTGTCCGGTACCCGGGATCACCGCGACGCCCAGGTACGGCACGCCCTCACACGGCTGCTGAACTGGGCCAAGACCTGCGGCGTCAAGG
>NZ_JBEXXE010000109.1:0-7059 GCF_040630255.1 Streptomyces sp. NPDC005820
CGGACACCCCACCCACTGGCACCACCCCCAACCCACCACCCCACCCCACCACCTCCCCACCTACCCCTACCAACAACGCCGCTACTGGCTGGACGGGCCGGCCGCGCAGAGTGACGCGGGGCGTCTGGGGCTGGACGCCGCCGATCACCCGTTCCTCAGTGCCGTGACCACGGTGGCGGAGGGTGACGCGCTGCTGCTGACCGGGCGGATCTCTCCTCGCACCCATGCGTGGCTCGCCGATCACGGTCTCGACACCACGGTTCTCCTGCCGGGTACCGCCCTGCTCGAACTCGCCCTGGAGGCGGGGCAGTCGGCGGGCGGGCTCGCGGTGGAGGAGTTGACGCTGGAGGCGCCGCTGGTGTTCGCGGCCGACGGCGCGGTGCGGGTACAGGTGGGGGTCGACGGGCCGGACGAGTTCGGGCGGCGCCGGGTCACCGTCCACTCCCGTCCCGACGGCCCCCATGGCTCGGACGGGTTCGACGGCCGAGACGGCGGCGGATGGACGCAGCACGCGACGGGCGTCCTCGCGCCCGCCACCCCGTACGAGGACCCCGGCGTCGAAGCCGTCTGGCCGCCGTCCGATGCGGCGCCGCTCGACACCGAGGACCTGTACGAGGACCTGGCCGCGCTCGGCTACGCCTACGGTTCCGCCTTCCGCAATCTCACCGCGGCCTGGCGCTCCGCCGACGGTGCGACGGTGTACGCGGAGGTGCGGCTGGCGCCCGAACTGCATGCGGACGCCGCCCGGTTCGGGGTGCATCCGGCGTTGCTGGACTCGGCGCTGCACACGATGGGCCTCGGCTCGTTCCTCGGTGAGGGCGTGCATCTGCCGTTCAGCTGGACCGGGGTGGCGCTGCACGCCGTCGGGGCCACCGCGCTGCGGGTGTCGCTGTCGCGGGGCGCGGGCGAGGACACGGTGACCCTGTCGGTGGCGGATCCGGAGGGTGCCCCGGTGCTGACGGCGCAGTCGCTGACGCTGCGCCCGGTGGCGCAGGACCGACTGCCGGCCCGTTCCTCGGTGTCCGCGCCGGGCGACGCGTTGTTCGCGCTTGACTGGACGCCGCTGTCCCGGCCGGACGCGGAGGCGGGTCCGTTGCCGCCGTACACCGTCCTGGACCCGGTACCCGTCAACGTGTGGGACACGGCCGGGCTCGGCGAGCCCGTCGCGGCGGACGCCGCCGAGGTCGATCTGCTGGTGTGGCCTGCGCCGGAGTCCGGCGGGGCGCTGCCGGGGGCCGTCGAGGCGGGCGTGCGGGCGCTGCTGATCCGGCTCCAGGAGTGGCTGGCCGCCGACGACCGGCCGCAGGCGCGGCTCGTGGTGCTGACGAGCCGGGCGGCCGGTGCGCGGCCGGGTGACGTCGTGGACCTGGCGGCGGCACCGGCCTGGGGGCTGCTGCGGTCCGCCGCGACGGAGAACCCGGGCCGGGTCGTCGTCGTGGAATGGGACGGGAGCGCCGAGTCGCTGCGTGCGCTGCCCGCCGCGCTCGCCACAGGTGAGCCTCAACTGGCCCTGCGGGACGGTGACATGTCCGTACCGCGGCTGGTGCGGACGGAGCCGGCCAGCAGGATCGAGGTGCCCGGCGACGGTTCGGCGTGGCGGCTCGAGACGCCCGGCGGCTCGCCCGACGACCTGCACGCCGCCCCGCACCCGGCCGCCGAGGTGCCGCTCGCGGCGGGGCAGGTGCGGATCGCGGTACGGGCGGCGGGCCTCAACTTCCGTGACGTCCTCACCGCGTTGGGCATGGTCCCGGTGGGGGCGCCGCTGGGCACCGAGGCGGCCGGAACCGTCCTGGAGACCGGGCCCGGGGTCACGGGCCTCGCGGTCGGGGACCGGGTGTTCGGCCTGGTGCCCGGTGCGGTGGGCCCGGTGGCGGTCGCCGACCGGCGGCTGCTCGCGAGGATGCCGGACGGCTGGTCGTACGCGCAGGCCGCGGGCGTGCCCGCGGTGTTCACCACGGCGTACTACGGTCTGGTGCGGCTGGCCGGGCTGCGCGCCGGGGAACGGGTGCTGATCCACGCGGCGGCCGGCGGCGTCGGGCTGGCCGCGCTGCAGGTGGCCCGGCATCTGGGCGCGGAGGTGTTCACGACGGCGAGCCCCGGGAAGTGGGGTGTGCTGCGGTCCCTCGGCGTGCCCGCCGCGCGGATCGCGAACTCCCGCGACACCGGTTTCGAGGCGGCGTTCTCCGCCGCGACCGGCGGCGCCGGTGTGGATGTCGTCCTGAACTCGCTCACCGGAGAGTTCATCGACGCCTCGCTGCGGCTGCTGCCGCGCGGCGGACGGTTCGTCGAGATGGGCATCGCCGATCTGCGTGACGCCGACGCGCTCGGCTCCGCGCACCCGGAAGTGACGTACCAGCCGTTCGAACTGCTCGACATGGACCCGGGATCTGTCGGTGAGGTGCTGACCGAGGTGCTGGGTCTGTTCGAGCGGGGGGTGCTGGAACCGCTGCCGGTCACCACCTGGGACGTGCGGCGGGCACCGGCGGCGTTCCGCTGGTTCGCGCAGGCCCGGCACGTCGGGAAGATCGTGCTGACGCTGCCCGCCGCCGACCCGGTCGACGGCACCGTGCTGATCACCGGCGGCACGGGCACCCTGGGCGCGGCGCTCGCCCGGCATCTGGTGACCGAGCGCGGGGTGCGGCGGCTGCTCCTGACCGGCCGGCGCGGCCCGGACGCGCCGGGCGCCGCCGAGCTCGTCGCTGAACTGGGGGCGTTCGGCGCCGAGGTGCGGGTGGCGGCGTGCGACGTCGCCGACCGTGCCGCCCTCGCCGGGCTGCTCGCCTCGGTGCCCGCCGAGCATCCGCTGACCTCGGTGATCCATGCGGCGGGTGTCCTGGACGACGGGGTGCTCGGCTCGCTGACGGAGGCGAAGGTGGCGTCGGTGCTGCGGCCGAAGGCCGACGCGGCCTGGCATCTGCACGAGTTGACCCGGGACCACGACCTGTCGTCGTTCGTGCTGTTCTCGTCGATGTCCGGGCTCCTCGGCGGCGCCGGGCAGGCCCACTACGCGGCGGCCAACGTGTTCCTCGACGCCCTCGCCGGGCACCGCCGCTCCCTCGGCCTGCCCGCGACGTCGCTGGCCTGGGGCATGTGGGGCGACGCGAGCGGCATGACCGGGCATCTCGACGCCACGGACCTGGCGCGGATCGCCCGCGGTGGTCTCGCGCCGATGACGTTCGAGCAGGGCATGGCCCTGTTCGACGCGGCGCTGGACGCCGATGCCGCGCTGCTCGCCCCGGCGCCGCTGGACCGGTCCGCGCTGCGCGACCGTGCCGCGGCGGGCGACCTGCCGGCGGTCCTGCGGTCGCTGGTGAAGGCGCCGTCGGTGCGCCGGGCCGCGCAGGCCGCGCGCGGTGGCGGCGACGCCGCCTCGCTCGGCACGCGGCTCACCGCGCTGCGCGGCCCCGAGCGGGAGCAGGCCGTGCTCGCGCTCGTCCGGCAACAGGTGGCGGCCGTGCTCGGGCACGGCACGGCCGACGACATCGCCGCCGAACGGGCCTTCAAGGAGATCGGGTTCGACTCGCTGACCTCGGTCGAGCTGCGCAACCGGCTCGGTTCCGCGACCGGCCTGCGGCTGCCGACGACGCTCGCCTTCGACTTCCCGACGCCCGCGGCGCTGGCCGGCCGGCTGCTCGACCTGCTGGTGCCGCGCGAAGACCCGGTGGCGGAGCTGGACCGGCTGCTCGCCTCGGTCACGGCCGACAGCGCGGAGCTGCCCACGGTCCGCGAGCGGCTGCGAGTGGCGCTGCGGCAGTGGGAGGCCGCCGCCGGTGACGCGCCGCGCGAGGACCTCACCTCGGCCACGGACGAGGAGCTTTTCCGGGCGCTCGACGAGGAGTTGGACGCGTAGTGCGGGCCCCTTCGCCATGTGTGGTGCAGGCCCCCTGGCACGTATGGGAGAGGAATGATGAGCGACAACGGCCACAGCGGCAACGAGGACAGGCTGCGCGACTACCTGAAGCGGGCCACGGCCGATCTGCGTCAGGCCAGGCGCCGTATCCAGGAACTGGAGGACCAGCGGCACGAGCCGGTCGCGATCGTGGCGATGGGCTGCCGGTTCCCCGGCGGTGTCGACTCGCCGCAGGCGCTGTGGCGGCTGGTCGCGGACGGCGGTGACGCGATCGGCGCCCTCCCCGACGACCGCGGCTGGGACCTGGAGAACCTGTACGACCCGGACCCCGACCGGCCCGGCACCGCGTACACGCGGGAGGGCGGATACCTGCGGGACGCGGCCGGGTTCGACGCCGCGTTCTTCGGAATGGGGCCGCGGGAGGCGGTGGCCGCCGACCCGCAGCACCGGCAGCTCCTCGAAGTGGCGTGGGAGACGCTCGAGCGGGCCGGCATCGCGCCGGGCTCACTGCGCGGCAGCCGCACCGGGGTCTTCGCCGGCCTGGTGTCGCAGGCGTACGTCCCGCCCCCGGACCGGGTCCCCGAGGGATTCGAGGGCCATCTGATGACCGGCAACGCGACCAGCGTCGCCTCCGGCCGGATCGCCTACCACCTGGGCCTCGAAGGACCCGCCGTCACCCTCGACACGGCGTGCTCGTCGTCGCTGGTGGCGATGCACCTGGCGGCGCAGTCGCTGCGCCGCGGCGAGTGCGACCTGGCGCTCGCGGGCGGCGTGACGGTGATGGCGACGCCGGTGCTCCTGGTGGAGTTCAGCCGGCAGCGCGGCCTGTCGGCGGACGGCCGCTGCAAGGCGTTCGCGGCGGACGCCGACGGCACGGGCTTCTCCGAAGGGGTGGGCCTGGTGCTGCTGGAACGGCTGTCGGACGCGCTGCGCGCCGGCCGCACGGTCCTCGCCGTGCTGCGGGGTTCGGCCGTCAACCAGGACGGGGCGAGCAACGGGCTGACCGCGCCGAACGGGCCCGCCCAGGAGCGGGTGATCCGGGCCGCGCTCGACGACGCGCGGCTGCGCCCCGCCGACGTGGACGCGGTGGAGGCGCACGGCACCGGCACCCGGCTCGGCGACCCCATCGAGGGGCACGCGCTGCTGTCCGCGTACGGGGCGGGGCGGGACGCCGAACGGCCGCTGCGGCTCGGCTCGGTGAAGTCCAACATCGGTCACACACAGGCCGCGGCGGGTGTGGCCGGTGTCATCAAGATGGTGCAGGCGCTGCGCCACGGGGTGCTGCCGCGCACCCTGCACGTGGGGGAGCCGACGCCGCAGGTCGACTGGGCGCGCGGCGGTGTGGAACTGCTCACCGAGGACGTGCCGTGGCCTGCCACGACGGACCGGCCGCGCAGGGCCGGGGTGTCGTCGTTCGGCATCAGCGGCACGAACGCCCACGTGATCATCGAGGAGGCGCCCGCCGTCCCGGAGGCGCACGGCACCGACGCCATCCCGGTGTGGCCGCTGTCGGGCCGCACCGGACAAGCGCTGCGCGAGCAGGCCGCCCGGCTCCTGGACCGGCTGACCGAGCGGCCCGACGCGGACGCGGTGGCCGTGGGCCGCACCCTTGCCCTGGGCCGGACCGCGTTCCCGCACCGGGCGGTGGTGCTGCCCGGCACCCGGTCCGAACAGCTGGGCGCGCTGGGTGCGTTGGCGGCGGGCCGGACCACGCGGCACACGGTGCGCGGCGTCGCCGCCGGGCGGACACCGATGGCGTTCCTGTTCACCGGTCAGGGCAGCCAGCGGCCGGGCATGGGCGTCGGGGCGGCCGCGGCGCATCCTGTGTTCGCCGCGGCGCTCGACGAGGTGTGCGAGGCGTTCGCCCCGCACCTGGAGCTGTCGCTGCACGACCTGCTGCGGGCCGAATCGGGAAGCGAGCGGGCGGCGCTCCTGGAACGCACGGAGTACGCGCAGCCCGCCCTGTTCGCCGTGGAGAGCGCCCTGTACCGGTTGCTGTCCGGTCTGGTCGGCGCGCCGGACCAGGTGGCGGGGCATTCGCTGGGCGGGGTGTCGGCGGCGTACGCGGCCGGGGTGTTCTCGCCGGCGGACGCGGCACGTCTGGTGGCGGCTCGGGGCCGGCTGATGCAGGCGCAGCCGTCGGGCGGCGCGATGGTGGCCGTCGAGGCGGCGGAGCGGGAGGTCGTCGACGCGCTGGCCGACGCCGGGGCCGATCTCGCGGGCCGGGTGGCGCTCGCCGCGGTCAACGGCCCGCGCGCGGCGGTGCTGTCCGGGGACGCGGAGGCGGTCGCGAAGGTCGCGGCGCTGTTCGCGGACCGGGGGCGGCGCACGAAGCCGCTGCGAGTCAGCCACGCGTTCCACTCGCCGCACATGGACGGCGCGCTCGACCCGTTCCGCGCGGTGGTCGCCGCGCTGGACATCCGCCCGCCCGCGCTCGGCGTGGTCTCCGATCTGACGGGCGCGCCGGTGTCGTACGAGGAGCTGCGGCGGCCGGAGTACTGGGTGCGCCAGTTGCGGTCCCCGGTGCGGTTCGCCGACGTCGTGTCGTCCCTGGACGCGGCCGGGGTGCGCGCGTACGTGGAGGTGGGCCCGGACGCGGTGCTCACATCGATGGTGCCGGAGGTGCTGGTGGACGCGGCGCCGCTGGTGGTGCCGTCGCTGGTCCGGGACCGGCCGGAGGAGGAGACGCTGGCCGCGCTCGTAGGGCGACTGCACGCGGCGGGCGCCGAGGTGCGCTGGGACGCCTGGTACGGCGCGGAGCCCGGTCAGGTCGTGGACCTGCCGACGTATCCGTTCGAGCACGAGCGCCACTGGTGGCCCGCGGTGGACGTGCCCGCCGGTGCGGCGCCGCGCCCGGAGCCGGGCGCGCTCGAACCGGCGGATGCGCAGGCGTCGTTGCTCGACCTGGTGCGGGAGCACGCGGCGGACGTCCTCGGGCACGCCTCGCCCGAGTCGATCGCCGCGGAGGACAATTTCCTCGACATCGGCTTCTCGTCGTTCACGGCCCTGGAGGTCCGCAACCGGCTGTGCGAGGTGACCGGTCTGCTGCTGCCGCCGGTCCTGCTCTACGACTACCCGACGCCGGCGGCCGTGGCCGGCTTCCTGGAGGAGCAGCTGGCGGTGGCCTGAGTCGTTCGCGCAGGATATTGGTCACCGGAAAAGAAGCCAAGCCGTCCTCAGCCGCGGCTCGTCGTCACCGTCATCCGGTG
>NZ_JBEXXE010000110.1:0-6106 GCF_040630255.1 Streptomyces sp. NPDC005820
GCGCCCGCGGCGATGCGGTCCAGGAGACGCCCGGGGACGATGACGTACGGGGCCATCACCACGCGCCCTCCGGCACCAGCCGCTCAACGATCCCCACCATGAACGGGCCTACCGAACCAGCCAAATGAGATGACTTCTAAGTCGCGCCGGGCGTTGTGTCGACCGGATGTGCAGTCCGGTCACGTACCTCATGTGGCTTGCACATCCTCAACATCTCTATCAGGCACGCAACTTGACAGCACTAGATAACCAACGACCTCGACGACTCCCGCGCCCTGATCGCGGTGTCCGCCGCCTCCAACCGGTCCAAGGCCGACCAGGACCCGTCCACCTGGCTCCCGCCGTACGCCGGCTCCTGGTGCCAGTACGTCACCGACTGGGTCGCCGACAAGACCCGCTACCGCCTCACCATCGACCCCTCTGAACAGACCGCCCTCGCGCAGCGCCTCGCCGAGTGCCCCGACCAGCCCATCACAGTCATGCTGGCCCGCTGAACAGCAGCTGACGCGGGTCCTGCCCGTCGCCACGGGAGTGTGCGACGGGCAGGGGGCCCCACCGTCTCACATCCGCGAGTCGACGGCCCCGCGAGCGGGACATGGCGACGGGAGCAGGGAGCGCCGGCCGGGAAATCCCAGCCCGTGGCCTATTCGTGGGCCGCGCAGCGCAAAGAGTTGAGCGGGGCAAGTTGATCGCCGGAGCTACAGAGGCGGGCTCGCGGAGAAGAAGCCGCCGATGCTTCGCGTCAGCCGGGTTGCCTCCGACAGCCCGTACCTGAATGCGAGCAGCGTGTAGACCAGCACGGGGAACCACACGAGGGCCAGCGGCACGAGCAATTCCACGGGCGCCCCCAATGGGGATAGGGAGAGGAAGGACGCCGTGACGATCGCCGCCCACAGGCAGGCGGTGGCGAGTCGGCGCCCGTCGAGCCGGTCGGGCTCAACCGGGGCCTCTTCGGCCAGGGCTGTTGGCGGCAGTACGGCGGTGAAGCGGCCGGCGGCGATGTTGTTGGCGGCGAGTGCTGCAAGTTCGGCGAGCTTCCGAGCGGAGGCCTCGCGATCACTGGCGAGCTGGTCTGCGGCCCGGATGAAGGTGGCATCGACACGGTTGAGATGCATGGCCAGTGCGCGGCGGAGCGTGCGTCGGTTACCGAAGTCAGCAGCCGCGTTGCGGGCAAACGTCCGTAGTGGCAGCCCGAGGAGGGAAACCCGCTGGCTGAGATTGATGGCCTCGGTGTACCTGGTAGTTGGGCGGGCTACGTCCGCGCTGGCGGCCAGCAGACCTAGAAGTGGATATATCGGCTTCGAGCAGCGCGGTATGGCGTTGCCTTCTCCGGCTAGAACAAGCCACAAGACGCCGACGAGCAGGGCTATCAATATATTGAACTGCACCAACTGCGTTGACAAGGGCGCATGCACCCCTGTGCAGTCCACGTCAGGGAGCGGCTCTAACCAGCCGCCCGGAGTGCACGCCCCGCGATCTCCCTTGATCAACGCCACCAAGGCGACGTTAATCGGTGCGCCGATCTTGACTGAGAGTCGGAGAAGGAAGCCTGGCTCGTACGCCAGCGCGGAGCGGATCGACTCCACCTCCAGCCCGATTCCTAGCTCAGCAGCCGCGGCCTGCGCAGCAGTCACGTGCCGCTCGACGTATTGGTGATGCAGCCGCCGGGCCAGTTTGGCCCGCGACGGATGGCTGACAGAACTCACGCGCCCCCCAAGGCTTCAATGAGGAATAGTCAAGATCTGTGGATCAAGGTCTTTCGGTGTGTTTGTCGCATGAGTGATCTGGTGGTCAGAGGTCGTGGATGTTGAGGCGGGAGATTGCAGCTTCGGCGAACAGTCGGCGATAGAAAGGGCCGAGGCCGTCGGGAATGGCCAGGGACTGGAACGCCTCCTCCGCCGGCAGAAGACGGCGGTGGGCCATCTCGAATCGTGGGTCCCACGGAGCCAGACGCACCTCTGCTCGCCACATCGACCGGACCAGTACCAGCCCTTTCTCCGGGCCTCGCACGCAGACGCCCCGGCTGAACCCGAGGAGTCGGCAGTCCATCACCTCGGCGCAGGCTTCCTCACTGACCTCGCGGCGCATCGTGTCGACCCACTGCTCATGCCGCTCGGGGCGACCGCCGGGCAGGCCCCACCGCTGTCCATCTGGGCTGACCACGACGATCCGATCACCGGCGACGCACACCGCCTCCGCGCCGTGTGGCGTACCCGGCGGCGGGTCAGAAGGTGGATACCACGCAACGCGGCATTCCTGACCGTTGATGGATGCGGTGAAGTAGGCGCCATTCCCAGCAATGTCGTTCATGGTTCCGTTCCAGCGATCGGTTCAAGCGGCTGTGGGGAAGATGTCCTCGTCGGGGCGTTCGACGAGATGGCCTCGTTCGAAGCGGGCTCCGGCACGGACCAGGGCGACGAGGTGGGGTGCATTCACGGCCCGCCAGCGGATTTGGGCGGACTCGACGAGCTTGAACACCATTGCGAGGGCTGCCGCGCGGGAGCCGGCGCCTTTGGTGACTTTGGTCCGCAGGCGGACGGTTGCGAAAGTGGACTCGATGGGGTTCGTGGTGCGCAGGTGGATCCAGTGTTCGGCGGGAAAGTCGTAGAACGCCAGCAGCGCGTCCTCGTCGTCGGTGATCTTCTTGACGGCCTTGGGGAACTTCGCACCGTACTGCTTGGCGAACGCCGTGATGGCCTGGGCCGCGTGCTCGCGGTCCTCGGCGTTGTAGATGTCCTGGAGGGCCTTCTTCGCCGCAGGCTGGGCCGACTTCGGAAGGCTGTCCAACACGTTCGCGGTCTTGTGAACCCAGCACCGTTGATGGCGAGTTGAGGGAAACACCTCGTTGACCGCGTTCCAGAACCCGAGGGCGCCGTCGCCCACCGCGAGGACGGGGGCGCGCAGTCCGCGCCGTGCAGCATCGCGCAGCAGGTTCGCCCAGGACTCGGACGATTCGCGGTAGCCGTCGGCCATGGCGATGAGTTCCTTGGTGCCGTCCGCGCGCACGCCCATCAACACCAGTACCGCGGCCTTGGCCTGCTCCAGGCGGATCTTCAGATAGATGCCGTCGGCCCAGACGTAGACGTAGTCGCTGGCCGAAAGGTCGCGCTCGTTGAAGGCGGTGTGGTCGGCCTGCCACTGCGCGGTCAGGCGGGTGACCGTGGCCGGGGACAGGCCCGCCGAGGAGCCGAGGAACTGCTCGAGTGCGGGCACGAAGTCGCCGGAGGACAGGCCGTGGAGGTAGAGCAGCGGCAGGACCTCGCTGACCTTCGGAGACTTCCGTGCCCAGGGCGGCAGGATCGCCGAGGAGAACCGCTTGCGCTCACCCGTGGCCTCGTCGATTCGCTTGTCATTGACGCGCGGGGCTTTGACCTCGATCGTCCCGGCAGCGGTGGTGACCTTACGTGGCTGGTGGTAGCCGTTGCGGACCACCAGACGTCGGCCATTGTCGTCGTGCTGGTCGGCCAACTCGGCTATATACGTGTTGACTTCGGCTTCCAGCGCGGCGGCCAGCATCCGCCGTGCGGCCTCGCGGACGATCTCGTCGATCAGGGAACCGTTCGGCGTGAAGCCGTCTTCGTTGACTACGCTGAGCACGGGCGTGCCTTCCCGGCCGGCGCTGCGAATGCCGGTCTACTCGGTGACCATCAATCGATCACTCGGGAAGGTACGCCTTTCGCATGCCAACCCGAGGCCGATCCACAGGTTTCGAGCATTGCTCGGCTTCAATGGCTGGATAAGCCTATGAGCAACCATCACAGAAGGCTTGAAGTTGCCTCACCTGCGGTGGCGACCTTCGCTAACTCGATCAAGGGGCCTGGGCGCGGAGCGTGCACGAGCAGACCGTCCCCGATCGCCATCGCCATGTGGTCTGGGCAGGAGGCGAAGCCCTCGCTACTGGTCGGGATGGACAGCCTGAACACCGGTGCCGTCGTACAGCTCGGGCTTGAGGGTGAGCAGAAAGCGGCCCACGGGCAAGGCGGCGGAGGGGCGGGCAGCGTGGATGGCATGGATGGCTGGCCAGGGGTGTCCAGCGTGCAGCAGCCCGGTCGCGGTCAGTGCGGCCGCGGTGCCGAACGGCTCGATCTGGATGAGTACCTGGAGGGGCGCACGCCGGAGGTGTAGCCGCCCTTGCGGCAGATCGTCGACTTCAGGTTCGCCCGTGTGACGGCCGGGGAGATCGCGCCCGGCGTGCAATGCGGGTCCTCCAGCGGCTCCTCCTTCTCAAACAGGTAGTGGCAGCTGCCCGCAGCGGGCTGCTGCTGCACCGTGTACTTCTTCTGCGGGCCAGCCCCCCACCGCTATCGGCCGGGCCCCGCCCGCGGCACCCGGCGAAGACGCGGCTGGCGCCGCAGCGCCGGATGACGAAGGGCCCGACGTACCCAGCGAGACGGACGAACAGCCCGCCAGGAACAGGCAGGTCAGCAGCGCGGGCGAAGCGACGAGGCAGGTGAAGCGCATGACGACCCCTCAAGGGCAGGCGACAACTGAGCAGATGCTGCCCTACCGGGTATTCCGCACACCGGGCGGGGTGCCGGGCGGGAGCACCCGCGCCATCCGATCGGGCGCGTCACCGGCGTGCCAGGCCGTTCCCCCCGCCAGGACCTCGCGGCGGGAGGGGTTTCATGTTCCCCCGGGCCGCGACCGGCAGCACGACGGCGGGTCTCTCGGGGATGAGCGCGTGTGGCCGTCCTCCACCGACAGCGTCCAGCCGTTCAGGCTGAGTCCCGCGGGAGGGGCTGGCGACGTCCACCCACTCCTTGTTCACCACCGGGACGGCCGAGTGGCAGCGGTAGAAGGCGAGTTCGCCGCTGTTGCGGTTGCGACGAACGAGTAAATGACGGCAGGCCGCCGGCGGCCGCGACGGAAGCCGCGCCAATCCCGCCCGTCTGGAGGGCCGCGACGGGAACAGCATCCGGGTTCTCCCACCAGGTGCGGGCCGTCTCTTGGTGCTCCCACAGCCCCCAGTCGCCCGCGGCCGCCGTACTGAGGCCGGTGAAGCGGAAGGTGAGGCGCTGCCATCCGGCCCGGTACGACGACCGGGCCACGCGGCCCTCCACCTTCGGCAGGACGCGGGTGCCCGGCTGCCAGAACGTGGCGTCGGTCCGCTTGATGCCGTCCATGTCCCGGCCGCCCAGGAACCGGCCGATGCCGAACATCAGGGCTTCGGCGGTCTCCTCAACCTGCCGGTCGAACTTCGTCTGCGTCATCGGCCGTGCCCTTTCGGTCTGCGTCCCGGCACCTCACATCCGGAAGCGGACATAAACCGTAAAACGGTTTACCTGTGGATAAAGTCCAGCGATCCAGACCCCCAACCATCCGAAACTTTAGTTGTCGCAACGCCATTGCGTACCCTATGGATGTCGCATGGTTGGTATGTGGGAGCTCGACAGCGAGGCCATCGAGGATCGAGTCGCCTTCCCGGCGCAGGTGCGTGACCTGGTGTGGCGCGAGACGAAGAGGCGTATGAGCTTTCTGGGCCTCAGCGAGCAGGAGGGCCCCGCCACCCCGAACGCGCTCGCCCCTACCTCCGCGGCCGCCAAGGCCGTGCACCTGATGTACCTGGGGGTCGCCACGGAAGTCGGCAACGCTGCGCGCGAACTGGCCACCGACGCCGCCACTCGCGCGGGCCGGGCTGCCGCCACCTACGCGGAGCTGGGCGAAGCCGCCGGGATCACCCGGCAGGCCGCCCGCAAGCGGTGGCCGGAGGCCGTCGGCACCCACTGGGCGCTCTACCTCCTGACCGGCAAAAGCCGCCCGCACGGCATGAGCACCCAGGTTTCCGCAGCAGCGGCAAGGCCATCGAGGCCGGCCGCACCGCCGTGGACGAAGGCGCGCTCGCCGATGACGGGGCCGTGGGCGCCACCGTCGTCAACTCCGCCCGCGAGGCCGTATGGGCGTGCTACTTCAACGACGGCACGTGGGCCCCGGAAGAGATCACCATGCCCGAGGACTTGCAGACCGTGCCCGCCCCGGGCAGCCCCGAGCACGGGGACTGGCTGCACAAGTGGGGCTTGGACCGGCCGGCCACCACCGGGCCGCGGTTGACCTGGAACCAGACCTCGCGCTGGTTGCCGAACAGCACGACGCTCTCGCGGAGATCGCG
>NZ_JBEXXE010000111.1:0-5537 GCF_040630255.1 Streptomyces sp. NPDC005820
TCGTTGGCCAGGCGTTTCACCTCGGGGTCCGAGGCGCCGATCTCCAGGGCCATCTTGGCGGCGAAGCAGGCCGCCCCCGCCCGGTCAGAGGCGGGGGGAACGTCGAGGTCGAGTGACACCCCGTGGACGGCACGGAGCAGGTAGGCGTGCAGTCGTTCCAGGGCGCCCTCGTCCGGTCCGGCGAGCATCTTCGGCGGACCCTGCCCAAGCCGGGCGAAGTAGCCGCCCATCGCCTCCAGCAGCACACCGTGCTTGCCGTCGAACGCGGCATAGAGGCTGCCGCGGCCCAGGCCGGTGGCGGCGCTGATGTCGTCGACGCTCGTGCCGTTGTATCCCGAGGCGCGGAACTGCCGCTCAGCGGCATGCAGGACGTGGTCGCGGTCAAAGCTTCGTGGTCTGGCCATACACCGAAGGTAAAGCCGACCCCCCGTATTTGACAACCCAGTACAGAACCGCCTAGGTTTCCGACTGTCCAGTACACAACAGTACTGAGCCCACCGGACCGGCTTGGTCCGGGTGCGCAGGACCGCGACGCCGCGAAGGCGGCTTGGAGGTTGAACTCATGACGCTCGGTGCATAGCACGCGGCTCGGCGCAAGAACGAGCCAGCCGATGAAGGCCGCTTCAGAACCAATACTTCGGAGGACCTCGTGACCGCGGTCAGTACGGACAACACCGCCCTGGAAGGCGCGATATCCCGTGATTGCTGCTGACGAGACGTTCGACGGCACATGGCCGTATCCCGCCCGCTTCAACCAGGCGGCCGGCTTCCGCCAGCACTATGTCGACGAGGGCCCCGCACGGCCCGATCAGACGATCGTCATGCTGCACGGCGAGCCCACCTGGGGCTACGAGTGGCGCCACCTGATCGGGCCGCTGTCGCGTCACCATCGCGTGGTCGTTCCCGACCACATGGGCTTCGGCAAGAGCGAGACACCGCAGGACCGCACGTACGACGCGAGCGAACACATCCTGAATCTCGAATCGTTGCTCGTCGACACGCTCGACCTCACGGACATCACCCTGGTGCTCCGTGACTGGGGTGGCCCCATCGGCACCGGCTTCGCGCTGCGTCACCCCGACCGGATCTCCCGGATCTTCGCCACGAACACCGTGCTGCCGCTCGCAGACGACATCGCCCCTCTCATGAAGGCCAACGGCGCCGAGAGCCGGTGGTTCCAGTGGGCCCACTCGGCGCTCTCGGACGGTTCGTTCGATCAGATCCTCGGAAACGCGGGTCACACCATCGCCCACCTGATGATCGACCTGCAGCATGTCGCCCGGCCCGAGATCGCCACGCCGACCTGGATCCGCGCCTACTCCAGCCCCTTCCCGACCCCGGCGGAGTGCCGCGGTGTCATCGCCTTCCCTCGGCAGGTTCTTAAGGGCCCCCAGGGCCCCCCGCCCGGGCCGCTGCCCATGGAAGCCGTCGCCGCGCTTCGCGCCGTGCCGGCGATGCTGGCGGTCGGGATGCGGGACACCGCACTGCTGCCCGAGTACGTCATCCCGTCGTTCAGGCTCAGCTACCCCGACGCACCTGTGGTCGAGATTCCGGGCGCCGGCCACTTCCCGACCGAGGACGCGCCCGAGACGCTGCTGGCACTCCTTGAGCTGTTCCTGCAGACATCCGCGCGCACCTGAAGGCCGAACGGCCGACTCCGCGGGTGTGTGGGTGGCCGGCACGCCACCGATCCGGTCGACCAGGTCGGGGCCTCCGCAGCAGCCGGGGCCGACATCAACAGGATGCCGGCCCCCGCGGACACCTAAGCGGCCCTCCAGGGGATCACCGAGGTAGGCCCACAAGGGGCCACAGGATGATCTCGAAGTCCTGAGATCTCGTCCCGTCACCCACTCGCCTCACCTTCACCGACGGGAAGCCGACCTGTTTTCCCGTCTGGGAACCGATCAGTTTCCAGACGGTTTCAGCCATGCCCAGCAAGCAGGCAGCAGGAGCATCCCGTCGAGGTCAACGCCACACTCCTCGACGTCCTCGCCCGCCTCGACGACCCCACATCCTCGGCTTCCTGAACGGCCGACCCACCCCCACAAGATGAAGGACACGGCAATGACAGAGCGCAGTCCCATGGACAAGAACACGACATCGCGACAGCGGGCCCTGGTGGTCGGCCTCGGGATCAGCGGGATCGCCTCCGCGCTGCGACTGCATCGCGCGGGCTGGGACGTGGTGGTGTTGGAGAAGGCCCCCGAGCGGCGCCGCGGCGGATACTTCATCGCCCTGTTCGGGACCGGGCTCGCCGCCGCCGAACGGCTGGGCTTCGCCGATGCGGTGCCGAATCGCTTCGCTCCGGAGAGCGTGAGCTACGACGTCGACCGCACGGGCCGGCGCCGCCGCGGTCTGGGCTACGCCGATGTGTTCGGCGGGTCTCGAATGGTGATGCGGGGCGACATCGAAGACGCGGCCTTCACCGCCCTGCCCGACGAGGTCGAGATCCGGTACTCGACCGTGCCGATCGCGCTGGACCAGTACCTCGACGGGGTGGACGTAGAGATCCGCGACCTGACGACGGAGACGACGAGCGTCGAACGGTTCGACCTGGTGGTCGGGGCAGACGGACTGCGCTCGACGGTGCGCCGGCTTGCGTTCGAGCCCGAGCAGAGCCCGATCCGTCGGCTGAACTACATGATCGCCGTGTACGGCCTGCCCGAGCCGGTACCCGGCTACCGCCCACAGGACGGGCTGATCATGGCCGAGGCGGGCCGATCGGTGTGGGTGTTCTCGTTCGCCGACCGTCCGCCGTCGGTGTTGTTCTCCTACCGCACCGACGACGTGGACGCCGAGTTCACCCGGCCGGCCATCGCCTCGCTGCGCGCCGCCTACGGCCCCGAGCCCACCGGCTCCACGCTCGGTTGGCTGCTCGACCAGTTCGAGAAGGCCCCGGACCACCTGTTCGACTCCGCCGAGCAGGTGCACCTCGACCACTGGCACCGCGGCCGAGTCGTGCTCGTCGGCGACGCCGCGTGGTGCCTGACCGTTTACTCCGCCATGGGGGCATCCACCGGCCTGGCCGGGGCGGACCTGCTCGGCACCATGCTGGAACGCCACCCGCACGACGTGCCACGAGCGCTGCAGGACTGGGAGGACCACCTGCGCCCGTTCATCG
Organism: Streptomyces sp. NPDC005820; assembly: GCF_040630255.1. NCBI lineage: Bacteria > Bacillati > Actinomycetota > Actinomycetes > Kitasatosporales > Streptomycetaceae > Streptomyces > Streptomyces sp. NPDC005820. The sequence goes on from NZ_JBEXXE010000111.1 coordinate 3,122, forward strand.
AACACCACCTCGGCAACGCTGTGAGCCAGCGCAGTTTCTTCACCCCAGGCAACCGCGCCGAGTTGCTGCTCCGGTCCATGATGATCCGCCTCGCCCGGCTGCCGATCGCCGGCCGGCTGCTCGCCAAGATGATGACCAGCAGGGCGCGGATGAAAAGTCTGGATATCGCCGCCGCTGCAGCGTGAGTGGAGTTCCTCGAATACGAGCGGGAGAACGAGGTCGTCCGGGCCCGCAACTGTGGCAACTACCGTGGTCTGGCTGCGGGTACCGCACCGGTTGCACGCGATCCCGGTCTTGCGGTCGAGGCGGTGCAGCTGCAGCGGACCCTGGGCGGGTTCAGAGCGCACGACGCGGTTGGCGAGGCGGGTCATCGGCGCCGCGGCTTGGTCGTGGAATCGCCGCCACCGCGGCGACCGCGGACGACGAAGGAGCCGGGTCCGATGCTGGTGCGTGCGTTGTCGAGGAACGAACGCAGCCAGCCGGTGCAGGCATCGTGCAGTTCGCTGGCCATGACTGTACGGCGAGCAGCCACAGCACAGATCAGCCGCGGGCGGCCCTGGGTAGCCGCAGCGGCCGGTAGCCGTCGGTGTCCAGCTTGGCCAACTCGCCGTCGACGTCCACCGAGTGGGTTACGTAGAAGTTGATGTTGGCGTGGTGGCTGGGCCAGATGTGCGACAGCAGCTCATCGTCGATGGGCCGGGCGGCGCGACGCAGCGCGGTCACCGCCAGGCCGTGAAACTCGGTGCTCCAGGTAACGGTCGCATTGGTGGCCGGGGCTTGTAGAAATCCCTGTCGAAAATCCACGGCGTGGATCTTCGACAGGGAGAACAAGCCCGCTGGTCAGACGCGGTGTGGAGCTCTCTGCTGCGATTTGAACAGGCCGGGTGCCGTACCAACGATCTACCAGGGACAACCTGGCGGATGTGTGCCAGTCGGCCTCGTCCGTATCGGAGGGAGTGAGCGGCATGATCTGTAAGGAGCGCCTCTGGTTTGCTGTTTCCTCAGCTTCTGCGGACGGTTGGGGACGCCGGGAGGACGTGGTTCGAGGGCGATAGGCGACGGCGTGCTGCCGTTTCGGACCCCCTTCAGACCGGGACCGCAGTTTCGGTGGCGGACCACAGGTCACGCTTGACGATGATCCTCCGGTATTCCATGATCTTGCGGGGTTCGTTGAGGGTCGCGACGCCGACGAGCCGGTCACTGCGTCGATAGAGGGCGACGAGGCAATCCGAGTCCTCGTCCGGTCCGCCGCCGACGACGCTCACGTCATCCGCGTCGGCGGTGCCCACGAACTGGATCCGCTGGCCGTACCAGTCGCTCCAGAAGTAGGGCACAGTCTCGTAGGGCCGACGCCGGTCGGGCCGTACGGCGTTCTCGGCGGCGTGTGTGGCCTGCGTCATGGCGTTCGTCCAGTTCTCCAGGCGCACGGTGTCGTCGCCCTCGAACACTCCGTTGGGCCAGAGCGCGACGCCTCCTGCGGCGTAGACGCCGGGGAGGGACGACTGCAGGTACTCGTCGCAGACGATGCCTCCGTCGCGGGGGTCGAGGACTATGCCGGAAGTCTTCAGCCACTGCGGCGCCGGAGCGACGCCGACGACGACGGCGCGCAGGACCTCGCCGGTCGACAGACGGACGCCCCGCACGTGTCCGTCCGCGATCAGTTCTTGACGCACCCGACCACCTCGCGGACGAGCGGTACGGCGGCCGCCTCCACGATCGTGACCCGGCTGCCCGATCCGTTCTGGGTCAGCCGCCTGGAGGGACGGCAGGGTGGTGCCCCTGTCCCACACGCTGATCTGGACAGCGCCCTCGATGATCTCCAAATCCAGCAGGCACGGCCGGGCGCGTACTTGCGGGCGTTGGTGACCAGCTCGGTCACGGCCAACTGCATCGTGCCCATCGCCCGCGCCGGCACCGGCAGCCCATGCGCGGCTGCACCGTGGTGCGGAAGTCGTGGGCCATGGCACGGGCCTCGGCCATCTCCGCGCTGCCCTCGAACGCGGCACCGGCCCTGATCAGACGGTCGGCAAGCGGGTCCTGACCCTCACTTTGGGCAGCAGCATCCATGAAACCGTCTCCCGTCCGAAGCGCCGCGCCCAGCAGCGCCGAGCAGTGCCCAGCCCGCATATCGCCACAGCACGCGCCAACACACGGGATCACGGCGGCGTGTAAACCTGCGGGCCGTGTCTCCGCGGCGTCGAAGGGGGCCGGCCGCATCAGATGCTGGTGCAACGAGGCCGGCCGTTCCCTTGTCAGGTGCGCCGCGGGCGGGGCAGCAAGGCGAACGCGCTCTCCGCGATCGAGGTCAGACGGTCGGGGCCGTGGCCGTACGCGCCCACGACATCGCTCCCGCGGATGACGGTCAGCAGTAGGTACGCGAGGTCGTCGGGATCCGCGTCGGGGTCGATGTCGCCGT
>NZ_JBEXXE010000112.1:0-5085 GCF_040630255.1 Streptomyces sp. NPDC005820
GGCTGCCGGACGGCGGCGGGCGGCGGGCGGCGGGCGGCGGGCGGCGGGCGGCGGGCGGCGGGCGGCTGGGGGTACTCCTACCAGGCGAGGTCCCGGGGGCCTCGCCGCCGGGGCCGGGCCAGTGGTTATGTGCGTGACTGCGGGAGTCACTGTCTGACCGAGTTTGCGATGTCGAGTTGTACTGGGCGATCCGCCGGGATCATCGGATGGGCATGTCGTTAAGGGCGCTTCAGCGCACGCACAACGTGACCTGGAGGACAGTCCGGCGGGCCCTGGACGGGCAGTGGCCGCAGCCGCGTAAGAAGCAGCGGCGCAAGGAGTCGAGGCTCGATCCCTACAAGCCGCTGATCGACGGGATGCTGCGGGCGGACCTTGACGCTCCACCCAAGCAGCGGCACACCGCCCAGCGCATCTACGACCGCCTGATCGGGGACCATGCGGCTGAGGACATCTCGTATCCCATGGTCCGCGTCCATGTGAAGGACCGCCGCAAGGAGATCCGCCGGCAGGCGGGGGTGGGCCCGGACGCGATGTTCGTGCCGCAGACCCATCTGCCGGGGGCGGAGGCCGAGGTCGACTTCGGCGACGTGCACATCATGCTCGCGGGCAAGATGACCAAGGTCTATCTGTTCTCGATGCGGCTGTCCTATTCCGGCAAGGCAGTGCACCGGGTGTTCGCCTCTTGCGGCCAGGAGGCGTTCTTCGAAGGGCACGTGCACGCGTTCCGAACCCTGGGCGGCATACCTCGTGGCCGGATCCGCTACGACGACCTGCGAGCCGCGGTCGAGCGGGTGCTGGGGCTGTCCAGGGCGAGGGTGGAGAACGACCGCTCGACGGCCTTCGGCTCGCACTGGGGCGTGGATGCTTTCTACTGCCGTCCCGGTCCCCGAGGTCGCCTCGCTGACCGAGCTGAATGCCATGGTCGATCAGTGGGACCTGGACGACGAAGGCCGGCGTCTGCCGACGGGGCGGTGGTTCACTCCGCGGGTCAACCGCTTCGGTCAGGTCACGGTGCGCTGCAACTCCTACTCGGTACCGGTCCGCTTCATCGGCCGCCGGCTGCGGGTGCTGCTCCACGCCAACGACAGCACTCCTGCGCAAGCCAGGCGCCTTCCCCGGCGCGACCGTTCACAGACACACGGTTATGTGCGGCTATCGTCGACCGGCTCACCTTTAACGGTTCCATCATCCAGACCGGACCGGCACCGAATCCTAATGCCTCGCCCACACCAAAGCCCAGACCGCACCAATGCAGGCCAGCTGACTGATGTTCAGTCCGTACCCTGCACGGAGCTTGATACTTGATTTCAGTTAAGGAAGAGTGCTGCAAGCCGTGGGAGGCGGCGCCTCATCTGCTCTTCATCTTCGGGGTCCCAGTTCCATTCCTCACCCCGCGGCTTGTCCGGACGCGCCATGCCTCTTAGCTCAGTCTCGACTGCTGTATCGAGTGAGTCGGTCTCCCCTTGGATCCTTTGGTATGCATCCGAGATCAAATAACTCACAGACTCGTAGCCAATCCAGCCCCCTTCCTCGCGGCTCATACGGGTAACCGAGGAGGATCAGCCCGCCACGGAAGTCCATGAAGCCGTCATTCGTGTAGCTGCCCTCAATCAAGTAGGCAGCCATGCACAACGAATACTGATGGGCCGAATCCTCTACCTCGACGTACTTGACGTAAAAGTCAATGATCTCGGCCGGCTCCAGCGCGGCAAGGATATCGACCAGCGCCTCAGGCAGTGGATCATCTGGCATTTCGCGATCGTCGGCGCGGTCACCGACCACACCCCGGGCCCTGTCGACAAGTCCCCACCACTCATTTATATCAAGTAAGTAGTTCTACCGACACCGCGCCACTCCCTCCCCGCAAGCCGCGACCGATCACACACAGTAATGAGGCTGTGTCATAGCTGACAATGGCGGGCCCGCCTCAGCATCCCGTGACATCAACTCTCATTAACATTGAAAAAACACGCATCGAAATGACATCCGCGGAGAGTGACACAGCCAGGCCAGTTCTCGTCGAGCCTGCGCAGGGTGTCCTGCGACAGGGTCACGGCGAGGGCGCGCCGACTGGTGGCGAGCTGGTCCAGGGTGCGGGGCCGAGGCCCCCAGGCCATGGCGACATCGGCGGGCTGCCCACCCAGTCGAGGAAGTCGCGGTAGAAGTGGGCCAGACTGCACCAAGGCGCCTGCCAGATGGTGGGGCGATCACCAGGTCTCCGCCGCACCGTCGGCACCCGGACCCTCAACCACCCGGATGTAGTTGTCAGTCATCGGTGCTCCCGCGGTGATCGACGGCGCAGGTCGAGAGGCTCGTCGCGGATGGCCACGGGCACGCGAGTCCTGCACGGTGACGCGCACCGGCGGGAGGGAGAGTTCCCTCCCCGATAGGCTGTCGATGGCAGCCAGCAGTCGTTGCCGGCATGCGAGTGGAGGGGACAGGCTATGGGCGTCGCACTGTTCACGCTCGGCGGCACGATATCGATGGCAGGCCACACCCAGGGCGCCGAAGCCGTCGTCCGGTTGAACGGTGCCGACCTCGCCGCGGCCGTGCCCGGACTCACCCGACTCGGAATGCCCCTGGACATCCACGACATCGAGGCCGTCCCCAGCGCGAATCTGACCTTCGCTCACATCCTGGCCCTGGTGGACTCCGCGTCGCAGGCGGTGAAGGCCGGGGCCTGCGGGGTTGTGGTCACCCAGGGGACCGACACGCTGGAAGAGACCGCCTTCCTCATCGACCTGGTCTGGCCACACACCGAGCCGTTCGTGTTGACCGGAGCCATGCGCAACCCGACACTCGCCGGACCGGACGGTCCTGCGAACCTGCTCGCCGCCGCCCGCACCGCCGCGTCTCCCGCGAGCCACGGCCTGGGAGCACTGGTCGTTTTCAACGACGAGATCCACGCGGCCCGCTGGGTGCGCAAGACCCACAGCACGAGCACCGCCACCTTCGCCTCCCCCAACGCCGGCCCGATCGGCCACGTCATCGAAGGCCGCGCCCGCGTACTCATGGCCCCCGCGCGCCACCGCGTCCCGTACCCGCGGCCTGAAGCCCTGGGCAAGACGCGGGTCGCGCTGCACACCGTCACCTTCGACGAGGACGCGGAGATCGTCGCTGCCATCGCCGAGGAATGTCACGGGCTGATCATCGCCGGCTTCGGTGTCGGCCACGTCCCGGGCAAACTCGCCGATCTTCTGGGAACTCTGGCCGAACGCATGCCCGTCGTGCTCACCTCCCGCACCGGCGGTGGATCCGTTCTGCGGCACACTTATGGCGCCATCGGCTCAGAGGCCGACCTGCAACGCCGCGGCCTCATCAACGGCGGCCTCCTCGATCCTTACAAAGCCCGGATCCTCCTTCGGCTCCTGCTGGCCGGCGGTGCCGATCGTGAGGCGGTCATCGCAGCCTTCGCCGACCACGGCTGACTTGAGGATGCGGGTGGGAACCGCCGCACTGCTGACACATCCAGGGAGCCCTTCCCGACCTGGTTCCATGCAGCTCCTGGTGGAGTCTGAGGACCGGGCCGACCGGCTACGGGGCTGCCTCGCGGAACAGGGCCAGCAGGGCGTGGGCCTGCGGGGCGCCCGCGTCGAAGAATTGCGTGGCCAATGCAGGTGGCACGGCGGTTCCATGCATCCGGACTTCATGGCAGCCAAAACAGAACGCCGCCTCGAACAGCGCCAGGTCGAGCGTGTCCGCGTACGCCCGAACGCTCCAGCCCGGCGAGAAGCCGCAGCGATGCTGCTCGCTGCCGGGCAAGCCCTCGATCAAGGCCAGGGCGTCGGCTGCCTCGCTCCCGATCCAGTGGGCGCCCACCCTGCCGGGATACGGGGCGCCGCGCTTTGTCGGGACTTCGGAGATCCTTACGACTTCCAGCAACACAACGGTCGCTACGGCTTCGGCGGGGAGCTGCATGTGCACAGTCTGCCCGCGCCCAGTACCGCACGGGCCGGCTGAAGCGCGACCGCGGCCATCGAGGGACTTGCCCCGGTGTCGCCGCGGACACGGGAATGGGGATGGGGATGGGACCCGATAGGGCGGAAGCCCGTATCAGCGGATCACGTCGAAGACGTTCTTCTGCAGGCCATTGGCATAGGCCTCGTGCTCGACGAGCTTCAGCTTCTGGGCGTCCTTGTCCGTGGCGCTGAAGAGACGCTTGCCTGAGCCGAGGAGGAGCGGGAAGACGAGGAGGTGATAACGGTCGATCAGGCCGGCATCCGAAAGGGCTTGGTTCAGGCGGGCGCTGCCGTGCACGATGATCGGGCCGCCTTCCGTCTCCTTGAGCGCGGCGACGTCTTCGAGCGAGTGCAGGATCGTGGTCTCGCCCCAGTTCGACACCAGGTCGTCCTCGGTGAGGGTGGTGGAGACGACGTACTTCGGCATCACCTTGTAGTCGGCGAAGTCCTCCATCTCCGGCCACACCGGACTGAACGCCTCGTAGCTGGTCCGGCCCATCAGCATCGCGGTGGCTTCCTTCTGCTCCCGGCCCTTGATGGCGAACGCCTCGGGGAGGAACTCGACGTCCTTGAACGTCCAGCCGGAGTTACGGTAGCCGGACTCGCCGCCCGGGGCCTCGACGACGCCGTCGAGCGAGATGAACGCGGTGCTGATCAGCGTACGCATCTGGGTTCCTCGGTCTCTCGTGTCCGTGTCCAGCAGCTTCGGTCGTGGACGCCCCGTCCGCTTCGGCGGCCGCGCTGCACCCACATGTTCTCTGACTGCTGCTCACAGAGAAATTCGTCGGTCCCCGTGGAACTTTTACGGGGACCGGCTTCTGTCCGGGCCCCGGAAGCTGAGGTACGAGCCCATCAGCGCGGCCATCCTGAGGTTGGCCCGTGCCGCGTTGGCGTCGTGCATCCGCATCTGCGCGATGGCCGGCCGCGTCACACCCTCCCCGTCCGCGTACGGCTCCCTCATCGCTCAGGCGCTGCGGGCGAAGTGGTGGGGTGGGGTGTGCCGGTGGGTGGCGAGGAGGCTCTGGGCTTCCTGGGCGGCGGACAGGCCGGTCTGGATGGCGGTTTCGGTGTAGAGGGTGCCGAGGTAGTCACCGGCCAGGAGGACGCGGCCGGTGCGGCGGGTCAG
>NZ_JBEXXE010000113.1:0-4302 GCF_040630255.1 Streptomyces sp. NPDC005820
GTGAGGTGGTGGGTGAAGACGGGTGAGGTGGTGAGCAGGTCGCGGGCCATGCCGTCCCATTGCGAGCCCTGACCGGGGAACACGAACACCGTCTTCCCCAGGGTCTCGGCCCGGGTCCCGCGCACCACGAGCGGGCTCGCGGTGTCCGTCGCCACGGCGTCCAGCGCGTCCAGCAGCTCAGCACGGTCGTCGGCGACCAGCACCGCGCGGTGGTCCAGCGTCGTACGCCCCTCCGCCAACAGGCCTGCCGCGTCAGCGGGTTGCAGGTCCGGGTGTTCGTCGACGTAGGCGCGCAGCTGCTCGGCCTGTGCGCGCAGGGCCGCCTCGGACTGCGCCGACAGCAGCCACGGCGCCGGGCCCTGCGACTGTGCGGGAGGCTGTCCGGCCGGCTTCGGCTCCGGTGCCGCCTCCTCGATGATGACGTGGGCGTTCGTGCCGCTCATGCCGAACCCCGAGACACCCGCCCGGCGGAGATGTCCGTCGGCGGTCCATTCCCGCGCCTCGGTGAGGAGTTCGACCGAGCCCGCCGACCAGTCGACGTGCGGGGTCGGCTCGTCGACGTGCAGCGTGCGGGGGAGCACGCCGTGGCGCATGGCCTCGACCATCTTGATGATGCCGCCGACCCCGGCCGCCGCCTGCGTGTGCCCGATGTTCGACTTCAACGAGCCCAGCCACAGCGGCCGTTCGCCGTCACGCTCCTGGCCGTACGTCGCGATGATCGCCTGCGCCTCGATCGGGTCGCCGAGCGTGGTGCCGGTGCCGTGCGCCTCCATCGCGTCGACGTCGGCCGGGGTCAGGCCCGCGTCGGCGAGCGCGGCACGGATCACGCGCTGCTGCGACGGGCCGTTCGGGGCGGTGAGGCCGTTGCTCGCGCCGTCCTGGTTCATGGCGGTGCCGCGCACCACGGCCAGGACCTGGTGGCCGTTGCGGCGGGCGTCGGAGAGCCGCTCCACAAGGAGCAGCCCCACGCCCTCGCCGAACGCGGTGCCGTCCGCGGCCGCCGCGAACGCCTTGCAGCGGGCGTCCCGGGCCAGCCCGCGCTGGCGGCTGAAGCCGATGAAGATGTCGGGGTTCGCGAGCACCGTCGCCCCGCCCGCCAGCGCCAGATCGCACTCGCCCTGCCGCAGCGACCGCACCGCCAGGTGCAGCGCGACCAGCGACGACGAGCACGCCGTGTCGACGGTGACCGCAGGACCCTCCAGACCGAGGGTGTAGGCGATACGGCCGGAGGCGATGCTGCCCGCGCTGCCGATGCCGAGGTAGCCCTCCATGTCGGCGGGCAGCCGGACCCGGGACCCGTAGTCGGTGTAGACGACGCCCGCGAACACGCCGGTACGTGAGCCGTGCAGGGACGTGGGGTCGATGCCGGCCCGCTCGAACGCCTCCCACGCCGTCTCCAGGAGCAGCCGCTGCTGCGGGTCCATGCTGGTGGCCTCGCGCGGGCTGATCCCGAAGAACGCCGGGTCGAACCGGTCGGCGTCGTGCAGGAACCCGCCCTCGCGGGCGTACGACGTGCCCGCGTGCTCGGGGTCGGGGTCGAAGAGGCGGTCCAGGTCCCAGCCACGGTTGTCGGGGAACGGCGAGATCACGTCGGCCTCGTCGGCGACCACCCGCCACAGGTCCTCCGGCGAGCGGACCCCGCCCGGGTAGCGGCAGGCCATGGCGACGATCGCGACGGGCTCGCCGTCGTACGCTCCCGCGGCCGGCGCGCCGGGAGCGGCGTCGGCGCCCAGGCCGAGCAGCCCGGACCGCAGGAAGTCCGCGAGCGCGCGCGGCGACGGATGGTCGAAGATCAGCGTGGTGGGCAGCTTGAGACCGGTCGCGGCGGTCAGCCGGTTGCGCAGCTCCACCGCGGTCAGCGAGTCGAAACCGAGGTCCTTGAAGGCGCGGGCCGGCTCGACGGTGTCCGACCCCGACAGGCCGAGCACACCGCCGGCCTGGGACCGGATCAGATCGAGCAGCTCTCTCGTCTGCTCCGGCTCGGACAGGCCCGCGAGCGAGGCGGCAAGGGTGCCCGCGTCGGCGGCGCCCGCCGCCGCGGCGGTGCGCACGGTACGGACCAGGGACCGCAGCGGCGGCGGCAGCAGACCCGACTCGGCCCAGGTCGCGAGCGCCGGCCGGTTGAACCGGGCCGCGACGACGGCGGGCCGCACCGAGCGCAGGGCGAGCCCGGACAGCGCCGCGCTCTGCCCCGCCGCGAACCGCACCAGACCGCCGCGCACAGCGGCGTCCTCGGACGCCTCGGCGCGCGGGCCCCACGTCACCGAGACGGCCGGCAGGCCGAGGGTGCGCCGGTGGTGGGCCAGCGCGTCCAACTGCGCGCCGACGGCGGCGGCCACCGCGAGACCGGTGCCGCCGAGCGTCGCCGACGCTTCGGGTGCCAGCACGGTGAACGACGCCAACTCCTTCCCCAGCGTGAGCTCGTGGAGGTTCCAGGCGGCGTCCGCCGCCCGGCCGAGACCGTCCGTGAACGGGCCTTTCTCCAGTGAGGTCAACAGCTCCAGCGGCGCCGCGGCGGCGACATGGATCACGTCCGTCAGGCGCTCCTGCGCGGGCAGCGCGGCGAGCGCGGCGGCCACCGCGTCCCGATCGGCCGCCGTGCCGTCCGCCACGACCACCTCGGCACCCAGCTCGGCCAGCCTGTCCGGGAGTTCGGCGTCGGTGCCGATCAGCAGCAGGCGGCGCGCGCCCAGCTCGGTGACGGCGTGGGCCGCGACGGCGGCGGCGAGATCCCCACCGCCCGACACCAGCACCGTGCCCGCCGGCTCCCCGCCGGCGCGCCCGGCGCCGAGGGCCTCGTCGTCCAGCCGTGTCAGCCGCGGCACATACGCGACCCCGGCCCGTACGGCGACCTGCGGCTCGCCCGAGGCGACCACGGACGCCAGCGCGCGCAGCGAACCGGCGTCCCCGTCGAGGTCCACGAGGCAGAGACGGTGCGGATGCTCCGACTGCGCGACCCGCACCAGGCCCCACACCGGTGCGGGCGCCAGATCCGGTACGTCGTCGGGGCGGGCGGTGACCGCGTGCCGGGTGAGCACCACCAACCGGGTGGCCGCGCTCCGCTCGTCGGCCAGCCAGCTCTGCAGCGCGGGCAGTACGGCGTCCGCGGACGGCGCGGGCAGCAGCGCGTAGGCCGGTGCCCCGGCCTCCGCGGTGCCGTCGAGGAACGCCTCGACCGACTCGTACGACGCGGCCTCGACGCCCGGCACCGGGTCGCCGATCACGGCCCAGGAGTCCGCCACCTGCGTCAACTCGCCTGTATTCACGTCGAGTTCGGGCCAGTCGAGCGCGGTCAGCCAGTCGGCCCGCGCCCCGCTCACGGCCCGCGTAACCTGGTCCGCCACCGGGGCGAGGGTGAGCGCCGCGGCCGTCAGGACGGGGGCGCCCTGGGCGTCGTACGCGGCGAGCGCGTACCCGTCGCCGTGCCGGGTGAGCGAGACCCGCAGCGCGGTGGCCCCGACGGCGTGCAGCGCCACGTCCCGCCAGGAGCCCGGCAGCAGGGGCGTCTCGCCCGCCTCGGCGAGCACAGGCTGCAGCGCGGCGGCGAGCAGCGCCGGATGCATCCCGTACGCGGCGGCCTCAGCGTCGTCCTGGTCCGGCAGCGCCGCCTCCGCGTGGACCGCGCCACCGGCCTCCCGCCACACCGCGCGCAGCCCGTCGAACGCGGGACCCGGGGCGAGCCCCAGCCCCGCGAGCCGCTCCCGCACGTCCTCGGGTCCGGCCTGCGCGGCCCCCGCGGGCGGCCACACCGCCTGGTCCGACGGGAGCGCGGCGGGCGGCGCGAGCACACCCGTCGCATACGTCGTCCAGGGCCGCCCGAGCGGCTCGGCGTCGGCCGTCTCGTCGTCGAACGTTCGTGCGTGCAGGGCGAGTTCGCGTCGGCCGTCCTGCCCCGGCGGGCCGACGGTAAGCTGCAGATCGAGGCCGCCTGACGCCGGAAGCGTGAGCGGCTGCCCCGGCTCCAGTGCCCCCACCGTCAGTCCGTTCAGCAACTGCGCCGCATGCAGGGCGAGTTCGAGGTGCACGGTGCCCGGCAGGACGGGCACCGAGTCCAGCGTGTGATCGGCGAGCCACGGATGGGTGCGCGCCGAGATCCGCCCGGTCAGCAGCAGCGCGTCCCCCTCGGCGAGCGTCGTCGCCGCGCTCAGCAACGGGTGCCGAGTGGTGTGCATCCCCAGACTCTCGGGATTCCCCCCGGTCGCCGCGTCGTCCAGCCAGTAGCGGCGTTGTTGGTAGGGGTAGGTGGGGAGGTGGTGGGGTGGGGTGGTGGGTTGGGGGTGGTGCCAGTGGGTGGGGTGTCCG
>NZ_JBEXXE010000114.1:0-4167 GCF_040630255.1 Streptomyces sp. NPDC005820
GCCCGCCGCCCGCCGCCCGCCGCCCGCCGCCCGCCGCCCGCCGCCCGCCGCCCGCCGCCCGCCGCTCGCCTCCAGGGCGGCAGGCGCATCTCGGGGCTACAGGCCCTGCAGGGCTGTGCCCGTCTCCTCCGCCAGTGTTTCCAGGAGGCGGACCTGGAACGCCTCGTCGTGGACGCTGCGATGCGGTTCCCGTAGCCGACGGTGATACCAGTAACCGCCCGTGGTCAGTGCCTGAGGCTCGTCGCTCGACACGAGCCACTCCTGAGTCCGATGACCGAGCTCCAGATCGTCCGGTGCGCTCGGTCCGCCCATTCTGGTCGGCACCCAGCCCGGGTCCACGGCATTGCTCAGCACGCCGGGGCGCAGGCGGGCCACCGCGGCCGCGAGCGTGGTGACGAACAGTTTGCTGTCGGCGTACGACCCCGCGCTCTTTCCCCACCAGTCGATCCCGCTGAGTGAGGGACGGCCACTGAAGTGCGAGCCGCTGCTCAGGTACACCAGCCGGTGTGGCGAGGGCAGAAGGGCCGTGAGCAGATACGGCGCGATGATGTTGACCGGCATGACCGCCGGCCCGCTCCACACACCGGCGTTGTGGATGACCGCATCGAGCGGCTCCGCGTCGTTCAGCTCGGCCGCCAGGTGTCGTACGGCGTCGCGCTCCGCGAAGTCACCCACCACGAGGTGGGCACCGCGGCCGACCAACGCGTCGAGGGCCGCCGCGCGCCGCCGGTTCCGGGCGTGCACCACGACATCGTGGCCCGCGGACAAGAGCGCATCCGCCGCGGCACGTCCAAGACCGTCCGCGGAACCGGTCACCAGAATCCGACTCAAGATCGCACCGCCTCCCAGGTGAGCGCTTGGCTCAAGTCTCGCCCGTCCTCGTCGGCCACGTCGCCGCGGCTCTCGTATGGGTGGCTCTGGAACGCAAGCTCGAATGGGACGACTTCACGTTTCTGCGGCCGGTCGTGGACTGGTGGTGAGGGAGGCGGAACCCTTCCCCGCCTTCGGCGGTGACCCGGCCAACGTGACGGTCACGGGCAATTCGGCAGGAGGTGCGTCCATCGGAGCGCTGCTGGGCACGCCCAGGACTCGAGGACTTCGCCGGCGCGGAGCCCGGCGATCACCTCGCGCCCGGCACCACCGGCTCGGATCGCTCGGCAGAGCGGAACAGTTGGAACGAGCCCTGCCCGAGGTTGGCCGACGCGCCCAGCAGTTCGTCGTAGAACTCCTGGACGCGTCGGTCCCCATCTCCGCCACGTTGCCGAACGCGGGCGAGGTGTCCCGGCTGACCAGGCGCTGCCGCCGATCACGGTCAACGCAAAACCGCCGTGGTAGGCGCGGTAGCGGTCCCTGGGAAGGCCGTCCTCGCTGTACGCGGGCTCGTGGGACGTGCTGACGATACGGTTGCGCAGCGGGATGCTCAGCGCCCGTGGTTGTGCATGACGTGCTTGGTGCGCGAGTAGTCGTCCAGGGCGTAGATCGACAGGTCGCGGCCGTAGCCGGAACCCTTGAACCCGCCCCAGGGGACCTCACTGGCCAGCACGAGATGGGAGTTGACCCAGACGGTCCCGAAGTCGAGGCGCGCCGCGATGTCGTGGCTGCGGCGGGCGTTCTCGGTCCACACCGACGCCGAGAGGCCGAGGGGGACGTCGTTGGCGCGCCGTACGGCTTCGTCCTCGTCGGTGAAGGTCTCGACCGTGATCACCGGGCCGAAGATCTCCTCGCGGGCGGCCTCGGCCCCCTCGGGGACGTCGACCAGGACGGTCGGGGCGACGAAGTAGCCGGGCCCGTCGAGCGCCCCGCCTCCGATCGCCACCCGCACGCCCTCCTCCTTCGCCCGCTCCAGGTACCCCGTGACCCGGTCGAAGTGGGCCTTGGAGACCATCGGGCCGACCTCGACGTCCTCCCCGGCGGCAGGCTCGCCGACGACCAACGCCCGTACCTCGGTGACGAGTTGCTCGACGAACGCGTCGGCGACCGACTCATGGACGAGGACGCGGCAGGCGGCCCCGCACTCCTGGCCCGAGTTCCAGAAACCGGCGACGCGCAGCGCCGACGCGGCCGCCTTGAGATCGGCGTCCGGGAAGATCACCACCGGGGCCTTGCCGCCGAGTTCGAGGTGCACCCGCTTGAGGCTGTCCGCGGCGGCCCGGGCGACGGCACGACCACTGTTGACCGAACCCGTCAGGGCGATCATGTTCACGTCCGGGTGCTCGGCGAGCCGGGCGCCGACGGTCGCGCCGTAGCCGTTCACCACGTTCAGCACACCGGCCGGCAGGAGATCGGCGACGAGTTCGGCGAACTTCAGGGTGGTCAGCGGGGTCTGCTCGGACGGCTTGAGGACCAGGGTGTTGCCGGCGGCGAGGATCGGGGCGATCTTCCAGGCCGCCATGAGCAGGGGGTAGTTCCACGGGGTGACCACGCCGATCACGCCGAGCGGTTCGCGCAGCATGACCGACAGATGGTTCTCGGCGTAGTCGCCGGCGGCCAGCGAGGTGGTCGCGCGCACCGCGCCGGCCATGAACCGGAAGGTGTCGACGGCCTGGCCGACGTCGTCCGTCGACACCGCGAGCGGCTTGCCGGTGTTCGCCGACTCCAGCCGGCTCAGCAGCTCGGTGCTGTCGGCCAGTCGGTCGGCGATGGCGTGCAGCACCTCGGAGCGCTCCCTGGGCAGCAGCCGGGCCCAGCGGCCCTTGGCCGCCACCGCGGCGGCCACCGCCCGGTCGACGTCCTGCGCGGTTCCCTCCGGAATGCGGGCGACGACCTTCTCCGTACACGGGTCGACCACGTCGATGACGCCGTCGGACGACGCCTCGACGAAGGTCCCGTCGATGAAATGCCGGGCCGGGGGAAGGTCGGTCCCGCTGATCGGGGACGGTGCGTCGGCTGCGCGGCGAACGGTGGTCGTCGTGAGGTCGGCGGCAGTGGTCATGGTCGGTGGCTCCTTGGAAGAGGTCGTGTCGAACACCTGGAGGCGGGGGTTGCCGTGCCGTTCGTCAGCGCGCGGCCGACAGCCGGGGCAGCGCCTCGACGAGGGAGGCGATCCCGGCCGTCGTGGCGGCGTCGAGGGCGAGTACGGGCTCACGGGGCTCGCCGACGGGGAAGCCGGCCGCGTTCAGGGCGGCCTTGACCGCCGGAATGAACGGGGCGGACATGATCGCGTCCATCAGCGGGTAGATCCGCGCCCATTCGGCGCGCGCACGGTCGAGGTCGCCCTCGCGCAACGCGCGGTGGATGGAGACGAGTTCGGCCGGCATGACGTTCGCGGTCCCGGCCATGACACCTGCGGCGCCCTCGGAGATCGCCTGCAGGAGGAGGCTGTCCCAGCCGACGAACGTGGAGATGACATCGCCGTGGTTGTGGATCAGCCGCCCGGCCTGGGCCATGTCCGCGCTGGTGTCCTTGATGTACTGGATGTTCTCGACCTCACGGGCGAGCCGGCCGACGGTCTTCGGCGAGAGGTTGACACCGGTGGCCCCCGGCAGGTTGTAGAGCATGATCGGGATGTCCACGGCGTCGGCGACGGTGCGCAGGTAGCGCAGCGTCTCGTCGAGGGTGAGCGGCTCGTAGTACGGGGTGACCACCATCAGCACCGAGGCTCCGGCGTCCTGCGCGTGCCGGGACAGTTCGACGGCTTCCCGGGTGCTCAGCGCACCGGTCTGCGCGACGACGGGGACACGGCCGGCGGCCTGGTCGACGACGGTCTCGACGACCTGGCGCCGTTCCGCTCCGGTCATCGCCGCGAACTCGCCGGTGGAGCCGCAGGCGACGACGCCGTCGACCCCGCCGTCGATGCTGCGGTCGACCAGGCGGCGCAGAGTCTTCTCGTCGAGCTGCCCGTCCGCCGCGAAGGGGGAGGCGAGTGCGGTCAGGACACCGCTGAGCTGTGCCGACATTCTGGAGTCTCCTCAAAGTCCATGTGAAGCAGAGTTCGTGTGAAGCAGAGTTCGTCTGAAACAGGGGTGGGGGAGCCGGCAGCGCTCCGGACGTGCGGACCTACGACGCGCTCCGCAACGGCGTCAGGTCGCGTCGGGCGGTCTGCCGGTGGGTGGCCAGCAGGCTGCGGACCTCGTGGGCGGCGGACAGGCCGGTCTGGATGGCGGTTTCGGTGTAGAGGGTGCCGAGGTAGTCACCGGCCAGGAGGACGCGGCCGGTGCGGCGGGTCAG
>NZ_JBEXXE010000115.1:0-3366 GCF_040630255.1 Streptomyces sp. NPDC005820
ATCGACCTATGCCGAGACCGCGACTATGCCGAGGCACGGATTCGTGGGCCTGGACGCCAGGGCCTGGTGAGCCCCGAGTCTCGGCATAGTTGCGGGCTCACAAGCGGTCGAGGAACGCGAGGACCTTGTCGGTGGGCTGGTAGCGGCCCGGCGGGGCGGTCGTCGGCGCGGTTCGGGCGAGGGCTTGCTCCTTGATGGTCATGTCGGCGTGGACGTAGGCATCGGTGGATCGGACGCCGGCGTGGCCGAGCCAGAGCGCGATGACCGTGGTGTCAACTCCGGCCTGCAGCAGCGACATTGCGCAACTGTGGCGTAGGACGTGTGGGTGGACGCGCTTGTCGAGGAGCGTCGGGCAGGCTTGAGCGGCAGTCCGGACGTGGACGCTCAGGCGCTGGGCGACGGCGTCACGGGTAAGGCGGCGTCCGGTTCGGGTGCAGAACAGTGGGGCACCGCCTTTCCCGGAGCGTTCGTCGAGCCAGAACCGCAGCAATTCCTGGACACCGCGGTCGAGCGGGACGGCGCGGTGCTTGCGGCCCTTGCCCTCGCAGCGGACGGCGGCGCCCTCTCCGAGGGTGATGTCACCGCGGTCCAGGCCGGTGAGTTCGGAGACGCGCAGACCGGTCTTGACGGCCAGGGCCAGCATGGCCTTGTCCCGCCGGCCCTCCCAGCGCCGGGTGTCCGGTGCCGCCAGCAGTGCGTCGACCTCGACGCCGGTCAGGAAGGTCACGCTCCTCTTGTCGTATCGCTTGGGCGGGATATCCATGACGCGCTGGATGAGGAGGGCGTGCTCGGGGTGCTGGAGAGCCGCGTAGGAGAACAGGGAGCGGATCGCGGTCAGCCGGACGTTGCGGGTGCGTGCGCTGTTGCCGCGTTCGTCCTCCAGGTGATTGAGGAACGCGGAGATGACATCGGAGCCCAGGTCGGACCAGTCCAGGTTCTCCGGGGCGGTGCCCGTGCGGCGCTGGACGAAGCCGAGGAGGAGGCGGAGCGTGTCGCGGTAGGCGGCGAGCGTGCGGGGGCTGGCCTGGCGCTGGCGGACCAGTCGGTCGGTGAAGAACAACTGCAGGGTTGGAGCGATCGAGGTCATGGCCGTGCCGCCTTTCCGATGCCTTCACGGCGGGCCGCCGCCAGCGCCAGCAGTTCCGGTGCCGCTGACAGGTACCAGTAGGTGGAGGAGGGGTCCCGGTGCCCGAGATAGGTGGACAGCGACGGGATCTTCGCCTGGACATCGGCGCCGGTGCGATACCAGGTCAGCAGGGTGCGAACGGCGAAGGAATGCCGAAGGTCGTGCAGCCGGGGCGGGTTGGGCGCGTCGGTGCCGACGCCGGCGCTGGTCACCAACCGCCGGAACGTGGGGGCGACGACCGCGTAGATCAGGCGGCGGCGGGTGCGTGAGACGAAGAACGACCGATCATCGGGACACGGCGCGATCCGGTTCCGGAGGATGCCGTACTCCCGCAGCGCGTCGACGCTGCTGGGTTCCAGGGGGACCAGGCGGGACTTGCCGAACTTGGTCTCCCGGATCCGCAGCACGCCCTCGGCCCAGTCGATGTCGTCGTGGTTGAGGTTGATCGCTTCCCCGACCCGCAGTCCCGTGGCAGCCAGCAGGCCGACCAGGGTCCGGTAGGTGGCCGCGCGCAATGGCGGGCCGATCTCGTCGGCCGCCGTCATGACCGCGATGACGTCGGCATCGGAGTAGACGAACGGCTGTCGCCAGCGTTGCCGGTGCGGCACCAGGCCGAGCGGCGGGATCTCGGTCGCCGGGTCGATGCCGCTGAGATAGCGGGCGAAGCCGCGGACCGCGGTGATCCGGCGCGGGCTCACGGTCGTCACCACGTTGCTCTCGCGCTTCCTCACCCAGGCGAGCGCGACGGCGACGGTCACGGTGGTCTGCCCGCGTTCTTCCAGGAAGGCGATGAAGTCCGGCAGCAGCCAGGCGGCCTCGGCCATCTTGTGCCCGAGGGACCGGCGGAGCCGCAGGTAGTCGTCCAGTGCCTGCCGCAGTTCGGTCATGCCGCCTCCGTCCCGGGCCAGGGCCGCGCGACGGCGCGGAGCGCGGTGAAGTCGACCTTCGCGTAGAGGGCGGTCGTGGCCAGGTCCTGGTGGCGAAGCACCTGGCCGATCGCCATCAGCCCAGAGCCCTGCCGCAGCATCTCCCCGGCCAGCGCGTGCCGCAGCCGGTGCGGGCCGACTTTGGGCAGGCCCGCGCGCAGGCAGGCACGCTCGACGACGTCGCCCACCAGGTCAGCGCGGATCGGTCCGCGCGGTGCCCGGCCCGTGGCGAAGAGACATCTCGTGCCGGCCTGATGACGGGCTTCGGACAGGTAGGCCACCAAGGCCTCGCCGACGTCGACCGGTAGTGGCAGCCGGTCCTCCCGGCGTCCCTTGCCGCGGATGGTGATCTCTCCCGACCGCCAGTCGATGTCGTCCAGCCGCAGCCGTGATACCTCGATCGAGCGCAGGCCCAGGCGGGCCAGCAGCATCAGGATGGCAAAGTCACGTACGAAGACGCCGCCCTCGCGGGGGCAGTGGTCCAAGATGCGCTGGACATCGGCTGCGGACATCAGTGGCGGGATCCCGGCCAGGCGCCAGCCGCCCACCGGCGGCACCGCCGCGTCCAGCCGCAGCGGGATCGCACCTCGCAGGTGCAGGAACCGCATCAGGGACCGCAGTTCCGCCACCCGCTGCTTCGCCGAGCCGGCCGAAACGCGCGCGCATTCGCGCAGCAGGAACGCGTTCAGGTCCTGGCCTGTCAGAGCACCGGGGGTGAGCACGCCGCCGGGCATGGCCCGCTCGGCCAGGAAGCGGCGGGCGGTGTTGCGGCAGCGCAGCCTCGTCGCCGCTGCCAGGCCACGTTCCCTCTCCATCCACACGTCGTACTGGCGGATCAGGGCGTCCAGCTCGGACGGTTCCTCCTCCGGTGTCGGCGTGAGCGATGCCCCGCGAAGATAGGCCAGCATCGGGCGCATCCCTCGCGGCCCGGGAAGTCGGCGCCGCCCCGCCGCCTGCAAGTCTGAGGTGAACCGGTCCAGCAGGTCCTCGCTCACGTCGGCCGCAGACAGGCCAAGCCCGGCCAGCCACACCCCGACCTGCCCGAAGTCCTTGAGCATGTTCCGTACCGTCAGCCGGGTATAACCGCGCTCCGAGAGCCAGGACCGGTAGCCCTCGACCTCAGCGGTCAGGACACCCGCCTTCCGACGCGTACTTCCGAACGGCATCTCCACCCCCTTCGCGGGAGCACCCTGCCCCCGGTCGCGAGGCTGCCCGGCACGGAAACTATGCAGAGCCACACACAGCCGAAACCCCACGAAGGAGCGGAACTACACGCACCGCTTCCGCATAGTCGCGGTCTCGGCATAGGTCAAT
>NZ_JBEXXE010000116.1:0-2763 GCF_040630255.1 Streptomyces sp. NPDC005820
GAAGGCGGCGCAGATCTCGTCGAAGGCGGCGGCGAACTCCCCGTACGTCTCGTACAGTTCACGTCCCATTCCGGGGCGCTGACTGCCCTGCCCCGTGAACACGAACGCCGTACGGGCGCTGGTGCGCCCGCTGCGTATGACGGACGGATGTTCGCGGTCCTCGGCCAGTGCCGTGAGCGCGGCCAGTGCCTCCTCGCGGTCGTCGGCCAGGACGACGGCCCGGTGCTCCAGTGCGGCCCGTCCGTTCGTCAGGGCGTGGCCGATCGCCCTTGGGTCGGCCGTCGGCGCGTCAGTGACGTATGAGCGCAGCCGCGCCGCCTGTTCGCGCAGCGCCTCGGGGCTGTGCGCCGAGACCGGCCACAGGGCAGGAATGTCGGGATGCTCCTCGAACTCCCTTTCAGCAATGTGCTGTTCGAGGATGACATGGGCGTTGGTGCCGCTGATGCCGAAGGAGGAGACGGCGGCGCGGCGCGGCCGGTCGTCCGCGGTGGGGGACCAGTCCTGGTCCTCGGTGAGGAGGCGGACGGCGCCCGCCGTCCAGTCGACGTGCGGGGTCGGCTCGTCGATGTGCAGGGTGCGCGGCAGCACACCGTGCCGCATCGCCATGACCATCTTGATGACACCGCCGACCCCGGCCGCGGCCTGTGTGTGCCCGATGTTCGACTTCAACGAGCCGAGGAGCAGCGGCCGTTCGGCCGGACGGTCCTGCCCGTACGTGGCCAGCAGCGCCTCCGCCTCGATGGGGTCGCCGAGTGTGGTGCCGGTGCCGTGCGCCTCCATCGCGTCGATGTCGGCGGGGGTGAGGCCGGCTTGGGTGAGGGCTTGGCGGATGACGCGTTCTTGGGAGGGGCCGTGGGGGGCGGTGAGGCCGTTGCTGGCGCCGTCCTGGTTGATGGCGGAGCCGCGGACGACGGCCAGGACGTGGTGGCCGTTGCGCCGGGCGTCCGAGAGCCGCTCCACCAGCAGCAGGCCCACGCCTTCGGCCCACGCGGTGCCGTCGGCCGCCGCCGCGAACGGCTTGCAGCGGGCGTCCGGCGAAAGACCGCGCTGCCGGCTGAACTCCAGGAACATCCCCGGCGTCGCCATGACGGTGACACCGCCCGCGAGCGCGAGGTCGCACTCGCCCTGCCGCAGCGCCTGCGCGGCCAGATGCAGCGCGACCAGCGACGACGAGCACGCCGTGTCGACGGTCACCGCCGGGCCCTCCAGGCCGAACGCGTACGCCAGCCGGCCCGAAGCGACACTCGACGTGCTGCCGGTGAGTAGATACCCGTCGAAACCCTCCGCCGGCTCGTGCAGCCGGGGCCCGTAGTCCTGCGCGGTCGCCCCGACGAAGACACCCGCCCGGCTCCCGCGCAGCGCGTCCGGCGCGATGCCCGCGCGCTCGAACGTCTCCCACGCCGTCTCCAGGAGCAGCCGCTGCTGCGGGTCCATGGCCTCCGCCTCACGCGGACTGATCCCGAACAGCGCCGGATCGAACGCGCCCGCGTCCCGCAGGAACCCGCCCTCACGGACGTACGTCGTCCCGGGCCGGTCCGGGTCGGGGTCGAACAGCGCGTCGAGGTCCCAGCCACGGTCGTCGGGGAACGGCCCGATCGCGTCACCGCCGGACGACACCAGGTCCCACAGGTCCTCGGGCGAGTCGGCGCCGCCCGGGAAACGGCAGGCCATGCCCACGATGACGACCGGGTCGACCGGGTCGACGGGGGCGGTGGCGGGCTCGGACGACTCGGCCGCGGCCGTCGCGCCGCCCTCGCCCGTCAGCCGCTCGCGCAGCAGACGTACGACGGCATCGGGCGTGGGATGGTTGTAGACGAGCGCCGACGGCAGGCTCAGTCCGGTGGCTGCCTGTAGCCGGTCACGCAGCTCCAGCGAAGCCAGTGAGTCGAAACCGAGGTCCTTGAACGACCGCTCCGCGTCCACCGCGTCGCCGGTCACATGGCCGAGCACGATCGCGGCCTGCGTCCGCACCAGGTCGAGCAGTCCCGAGCTGTCGACGACAGGGCCGGCCTCCGGCACGGGCTCCTCGGCGACCGGGGCGGTGACCGTGACCGAAGGCGGCGCGGTCGCCGGGCCCCGCGCCGTGTCCAGCCAGTACCGCTGCCGCTGGAAGGCGTACGTGGGAAGACCCACGGCCCCACCACCCCAACCGCCCAGTCCGGCAGCCCAGTCGAAGTGCCCGCCCTGTACGTGGACGGTGGCCAGGGCGCGCAGCACGGAATCGGGTTCCGGGCGCCCTCGGCGGAGTACGGGGACGGCGTCGGGGGTGTGGGGGGTGAGGGCGGCGTCGGGGCCGATTTCGATGAAGGTGGTGGTGCCTTGGGTGGTGAGGTTTTGGACGGCGTCGTGGTAGCGGACGGTGGTGCGGATGTGATCGGTCCAGTAGGCGGCGGAGGTCGGCTCACCCGTGCTGACGAGGGGGATGCGAGGCGCACGGTAGTCCACGGTCTCGGCGATGGTGTGGAAGTCGTCGAGGACGGGGTTCATGTGGGGGGAGTGGAAGGCGTGGCTGACGGTGAGGGGTCGGGTGCGTCGGCCGAGGCTGGTGAAGTGGTCGGTGATGTGGCGCACGGCGTCGGTGTCGCCCGAAATAACCAGTGACTGGGGGCTGTTGACGGCGGCGAGGGAGACGTGGTCGTCGTCCAGGAGTGGCCGTACTTCGTCTTCTGTGGCTTCGATTGCGGTCATGGCGCCGCCGGGGGTGGCGTTCTGCATGAGGCGGCCGCGTGTGGCGACGAGGCGTGCGGCGTCCTGGAGGGTGAG
>NZ_JBEXXE010000117.1:0-2290 GCF_040630255.1 Streptomyces sp. NPDC005820
GCTGGAAGTTCGACGTCCAAGGAAACTGCCTCGAACAGGCCTGCGAACCCGCCCTCGGCCGCCGCCGCGACGTCGCCCGCCAGCCCTGGTACCCCATCGAAGAACGCTACGGCCTCGTCTTCGTCTACATGGGCCCGCCCGAGCACAAGCCCCCACTCCCCCGCTACGACATCTTCGAGAACCTGGAGGACGGCGAGTCGCTGATCTCCGAGATGCCCATCCCGGGCCAGAACGTCACCGGGATGGTCGTGGACTTCAACTGGCTGCAGTCCTTCGAGAACGCGATGGACCCGGTGCACGCCATGTGGCTGCACTACACCCACAGCGGCCCGCAGTTCGAGGGAACCGGCACCATCGGGTTCCCGCCGTCCTACTACGACCCGTACACGGTCTCCGACAAGATCCAGTACAACATCACGACCGACCACGGACTGATGTACTACCAGCGGTGGCAGCGCGACGAACCGGACGGCACCACCGTCGACATGGACTGGGCCATCGAAGTACACCTGCCCAGCATCATCGCGCTTCCCGACTTCGTCGAGGTCGTCCCCGACCGTCGCCACGACTGCCTGATCTGGATCGTGCCCTCCGACGACACCTCCCACCGGGCCTTCGCGGTGGTCCGGGCCCAGAGCCCGGACCGGCTGATGCGGATCATCATGGGCATCAAGCAGAACGGCAAACTGCCCTGGGAACTGACAGAGGAAGAGCACCAGCGCTTCCCCGCGGACTTCGAGGCGCAGGGCTCCCAGGGCCCCATCACCCAGCACTCCGAGGAGACCCTGGTCACGTCGGACAAGGGCGTGGTGGCACTGCGTCGCATGCTCAGGAAGATGGTCGACGACGTCGAAGCGGGCCGCGACCCCCTGAACGTCGAGCAGGGCGAAGCCCGCCCGCGCCAGGTGAAGGCAGGCGTGTTCACGGTGACCGCCGAGCAGACCGACGTCGAGCCCACAGCCGCGGCCGTGCCCGCCGCCGGCTCCTGACCGGAGCGACCGATGCCATCTCTTTGGATCGACACGGTCGTCGTCGACCGGATCATGACGACGCCTCGCGTGGTAGTACTCGAACTGCAGCCGGCGGACGGCACTCCGTTGCCCGCGTACGAGGCCGGAGCGCACGTCGATGTGCGTCTCGACCGCACGCCCGGCACCGCGCTGGTCCGGCAGTACAGCCTGTGCGGCGAGCACGGCAACCGCAAGCGGTACCGGATCGCGGTCCTGCGTGAGGAGCAGTCGCGGGGCGGGTCGGAGGCGATACACCGGCTCGCGGTCGGCGACCACGTGCACATCTCGGCTCCACGCAACAACTTCCGCCTCTCGTCGGCGCGCAGGCACCTGCTGTTCGCGGGCGGTATCGGCATCACCCCACTGGCGGCGATGGCCCAGCAACTCGACGCCACCGGTGGGGAGTACACGCTGCACTACTGTGCGCGTTCCGCCACGGACGTCGCGTTGAGCGAATGGCTCTCCGGCCACCCGCGGCTCGTGCTGCACCTCGATGACGAGCCGGACGAGCAGAGGCTCGAACTGCGCCGTGCGCTGGGGGAACCGGCCGAGGACACCGCCGTCTACGTCTGCGGCCCCGGCCCGTTCATCGACTACGTCCTCGACGGTGCCCGCGCGTTGGGCTGGCCGCCGAGCGTGCTGCACAAGGAGCGCTTCGCGCCGACCGCGGCATCCGACCAGGCGGGCCCCGGTGACGGGTTCACCGTCCGGCTGTCCTCCAGCGGCGCGGAGTACCACGTCCCACCGGAGGAGAGCGTCCTCGACGTGCTGCTCCGCAACGGCGTCGACGCACCCTCGTCCTGCCAGCAGGGCATCTGCGGTGAATGCGTGGTCCGGGTGCTCGCCGGCGAACCGGACCACCGCGACGACGTGCTCACCGACGACGAGCGGGCCGGCGGACTCTTCACCACCTGCTCCTCGCGAGCGCTCAGCCCCAGCATCGAACTCGACCTGTGACCGGCAGTTCCCTGCACCCCTGAACCAAAGCGCCGGGGCCGCCCCGCCTTCGACGACCGTCGGCGGCTGTCCGCCCGCGCCCCCGCGGACGGCCCGTGCGGCCGCCGCGGGGACGAACCACGTCAGCCGGCCGTCGTCCGGGCGCGGTCACCGCACTCGCTTCGCCTCCACCACCCAGCAGGAGACACACATGACCCCCACCTCACCGCGGCTACTCCCGCCCCCCGCCCGCACCCACGACCCCGTCGGCGGTGCGGCATGAGAGCCCCCCTCACCTACCAAGCCGCCCGCGCAGCCGCCGACGCCGCACTCACACAAGGCCG
>NZ_JBEXXE010000118.1:0-2160 GCF_040630255.1 Streptomyces sp. NPDC005820
CGACTCGCCGTCGCCATCGTCGACCGCGGCGGCATCACCCGCATCCTCCTCGCCGACGACGGCGTCGGACCCATCGGCATCGAAACCGCCCGCCGCAAGGCCTACACCTCCGCCGTCACCGGCTTCAGCACCACCGCCTTCGCCCACTTCGCCACCAGCCCCCAGATGGCCGCCGCACCACCCCACCTCATCGACCCCCACCTCCTGCCCGCCCCCGGCGGACAACCCATCACCGTCGACGACACCGAAATCATCGGCGGCATCGGCATCGGCGGCGCCGACGGCGACACCGACGACCGCATCGCCACCCTCGCCCTCAAGACCATCACCGACCTGCTCGCCTGACCGGCCGGACTCCCAAGGAAGTACTGACTATGACGACTGTGCGTGATGTGACGTACGAGCTGTTGCGGACGCACGGCCTGACGACGGTCTTCGGCAATCCGGGCTCGAACGAGCTGCCCTTCCTCGCGGGCATGCCGGACGACTTCCGGTACGTCCTGGGGCTGCACGAGGGCGCGGTGCTGGCCATGGCGGACGGCTACTCGCAGGCGAGTGGCGGGCCCGCCCTGGTCAACCTGCACGCCGCGGCCGGCACCGGCAACGCGATGGGCGTGCTGACGAACTCGGTGTACTCGCACACCCCGCTCGTCGTGCTGGCGGGCCAGCAGGTGCGCAGCACGGTCGGGCAGGAGGTGGTGCTGTCCATCGTGGAGCCGGAGGCGCTGCTGCGGCCGCTGGTCAAATGGAGCGCCGAGCCGGCCTGCGCCGAGGATGTGCCGCGGGTGATGAGCCAGGCGATCCACACGGCGACGCTGCCGGCCCAGGGCCCGGTGTTCGTGGCGGTGCCCTATGACGACTGGGCCCGGGAGGCGCCCGAGGAGACGGCGCACCTGCTGCGCCGGCGGACCGCCGCCGGGGCCTGCCTGAGCGGCGACCAGCTCGCCGAGCTGGTGACCGCGCTGGACGAGGCGGCCAGCCCCGTGCTCGTGCTGGGGCCCGAGGTCGACGCCTCGGGCGCGTACGACGACGCGGTACGGCTGGCGGAGGCCCTCGGCGCCACCGTGTGGCTCTCCCCGTTCTCCTCGCGCTGTTCCTTCCCGACCCGGCACCGCGCCTTCCGCGGCCAGCTCCCGTCATCGGTGAAGGGAGTGACGGAGGCGCTGGCCGGACACGATCTGATCCTGGTGATCGGGGCCCCGGTGTTCCGTTACCACCAGTTCGAGCCGGGGCCCTACCTTCCGCCCGGTGCCCGCCTCCTACAGGTCACCGGCGACGCGGCCGAGGCGACCCGGGCTCCGATGGGCGAGGCCCTCGTCGGCGCGATCCACGACACCGTCACCAGGCTGGCGGACGCCGTCACCCCCGGCCTTCGTCCGCCGCTTCCCCCGCTGCCCGACTTCCCGGTACCGGCCGAGTCGAACGGCCGGGTGCACCCGGAGCGGCTCTTCGCCGACCTGCGTGCGCTCGCGCCCGCCGACACCGTCTGGGTCTCGGAGACGACTTCCACCACGAGCGCCTTCTGGGCGCAGACGGACCTCCGGGAGCCCGGCAGTTACCTGTGGCCCGCGGCCGGCGGTCTCGGGTTCGGTCTGCCGGCCGCGGTCGGTGCCCAACTGGCCCGCCCCGAACGGCAGGTCGTCGCACTCATCGGCGACGGTTCGGCGAACTACGGGATCACCGCGCTCTGGACGGCCGCCCAGTACAACATCCCCGTCATCACGGTCATCCTCAAGAACGGGACCTACGGGGCGCTGCGCTGGTTCGCCGAGATCCTCGATGCCGGCGAAGTCCCCGGCATGGACGTCCCCGACATCGACTTCACCCTGCTCGCGCGGGGCTACGGCATGAACGCCACGTCGGTGAGTACGCCCGAGGACTTCGCCGCGGCCTTCAAATCGGCCCTCGGCAGCGGCAAACCCGCCCTGATCGAAGTCGAGACCGAACGCACCCGACCCTGATCACGGTGCCGGCCGCCCGGAGCGGTGGCCGCCGAACTTCCTGTCCCTGTCCATCGATGAGGAAACAGCGATGATCAAGCCCTGGCTCTTCGAGTTCTTCCAGTCCGTGCACGACCCGGTCGGCCGCGACGACCCCGCCACCGTCCACGAACAGTTCCGCCGCTACCTCGACCTGTGGACCGACGACGAGACACTCGGC
>NZ_JBEXXE010000119.1:0-1950 GCF_040630255.1 Streptomyces sp. NPDC005820
GCTGGAAGTTCGACGTCCAAGGAAACTGCCTCGAACAGGCCTGCGAACCCGCCCTCGGCCGCCGCCGCGACGTCGCCCGCCAGCCCTGGTACCCCGTCGAAGAACGCTACGGCCTCGTCTTCGTCTACATGGGCCCGCCCGAGCACAAGCCCCCACTCCCCCGCTACGACTTCCTCGAGGACCTCGGGGAGGGCGAGTCCCTCTTCGCCGAGCTGCCCGTCCCGGGAGCCAACGTGACGGGCATGGTCTCGGACTTCAACTGGCTGCAGTCCTTCGAGAACGCGATGGACCCGGTGCACGCCATGTGGCTGCACTACACCCACAGCGGCCAGCAGTTCGACGGGGTCGGTACGAGCGGACCGCCCCACGCGTTCTACGACCCGTACACCGTGTCGGACAAGATCGAGTACTACAAGACCGAGCACGGCGTGGGGTACCGCCAGCGGTACGAGCAGGAACTGCCGGACGGAACGACCGTCGGACGGTACTGGAGCCCCGAGGTGCACGTACCCAACATCATCATGCTGCCGGACTTCGTGATCTCCAGGCCGGACCAGCGCCATGACTGCATGATCTTCGTGGTGCCGGTCGACGACACCTCCCACCGGGCGTTCATCACCGTGCGGGCGACAGGCGTCGACCGGATCCTGCGGATCATCGCCAGCATCAAGCAGAACGGCAAGCAGTTCTGGGAGCTGACCGAGGAGGAGAAGCAGCGCTACCCGGGCGACTTCGAGGCGCAGGGCTCCCAGGGCCTCATCACCCAGCACTCCGAGGAGACCCTGGCCTCCTCGGACAAGGGCGTGGTGATGCTGCGCCGGCAGCTGCGGCAGATCGTCGACGACGTCGAGGCCGGCCGTACCCCGCTGAACGTCGAGAGCGGTGAGGCCAAGCCGCGCACGTCGACGGCGGGAACCTTCACCATCGACGTGGCCGCGCCCGCCGGCTCCTGAGCGGGCCGGTCGACGCGGATCGTCCCGCGCCTCGATGACCGGCCGACGGACCGGGACCCGGCCTGCGCGGGGGCGCGGACACACCGGCGTACAACAGCGCCGTCGGCGTACGCGGGCCCGATCGTCGACCAGGTCGTCGGCCGGGCCCCTGCTCGGGGCCGGCCGACGACCGCCCCGGACCGGTGACGCCTCACCCGGCGGCGGCAGCCACAGCTGTCGGCCCCGGTGACGGGTTCATCGTCCGGCCGCTCTCCCGCGGCGCGGAATACAGCTTCGCGCCCCAGGAGAGCATCCACGGCGTCCCGGTCCACGACAACGTCGGCGCGCACTCGCCCGGCCGACAGGACATCCGCGATGCGTGCGCGGTCCGGGCACCCGTCGGCCAACCGGACCACCGCTACGACGGGCAGGCCGACGGCGTTCCGCGCCCGCTCCTGACGCGCCCGCCCCCGCATCGAACACGCCCCGTGACCCCAACGAGAGAGGAATCGTCCGTGACCGCCCCATCCCTGACGAGCATCGACGACGCCGAAGCGGCCTGGCTCAAGGCGCTGCTCGCACCGGCCGCAGAGCCTTTGCGGGAATTGCTGCATCCGCGGTTCGTGGCCGTCCACTCCCCCGTCGGACTCATCCACGACAAAGAGCAGTTCCTCACCGACACGGCCAAGCGCCCCACTCCCGAGGATGTCCGGATCCTCACCGCCACCATCCACGAGTTCCCCGACATGGCGACGGTGAGCTGCCTGCAGGAGATGCGGATCCCGTTCGTGCCCGGCACGCCGGCGTTCCCCATCCAGCAGGCCGTCACCCGCGTCTGGATCCGCGTCGGTGACGGTTGGCAGCTTGCCCAGCTTCAGCTCGCCCGGCGCCTGCCACCCGCGTGAACCACGCCGGCCGGTCGCCGTCCGGGCGCGGTCACCGCACTCGCTTCGCCTCCACCACCCAGCAGGAGACACACATGACCCCCACCTCACCGCGGCTACTCCCGCCCCCCGCC
>NZ_JBEXXE010000120.1:0-1901 GCF_040630255.1 Streptomyces sp. NPDC005820
GGACGGGCCGGAGCTGGGTCCGGACGTGGTGGTCCGGGAGGCCACCCGGGCGGTCCTCGCCGCGGAGAAGCCGGTGAAGGTCGTCGAGGACGGCAAGCTGCTCGGGATCGTGGGGGACGAGGAGATCCTCGCGGTCGTGGCCGGGCAGGAAGGCGGCCGGTGATGACCGTCACCATCGAGAAGCCGGACACGGCGGAGACGGCCGCACAGGCCGCGCCCGCCGCACCCACCCGGAAGATCACCCGGCCCATGGTGATCGGCGCGATCCTGGTCGTCTGGCTGCTGCTCTTCGCCGTTCTGCGGGGCAGGCAGACGCTCACCCTGGCGGCGGCCGATCTGACGGGTCTGCACCGGTGGTTCAACGACGTCAACGACTCCATCGGCGCCAACCGCAACTCCAACCCGCTCTTCCTGTACTTCTTCAACGAGATCCGGCTGGTCATCGACACCCTGGTGACCTTCATCCAGGACCTGATCTCCCAGCCGTCCGACGCCCGGCCCGTTCCGCAGATCGGCTGGCTCGGTGTCGTCGGGATCGCCGGGTACGTCTCCTGGGCGGTGGGCAACTGGCGGGTGGCGCTGCTGGCGGTGGCCGGGTTCACGTTCATGGGCCTGCAGGGTCTGTGGCAGGAGAGCATGGACACCCTGGCGCTGACCCTCTCGGCGGTCCTGGTCGCGTTGCTGTTCGCGATCCCGCTGGGGGTGTGGGCGGGACTGTCGGACCGGTTCAACCGGGTCGTGACACCGTTCCTGGACTTCATGCAGACGATGCCGACCATGGTCTACCTCGCGCCCCTGACCCTGTTCTTCCTGATCGGCGGCGCCTCGTCCGTGATCGCCACGGCGATCTACGCGGCCCCTCCGACGATCCGCATCACGGCACACGCCATCCGCTCGGTCCCCCAGACCACCGCGGAGGCGGCCGACTCCCTGGGCGCCACCCGCAGGCAGGCCTTGCTGAAGGTCCTCCTGCCGATGTCCAAGCGGACCGTGGTGATGGGCGTCAACCAGTCGATCATGGCGGCGCTGGCGATGGTCACCATCGCGGCTCTGATCGATGCTCCGGGTCTGGGCAAGACGGTGGTCCAGGCGCTGCAGTCGCTGGATGTCGGTACGGCGTTCAACGCGGGTCTGGCGATCGTGGTGATGGCGATCGTGCTGGACCGGGTCACCACCGCGGCCAGCGCGCGTGAGGAGAACGCCCGCAACTCCAAGAACCGCTTCCTGAAGTGGCGCAAGCAGCTTCTGGGAGCGGGGGCCGCCGTCACCGTCGTACTGATCTACCTGTCGCACACCTACGTATGGGCGGCGGAGTTCCCGGGGGAAGGCAGCACGGGCAGCGCGATCGCGAGCGCGGCCGACACGGCCACGACCTGGGCGCAGGACAACCTGTCGGGTCTGACCAACGCCTTCCGTGACGCGATCACCTACGGTCTGCTCAATCCGTTCCAGACGCTGCTGACCGATTCGCCGTGGTGGGTGGTGGCCGGGGTGCTGGTCGCCCTCGCGGTCGTGCTCGGCGGGTGGCGGGCCGGGGTCACCACGGTGGTGTGCGTGGGCCTGCTGGTCGGCACGGGCATGTGGTCGGACGCCATGACCACGCTGGCCTCGACCGTCGTGGCGACGGTGCTGGTGATGGCGCTGGGCATCGTCTTCGGGGTGTGGATGGGGCGCAGCCGGATGGTGGACCGGGTGATGCGGCCGAGTCTGGACGCGGCGCAGGTCATGCCGCCGTTCGTCTATCTGGTGCCGTTCCTGGCGCTGTTCGGGGCGACCCGGTTCACGGCGATCGTCGCCGCGATCGTGTACGCGGCTCCGGTCGCGATGAAGATCATCGCGGATGGGGTGCGGGCGGTGCCGGAGACGACGGTGGAGGCGGCGACCTCGGCCGGGTGCAACAC
>NZ_JBEXXE010000121.1:0-1875 GCF_040630255.1 Streptomyces sp. NPDC005820
CCAACTGCTTGATCAACGAACCCAGATCATCACTCGACCCACGCGAATCACGCTGCAACGTCGACAACGTCTGCGCACCCATGTCGAACTTCATGAAGGCCCCCGTTCGGCTCACTTGACTCACATCACGCGCACTGCACGCAGACCCATCCCTATCAACTGACCGATTGCCTGTGCAATCGCGGGTGACGATCCGCACAGAGACACCACAAGCCCATGACCAACACATGGGGACACAGAGGCCAGTTCACCCCGCCCCGCCCCGCCCCGCCCCTACTGGCTCCATGCCCTCGTCGGTTGCCCGTCGTCGGCGAAGACTCGTTCGTGTGCGAGCAGGCCGCTGGGATGCCATGCACGCGAGACGCCGACCGGGCGGCCACGCCGCGTGGTCCCTTCGGAGCGAAGCCTTCCGTCCTGGTACCACTCCCGGTTCGGACCGTGCCGCAGGCCCTCCTCGTAGCATTCGAGGCTGACGAGCGCCCCATCATGGACTCACAGCATGTCGGTGAGGTCAGGGCCCAACCCGTCGATCAGGTCGGGCATTTCCAACCCGTACCCCTCCGCCCGCCCGAAGTACGTCGGATCACCGGCCTCGGCGGCCACACCGAGCATCGATTCGAGTTCCTGAAGGGCGGCGGCCAGACGAGGAGCATTTCGCCTCTGCACATCCGGGTGCGGAACCCCACCGAAGTCGCAGTAGCCCCAGACATCATGGAACACGGCGACCTCTGCGGCCAGATGGCGCTCATCGGCGTAGACGGTGAGTCCGACGAGACCGGGCTCGCTGTGCTCCGCGCCTCCCGCGTCGATCCAGGTGCCCGTGCCGGAGACCGTCAGCGCGCCGATCTCGGCGTCCGGGAATCCAACAGGGCGACACTGCTGAATACGCTGAGCGAGTTCAGCCTCATCCAGTTTTCCCCGGAGCGCGAGACCCGTGGTGACACCGACGGTGCCACGCCCGCCGACGAGCCACTGCCACTCCAACGTGTCCGGCTCCAACAGACCATGGTCACGCAGAAGGGAGGACATCCGCACGACGGTCATCAAGGCGGAGTCCAGACCTGGCGGCGCGAACGCGTCCAGCTCCCATTCCCACGAGGCGCACTCGGCAGGTGCGCGCATCAACGTAGACATGCGGATTCCTTAGGGATAGATCTGGCCGCCGGGCGGAATGGTGACCGAGCCGTCCCGGAATCGGATCTGGAAAACCGCTCCGGTCTTCTGAGCGTAGAACTCGACGTCCTTGACGGTTGACTCGGTGAGAGCGGCCCGCGTGTCGTGCACGTCCAGAATGGCGACCTTGGGGCCGTCGATCTCGCCGCCCAGCTGCTTCTGAGCGATCTTACGCGCCGCGGAACCGATGCCGTGCTCATGCTGCACGTCCTTGAGCTGGCATCCGTACTTGATCTCGTCTCCCGACTTCACCAGAACGTCGAGATCCAGATTCTGCTTCGGCAGCTTGTGCTCGAAGGCCAGATCCTCCACCCCGTGCGCCTTCAGTTCCGCCGCGTACTCCATCGCTTGGTGAACCGCGGGAAGCATCCCCTTCTGCTTGGTCTGGTTGAGCAGCTCCCGGTAGCCCGGGCAGTCGGCGAAGTCCCCGCGAGCGATGTGCTCGGCCACTCCGGCGCCGTAGTCCCCCTTGCGCAACTGGGTGAGCAGGCGCTGCTGATCCTGGAGGACAGGGCCGACGACACCGTCTCCAGGTCCGTCGCGAAATCGTCCGCCCTCGTCTTCACCGGCTTCGTCGTCGCGAACAGCTGCTCCGCCTCCGGCGCGTGATAGAACGCCGACAGACCCTGGAACCGGGCGTCCACATCACTGCCCGTGGTCCGGACGTTCCCCGCGTCCTTCTTCAACGCGGCATGATCCAGC
>NZ_JBEXXE010000122.1:0-1858 GCF_040630255.1 Streptomyces sp. NPDC005820
CTGAGGGCTTCGGCATGGGCGGCGGCCAGCTCGTCGTAACTGCGCTGGTCGGATGGGGTGATGAGGATCAGTCGGCCGTCGGTGGCGATGCGCCATTCGGCGGCAGGGCGGCCCGTGACCGGGTCGACGACGCGTCCGTCCTGGGTGTGCCATGTCGCCGGGATCTCGTCGGGGCGAGGCGCTGGGACCAGGACCTGACGGCCGTCGTGGACGAGCACCACAGCCCTGCTGCGGTGCTCCGTAAACCGGGCCAGTGCCTCCTGGTAGGCCGCACGCTCCGCCTTGTGTAGGGCCTTGCGCCGGGCCGCGATGCCCCAGGTGTCGTGTTGCTCGGCGATCTTGTCCCAGCCCTGAGCCGGCTCCGCGGCGAGGCCGGTGTCCACGTCGGGGAGGCTGATCCCGAAGCCTTCGAGTGCACGTGGCGCGAGGGCCCAGGTCTGTCCGGTGTGCTGGACGAGGCCGTGGTCGGCGAGGCGGTTCAGCGTCCGGTAGGTGGTGGCGCGGGAGACCGAGGACGTACCGACGAGCTCGCCGGCCGTCTGATCCTGGCGTACGTGCAGTGCGCTGATGATCAGGAGAGCGGCGCTGCCGAGGCCGTGGTGGGCGAAGGCGTCGTGGCCCATCAGACGTGCGAGGACGGTGGAGTCGATGTCGGCCGTCGTGGCCGTCTCAGGGGCGGTCCACTCCTCAAGCGCCGGGTCGGGGGGGTACTGAGTGGTCCGGAAACGCGACAGCAGAGCCGGGCCGCTGTGACCGGGGGTGCTGCCGTCGCCCAGGTACCACGTCGAGCTCTCCCGGCCATGGCCCACGCGCAGGCGGCGAAGCCAGCCTCCCGGCTTCAGGACCGTCTCGTAGACGGCTCGCAGTGTCGTGCGGGAGATCCCGGCTTCCTCCGCGGTCTGGCGTTCACTGGCGTGGTGCAGGAGTCCGCCGCCGATCTCGGCGAAGTTCAGGTGCGCCCGCAGCACCCGCAGCGCGGTCCGTCCCCGCTCCCCGCGCCAGGGCGTGGTCTCGATGCGGTCCCGCAGCGCGGCGAGTACCTCGTACGCGTCATGACGGGATCCCAGCGGCAAGGTGGTGCTGACGGCGGTCGAGGCGCTGGTCCAGACCCGGCGGAGGTAGTCCAGGGCGCGCGCCTGCCCGGAGCGCAGCGCGATGTGCCGGGTGTGCCGTCCGCCTTCGTGGTCGGGGTGCAGCAGCAGCTGCGTGAGCTGGTCGATGGTGCCGCCTGCGCGGGCGACGTGGCAGGCGATGGCCGCGGTGATCCGGTGTCCGTGCTCGGCCGCGCCCTGGCGGTCCCCGCGCAGATTCACCGTCCGCCCGTCGGAGGCGAGTCGGCTGTAACTGCCGGTGGCGTAGCGGCCGGTGAGGTCTCCGAGCAGAATGAGATCGGTCGCGGCCGACGGCAGTTGTGCGTGGCCCAGACCGCCGTGGAATTGGGCCGAGCGTCGTTGAGAGGGGGCGTGATGGGTGCTGTCTGGCACGGTGGGGTCGTCTCGCAAAGACGTGGACGCCACCCAGGCCCGCTAAAACCACGGGCAGCGTCCGGAACCGACCTCCATCGGCGCCGGCAAGATCCCCAGGATGGCCGTCCTGGAGGCCCTAGTAAGCCCGGTCCCGAGCGGAGGCAGGCGTCCCCATCGCAGCTCGACCGAGGTCGATACAGAGCCCCGCCAGAGTCGCCCACCCGTGATCCGCACCGGTCAACTCAGGTCCCTCAAAGGCCAGTTTCAGGGGCTGATGCCTCTGACTGCCTCCGAGCTACCCGGGTCGAACCGGGGTCGAATCAGAGCGGTTTCCTCTGACTGCCTCCGAACGCCTCTGCAACCCGTCCTAGCAGGTCACAGCCTCATCGCCT
>NZ_JBEXXE010000123.1:0-1781 GCF_040630255.1 Streptomyces sp. NPDC005820
AACCGGGTCGCCCCGAACAGCGCCAGGAACGGCACCAGATAGACGAACGGCGGCATGACCTGCGCCGCGTCCAGACTCGGCCGCATCACCCGGTCGACCATCCTGCTGCGCCCCATCCACACCCCGAAGACGATGCCCAGCCCCATCACCAGCACGGTGGCGACGACGGTCGAGGCGAGTGTCGTCATGGCGTCCGACCACATGCCCGTGGCGACCAGCAGACCCACGCACACCACCGTGGTGACCCCGGCCCGCCACCCGCCCAGCACGACCGCGAGGGCGACCAGCACCCCGGCCACCACCCACCACGGCGAGTCGGTGAGCAGCGTCTGGAACGGGTTCAGCAGACCATTGGTGATCGCGTCACGGAAGGCGTTCGTCAGGCCGGACAGGTTGTCCTGCGCCCAGGTGGTGGCCGTGTCGGCCGCGCTCGCGATCGAACTGCCGAGGCTGCCCTCGCCCGGGAACTCCGCCGCCCACACGTAGGTGTGCGACATGTAGACGAGGATCACGGTGACCGCCGCGCCCGCGCCGAGGAGTTGCTTGCGCCACTTCAGGAAGCGGTTCTTCGAGCCCCGGGCGCTCTCCTCACGGGCACTGGCCGCCGTGGTGACCCGGTCCAGCACGATCGCCATCACCACGATCGCCAGGCCCGCGTTGAACGCCGTACCGACGTCCAGGGACTGCAGGGCCTGGACCACGGTCTTGCCGAGACCGGGCGCGTCGATCAGCGCGGCGATGGTGACCATCGCGAGCGCGGCCATGATGGTCTGGTTGACGCCCATCACGACGGTGCGCTTGGACATCGGCAGCAGGACCTTCAGCAGGGCCTGCCTCCGGGTGGCGCCCAGCGAGTCGGCCGCCTCGACCGTCGTCGTCGGCACCGAGCGAATGGCGTGTGCGGTGATGCGGATCGCCGGCGGGGCCGCGTAGATGAGCGTCGCGATGGCCGCGGAGGCGCCGCCGATGAGGAAGAACAGGGTCAGCGGGGCCAGATAGACGA
Organism: Streptomyces sp. NPDC005820; assembly: GCF_040630255.1. NCBI lineage: Bacteria > Bacillati > Actinomycetota > Actinomycetes > Kitasatosporales > Streptomycetaceae > Streptomyces > Streptomyces sp. NPDC005820. The sequence continues at coordinate 1,004 of NZ_JBEXXE010000123.1, forward strand.
AGGTCGGCATCGTCTGCATGAAGTCCAGGAACGGCGTCACGACCCGGTTGAACCGGTCCGAAAGACCCGCCCACACTCCCAGCGGAATCGCGAACAGCAACGCGACCAGAACCGCCGAGAGCGTCAGGGCCAGGGTGTCCATGCTCTCCTGCCACAGCCCCTGCAACCCCATGAAAGTGAACCCGGCCACCGCCAGCAGTGCCACCCGCCAGTTCCCGACCGCCCAGGAGACGTACCCCGCGATTCCCACCACCCCGAGCCAGCCGATCTGCGGCACCGGCCGGGCGTCGGAGGGCTGGGAGATCAGATCCTGGACGAAGGTCACCAGGCTGTCGATGACCAGCCGGATCTCGTTGAAGAAGTAGATGAAGAGGGGGTTGGAGTTGCGGTTCGCGCCGATGGAGTCGTTGACGTCGTTGAACCAGCGGTGCAGTCCCGTCAGGTCGGCCGCGGCCAGCGACAGGGTCTGCTTTCCGCGCAGGACCGCGAAGAGCAGCAGCCAGACGACGAGGATCGCGCCGAGCAGCATGGGCCGGCTGACCTTGGGCACACGCCTGGCCGCAGCGGGCTGTCGCGTGGACTCGGTGTTCTCGGGTTTCTCGATGGCGACGGTCATCACCGGCCGCCTTCCTGCCCGGCCACGACCGCGAGGATCTCCTCGTCGCCGACGATCCCCAGCAGCCTGCCGTCCTCGACGACCTTCACCGGCTTCTCCGCGGCGAGGACCGCCCGGGTGGCCTCCCGGACCACCACGTCCGGACCCAGCTCCGGCCCGTCC
>NZ_JBEXXE010000124.1:0-1750 GCF_040630255.1 Streptomyces sp. NPDC005820
AGGGCCTGCCGGGAAACAAGTCGTGGCTTCCAGCTGTGGGGCTCGTTGTTCTGGTATGGGGAGACCGGAGGGGATCGAGGACGTCCTGGCTGCGAAGTTCCAGGTGTTGTTGCCGCATCTGGACGAGCGTCAGCGTCGGCTGGCGATAGGGGCGGAAGCGCGGTCGCTGGGGCATGGCGGGATCAGGCTCGTCGCTGCTGCGGCCGGGGTCCGGGAGGGCACGGTCTCGCGCGGGGTGGCTGAACTGGAGTCTGGTCAGGCTCCGTCGGGGCGGGTCCGTCGTCCTGGTGGGGGCCGGAAGAAGGCGACCGAGCTGGATGCGGGGCTGCGGCCGGCGCTGCTGGCGTTGGTCGAGCCTGACGAGCGGGGCGATCCGATGTCGCCACTGCGGTGGACGACGAAGTCGACCCGGAAGCTGGCAGTGGAGCTGACGCGGCAGGGCCACCGGGTCTCTGCCGACACGGTCGCCGGCCTGCTGCGGGAGGAAGGCTTCAGTCTGCAGGCCAACGCAAAGACCATCGAAGGTGCTCAGCACCCGGACCGGGACGCCCAGTTCCGCTACCTCAACGAGCAGGCACGGGATCACAGGGACGCTGGTGACCCGGTGATCAGCGTGGACAGCAAGAAGAAGGAGCTGATCGGCGACTACAAGAACGCCGGGCGCGAGTGGCGGCCCGCAGGTCAGCCCGTGAGGGTCAAGACGCACGACTTCCCCGGCCAGGCCGAGAAGGCGATTCCGTACGGGATCTATGACATGGCGGCGAACACCGGCTGGGTCACCATCGGCACCGATCACGACACCGCCGCGTTCGCCGTCGCTTCGATCCGGCGCTGGTGGCAGGCCCGTGGCCGGCACGACTACACCGGCGCCCGCCGGCTGCTGATCACCGCCGACGGCGGGGGCTCCAACGGCTACCGCACCCGCGGCTGGAAGACCGAGCTGGCGGACCTCGCTGCCGAGACCGGCCTGGAGATCACGGTGTGTCACCTGCCGCCCGGCACGTCGAAGTGGAACAAGATCGAACACCGGCTGTTCTCCCACATCACCATAAACTGGCGCGGCAGGCCCCTGACCAGCCATGAAGTCATGCTCCAGACCATCGCAGCGACAACCAGCCGCACCGGTCTGACAGTGCACGCCGAACTCGACAGCGGTGAGTACCCCACCGGCATCCGCATCAGCGACGAGGCCATCGCCGCCCTGCCGATCACACGCCACCGCTTCCACGGAGACTGGAACTACACCTTTCACCCCGCAGATCACCTACCGTGTCCAGACCTTCCTCAGCAACGAGGGCGGCCAGCCAAGGGCTCTCGCCCCCTCACGCTCCACGACCTGCAACACCCTGAGCTGACCGGCATGTCCCGCGAGCGGCTCAGCGACCTCACCCACACCCTGGTCCCCGCGCTGGAAGAGCACCGCGAACAGGTCCGCCACGCAGCCCGCGGCGGCCCACGCCGCGTCGCGCCAGGCACCGGCCGCAAACCCACGCTCACTCCCTCCGACCAGATCCTCGTCACCATCCTCTACCTGCGGAAACACTCTCTTCAGGAGCTTCTCGGCCAGCTCTTCAACACCACCGCCATGACCATCAGCCGTGCAGTGCAAGACGTCCGCCCGCTCCTCGAACCCCACGGCGTCTACATGCCAGCCTCAACGGCCCGTTTCCGCACGCCAGCCGACATCACCCGATTCCTCGACCTCGACGAATCCAAGATCAAACCAACGTGTTGATTCCCGGCAAGCCCT
>NZ_JBEXXE010000126.1:0-1717 GCF_040630255.1 Streptomyces sp. NPDC005820
CCTAGAAGACTGATGAAGATCTTGGTGAGGGCTGTCCGGCCGTCAGGCTGGACAGCCCTCCACTCATGCACTGGCTGGTGCGATGTGCCAGGTACCACTGGTGTGGGTGAGCCCGAGGTTGATCAGTCGGCGGAGGTTGAGGGCGGCGGCTCGGGTGTGGAGCCAGGTGTCGTTCTTGATGGTGCCGCGGTAGCGCAGACGGCGGTTGCCGTGGTGGACGAGCCAGGCGACGGCGCGTTCGACGGGGGGCCGCCAGCGGCGGTAGTCGGCCTGCCAGTCGGGATCGGTGGCGGCCTGGTGGCGGGCGGCTGCGAGCTGGTCGTGGTGGGGGCGGATGGTCAGGATGCGTCCGGCCTTGGCTTTGGTGCACCGCTCACGCAGGGTGCATCCGGTGCATGAGTCCCCGAAGGAGGCTTTGCGTTGGTGGTGCTGCCCGCCGGGGACGGACAGAGCCACGGTGTGTCCGGCCGGGCAGGTCACGGTGGCGGTGGTGGTGTCGATGGTGAAGTCGTCGAGGGTGAGGCCGCCGGGGACGGCGGGCCGCAGTGGTGCGGGCTTGAGGAACAGCCGGTGCCCGGCCTCGTGGAGGGCCTGGCGGGCGTCCCCGGTGGAATAGGCGGTGTCACCGAAGGCGTCCACCGGGGTGTCCTCGTCGGCGAGCAGTTCCTGGCCCACAGCGGCCTCGTGGTGCTCGGGTCCGGCGCCGGGCCGCAGGGCGACGGCGGTGTATAAGCCGGTCTCGGGTTCGATGGCCAGGTGGGCCTTGAAGCCGTCCTGCTGGTGGCTGCGGGTCTTGTGGACGTGTCGGGCTTCGGGGTCGACGGTGGAGACCGTCCGGTTCGGGGCGGTGCCCCGGGTGATGCGCCAGCGTCCGTCGCGGCCGTCGGAGTCCTCGGCGGGCTCGACGTCCTGGCCGGCGGCCAGGGCCAGGATGCCCACCGCGTTCGCGGCTTTCTCACCGAGCTGCTGGTCGGGCAGGTGGCCCAGCAGCCGCAGGGCATCGGTGACCAGCGCGTCGACCAGTTCGGCGCGGGCCTGCTCGTCGTTCCAGGCGATGCGGGGCTTGCCCGGGTCGGTGTAGTCGTGCGCGCTGCACCGGGCAGCGGCGACCGCGCCGGCGCCGGGGACCTCGCGGATCACCGCCCGGACCGCGGCGATGATCTGGGTGACGGTGTCCTGGGTGGCGACCGCGTCGTCCAGCACGGTGGAGTCCAGCGCCCGGCGGTGCTTGCCCTTCAGCACACCGGTGGCCTTCACGACCTCGCGCACGGCCTCGAAAATACGGTTCGGGCGGGCGGAACGGGCCAGTCGGCGACGGAAGTAGGCCAGCAGCGACGGGTCGAACGCCATGTCGTTGAGACCGAGCCCACATGCGGCCTTCCACCGCAGGTCGCACCGCAGTTCCTGGACCGTCTCGAAGTCCGACAGCCCGTGCAGGGCCTGCAAAGTGATCGCGGCGGCCAGGATCTGCGGCGGCATACTCGGCCGCCCGTTCGCCGACGGGTACATGTCCGCGAACATCTCCGCCGGAAACAGGCGGCCCCGATGCTCGGCCAGGAACGCGAACACACTCCCGGCCGGGATCAACTCCCGGCACGTCTCCCACACATCCGGGCCGACGGTCTCCCCGGCCCACTCGCCCATCGCCACGAAAACGAGTCTGGCCCCGCCGCTCACGCGGCGGGGCCAGAACCCAAGATCTTCATGAGTCTTCTAG
>NZ_JBEXXE010000127.1:0-1646 GCF_040630255.1 Streptomyces sp. NPDC005820
AGAGGTCGTTCTCTTTCCGAACCTCGTGTGTGGATTCCGCTGGTCAGACATGAGATCGCTGCTGTCGCGGAAGTCTCGGCTCGTTGCCGGTCGGGATGTTGTGGGGGTGGCGGATGCCGTCGATGCGAGCGGTTCTGGAAGCGCGGCGGAAGGCCGCGGCGGTGCGAGTGGAGGAGCTCGAAGCCGAACTGGTGCGGGTGCGGACGGACTTGGCGGACGCGGAAGAGGTACTCAGGCGTCGGGTGATCGGCCTGGAGCAGTATCTGGAGGCTTTGGCCGAGGACGAAGCGCCCGCCGTGGTGGCTGTCGGGTCGTCGCGGAAGAAGCCGGTCGGGCCGCGACGTGCGGTGCCTCACCGGGAGAACGCGGGCGGTGTCGAGGACCTGTCGGTGGACTACCAGGCGTTGATGGCCGCCGTCCTGGACGCGGAAGCCGATGGGCTGGGTGCCCGGCGGGCGGCGGTGGTGCTGGGCTGGGACAGCGCGTCCGTCTCCCGCGTCGAGGGAGCGAGGGCGCGGTTGAAAAGGCTGGTGGAGCGGGGCTGGCTGGTTGAGGAGAAACCGGGCCGGTTCACGCTGCCCGCGCCGCAACAGGCCGGGGGTGATGGGCGGCCAGGCGGCGGCTCATGAGCATGGTCATCGACCACAGGATGACGGCTTCGCTGGTGTCGGTGCGTCGTTCGTAGTCACGGACCAGGCGCCGGCTGCGCAGGAACCAGGCGAAAGATCTTTCCACGACCCAGCGGCGGGGCAGGACCTGAAAGCCGCTGACGTCGTCGCTGCGGCGGACGACGTCGAGGACGAGTCCGAGGTTCTGGGCAGCCCAGTCCTGGAGGTGACCGCGGTAGCCGCCGTCGGCCCAGACCCGCGAAAGCCGTGGCAGGCGCTTCCTTGCTGCGTGCAGCAGAATGCGGGCGGCGTCCCGGTCGGTCGTGGACGCCGGCGTGACCAGCACGTCCAGCAGGAGTCCGAGCGTGTCGGTGAGCAGGTGGCGCTTGCGTCCGTTGATCTTCTTTCCGGCGTCGTATCCCCGTGAAGCGAGGGTGACGGTGGCGTCCGCCTTCACCGACTGCGAGTCCACGATGGCCGCGCTGGGCTCCTGGCTGCGGCCGTCAGCCCGGCGGACGGCCTCGCGCAGCCGTTCATGCAGCTCGGCCACCAGCCCCGTATCCCGCCAGCGGGCGAAGAAGGCATACACCCGAGGCCAAGGCGGGAAGTCCGCAGGCATCGCCCGCCACTTGATGCCGTTGTCGACGAGATAGCGCACCGCGTCGATCATCTGCCGGTGGCAGTAGCCCTCCGGCCGCCCGCCCTGGCCCGCCAGCCATCCCGGCACCGGCAGCAGATCCCTCACCCGTGCCCACTCGGCATCGCTCATGTCCGAGCCGTACCGGGGCCGCCGGCCCGGCCTGTCGGACGCGTTCCCGAACCTGTGGGCGAGACAGTCACACCCACGGGTGGACGAGCTGGACTCGGCAACCACGACCACGCGACACTTCGACAACAGGGCCTCTTGCTTCTCGCTGGACTCGACATCCGCGAGCTACCAAGAGGCCCTTCTTCCATGCCTCCACACCGGACAACTCACCCGAACCAGGCCCCTGTTCGAACCCCACCGACCACACGGCCGGATAGAGAACAGCCAGT
>NZ_JBEXXE010000128.1:0-1600 GCF_040630255.1 Streptomyces sp. NPDC005820
AGCCTGAGACCTGATGCCGAGCCGATTGTGGTGAAGTGGATGATCCTATGCTGTCGAGAAAAGCCTCTAGCGAGTTTCATGGCGGCCCGTACCCTAAACCGACTCAGGTGGTCAGGTAGAGAATACCGAGGCGTTCGGGTGAACTATGGTTAAGGAACTCGGCAAAATGCCCCCGTAACTTCGGGAGAAGGGGGGCCACGTCTGGTGAGGGGACTTGCTTCCCGAGCTGGGGGTGGCCGCAGAGACCAGCGAGAAGCGACTGTTTACTAAAAACACAGGTCCGTGCGAAGCCGTAAGGCGATGTATACGGACTGACGCCTGCCCGGTGCTGGAACGTTAAGGGGACCGGTTAGTCACATTTCGGTGTGGCGAAGCTGAGAACTTAAGCGCCAGTAAACGGCGGTGGTAACTATAACCATCCTAAGGTAGCGAAATTCCTTGTCGGGTAAGTTCCGACCTGCACGAATGGCGTAACGACTTCTCGACTGTCTCAACCATAGGCCCGGTGAAATTGCACTACGAGTAAAGATGCTCGTTTCGCGCAGCAGGACGGAAAGACCCCGGGACCTTTACTACAGTTTGATATTGGTGTTCGGTTCGGCTTGTGTAGGATAGGTGGGAGACTTTGAAGCGGCCACGCCAGTGGTTGTGGAGTCGTCGTTGAAATACCACTCTGGTCGTGCTGGATGTCTAACCTGGGTCCGTGATCCGGATCAGGGACAGTGTCTGATGGGTAGTTTAACTGGGGCGGTTGCCTCCTAAAGAGTAACGGAGGCGCCCAAAGGTTCCCTCAGCCTGGTTGGCAATCAGGTGTTGAGTGTAAGTGCACAAGGGAGCTTGACTGTGAGACCGACGGGTCGAGCAGGGACGAAAGTCGGGACTAGTGATCCGGCGGTGGCTTGTGGAAGCGCCGTCGCTCAACGGATAAAAGGTACCCCGGGGATAACAGGCTGATCTTCCCCAAGAGTCCATATCGACGGGATGGTTTGGCACCTCGATGTCGGCTCGTCGCATCCTGGGGCTGGAGTCGGTCCCAAGGGTTGGGCTGTTCGCCCATTAAAGCGGTACGCGAGCTGGGTTTAGAACGTCGTGAGACAGTTCGGTCCCTATCCGCTGCGCGCGCAGGAATATTGAGAAGGGCTGTCCCTAGTACGAGAGGACCGGGACGGACGAACCTCTGGTGTGCCAGTTGTTCTGCCAAGGGCATGGCTGGTTGGCTACGTTCGGGAGGGATAACCGCTGAAAGCATCTAAGCGGGAAGCCTGCTTCGAGATGAGTATTCCCACCCACTTGATGGGGTAAGGCTCCCAGTAGACGACTGGGTTGATAGGCCGGATCTGGAAGCACAGTAATGTGTGGAGGTGACCGGTACTAATAGGCCGAGGGCTTGTCCTCAGTTGCTCGCGTCCACTGTGTTGGTTCTGAAACCACGAACAGCCCCATGCCTGGTCACGGTGTGGTGCGGCTGGCAGTTTCATAGTGTTTCGGTGGTCATAGCGTGAGGGAAACGCCCGGTTACATTCCGAACCCGGAAGCTAAGCCTTACAGCGCCGATGGTACTGCAGGGGGGACCCTGTGGGAGAGTAGGACACCGCCGAAC
>NZ_JBEXXE010000129.1:0-1583 GCF_040630255.1 Streptomyces sp. NPDC005820
GGCCCTTCTTCCATGCCTCCACACCGGACAACTCACCCGAACCAGGCCCCTGTTCGAACCCCACCGACCACACGGCCGGATAGAGAACAGCCAGTGAGCTGATGGACCCATCCTCCACCTCCCCACATTGGACGTCACCGCCAGGCTCAGCCCCAGCGTCGGCCGACATCCATCGAGGAATTTAGAGCGGCTTCAACAGGGCTTCGGACAATGCCGCCACTACATGTGCCCGCCGCATTGGAGGCCCGATGGACACGGCTGCATCCACCACTGCAGCGCTGCCGCAGTTCCCCATGACCAGGGAGTGCCCTTACCATCCACCAGCCGGATATGCGCAGTTGCGGGAGCACGGGCCGTTGGCGCCGGTGCGGTTGTACGACGGGCGGCAGGCCTGGGTTGTCACCGGGTACGCGGAGACTCGGCAGTTGCTGGTCGACCCGCGGCTTTCGTCGGACCGAAGCCGGCCCGATTTCCCCGTGCTCGTGCCCCGGATGGCCGCCGCGAAGCTGACCGCCCTCGTCGGTATGGACCCGCCCGAGCACGACATCCAACGCCGCATGCTCATAGGCAGTTTCACTGTGAAGCGTGTGAACGGGCTGCGCCCGGCGATCCGGCGAATCGTACGTGAGCACATCGACGCCCTGCTGGCCGCGGGCCCGGGCACGGACCTGGTGCCCGCCTTCGCGCTGCCCGTGCCGTCCACCGTCATCTGCGAACTGCTCGGTGTGCCCTACGACGACCACGAGTTCTTCGAGGAACACACCCGGCGCATGCTCCTGGCCACCGGCACGGCGCAGCAGGCGGCCGACGCCGGCGCCGCGCTCGTCGGCTACTTCGACGAGCTGGTCGTCGCCAAGGAGGCCCGGCTCGCCGACGGCGTGCCCGCCGGGGGGCTGCTCGACGAGCTGATCACCGAGCGGCTCGCCACGGGCGAGCTGGACCGCGCCGAACTCGCCTCCATCGCCATGTTCCTGCTCGTCGCAGGCCACGAGACGACCGCCAACATGATCGCGCTCAGTGTGCTCACCCTCCTCGAACACCCGGAGCAGGCCGACCGGTTGAGGGAGGACCCGGCCACCGCGCCGGGCGCCGTCGAGGAGCTGCTGCGCTTCCTGTCGGTCGCCGACGAGCTGCAGCGGGTCGCGGCAACCGACATCGAGATAGGCGGCGTCACCGTACGGGAGGGCGACGCCGTGTATCTGCCGAACGCGGCCGCGAACCGGGCCGGTGAGGTCTTCGCCGACCCCGACACGTTCGACGTGCTGCGCGGCACCCGCCACCACCTGGCGTTCGGCTACGGAATCCACCAGTGCATCGGCCAGAACCTGGCCCGCGCCGAGCTGGAGATCGCGCTGTACGAGCTGTTCACCCGCGTGCCCACGCTGCGGGCCGCCGAGCCCGTCGAGGCGCTCGGCACCAAGCCCGGCGGTTCCGTGCAGGGCATCGTGCGCCTGCCCGTCACCTGGTAACCGCGGTCGGCGGAGAGGAGAAGAGGGGGCCGGCCCGACGGGCCGGCCGCCCCCTCGTTTGGCCCGGGACGCCCCCCCCCCCGGCGCCACCCGGTACCCCGCCCCCCGCCCCCG
>NZ_JBEXXE010000130.1:0-1543 GCF_040630255.1 Streptomyces sp. NPDC005820
GGGCTGATGGAGTGTCTGGCGGCGGGGCGGGACTGGCGGGGTGTGCCGGGGCTGTGGTTCTGGCAGGACGGCAGGGTCCGCAGCAGCGGTTCGCCGAAACTCCCCGACCTCGCGAAGGAGGCGTGGCCCGCCCGCGACCTCCTGGTTCACCACCGCAAGAACGGCATCCCCACGCCGGTGGCATCGACGTACACCAGTCGCGGCTGCCATGCCAAATGCACCTTCTGCTATGTCCCGAGGGCGCCGGGGGTCACCGCGGGCAACGCCTGGCGGGTCCGCTCACCGGTCGACGTCGTCGACGAGGTCGAGTTCCTGCAACGGGAGTTCGGCACCCGGTTCCTGTGGTTCAACGACGACAACTTCGGCGGCGCCTTCCAGGACGGCTACAGCCATGCCGTCGGCTTCGCGGAGGAGATCCTCCGGCGTGATCTGAAGATCTCCTTCCACTGCGAGTTCCGGGTCGACACCGGTCTCGTCGACCGGGAGGCGCTGCGCACCCTGCGCCGGGCCGGCATGGCCTCCGCGCTGCTCGGGATGGAGACCGGGGCGCCGAGCATGGCCAAACGATTCCGCAAGGGGACCATGGTCGAGTACAACCTCGACGCCGCCCGGCTGTTCAAACAGGAGGGCATCGAGCTGGAGCCCGGCTGGATCATGGTCGAGCCGGGCACGACCCTCGACGAGCTCTGGGAGAACCTGAAGTTCATCGTGGCCGCCGACATCGCCGTCAGCGAGAACCCGTTCTCCTTCATCAGCCGCGCCATCGCCCTGCGCGGCACCGAGATGTACGACAAGATCGCCGACCCCACGCCGCCCGAGCTTCCGGACGTCGAGGGACCGGCCAGGGCCGTGCTGCTGGAGGCCCGCCGGGAGTACCGGATCCCGGACCGGCGGGTCGAGGACGTGTGGGCGGCCTGGAGCACGGTCAGCGCGGAGGTGGCCGACCGCAAGGAGGAGCTGCCCTTCGTCGCCCAGCTCATCGTGGACGCCACCCGGGCCCGCAGGACCAGGGGCGAACCGGGTCTGCGGCCCCTGCTGAGCCGGCTGCGCGGCTGGGCCGACGGTCTCGCGGAGCTGCTGGTCGCCTTCCTCAACCTCGGGCTGCTGCTGGCCGACGAGAACCCGCCCGGGCTCGCCGGGCGGCTGGAGACGGAACTGCGCGCCCTGGTCGACGCCTACGACCGCAGGGTTCTGGGCGAGCCCTATCCGGTGTTCGTGGCGGAGACCAGGAGGCTGTGCGGGGAGCAGGCCATGGCCGGGTGACGCGCCCGGTTCTCGGGATGGGCACATGAAGAGGAGAGAGGAGACCGGCCATGGCGGATGTGGTCCTGCTGACCCCCCGGGAGATCCCCACCGGCGCCGCGAGCCTGAACAACCAGAACGTCATGATCAACGACGAGGAGTACCTGTCCCTGGACCCCGCGATGCGCCTCTTCTACAAGCGGGTGCGGGAGAACCTGGGTGTGGCGTGCATCGCGGGTCATCTGCGGTCGTGCGGGTATGCGGTGCGGGCGTTGAATCTGCATGGGCGGAATCCGAGTGA
>NZ_JBEXXE010000131.1:0-1481 GCF_040630255.1 Streptomyces sp. NPDC005820
GGGGGGTGCTTCTATCTGTTCGGTCAAGGGCTGTGGGCTTGGTCAGGCTGTTTGTTCGTGTCCGGGCTGGTAGAGGGCACGGTGCTTGAGCATGGCGTGCAGGACGTCGACGCGGCGGCGGGTGAGGCAGATGAGGGCGGCGTTGTGGCGCTTCTTTTCCGCGCGCTTCCTGTCGTAGTAGGCCCGCGATTCGGGGCTGCTGAGCGAGGCGAACGAGGCCAGGAACAGAGCCCGTTTGAGCATCTTGTTGCCCCCGCGGGGCGGTCCTTCGCCCCGGATGGAGGTCCCGGAACGACGGGTGGTGGGGGTCAGTCCCGCATAGGAGGCCAGGTGGGCGGCGGTGGGGAACGCGCTGGCGTCACCGACCTCGGCCAGGATGCGGGCACCGGTCCTGACCGCGACCCCGGGCATGGAGGTCAGGACCTTCGCGAGAGGGTGGGCGTCCAGCAGGGCGGCGACCCGCATCTCCAGGATGGCCCGGCGCTTGAGGAGGACTGCGAGGGCCTCGGCCAGGCCGGAGACGATCTCGCCAGCCGAGGCCGTGCCGGGGACCTGCACCGTCTGCTCGGCCAGCGCGGCGGTGATCTGCTCGGCCAGGGTGCGGGCACTGCGCATCCGCGGCGCCGCCTGAAGCATGACCTGCGCGATCTGCTCGGTGCCGGCCTGGGCCAGTTCGGCCGGGGAGCCGAAGGTCTGCAGCAGGGCCAGCACGGCCGGGTGCCGCAGGCGGGGTCCGAGGACGCGTTCGAGGGCGGGGTGGATGGAGGTGAGCAGTCCGCGCAGCCGGTTGGAGGTGCGGGTGGCGTCCTGGGCGAGGTCGTCGTCGTGGCCCAGGACCATGGTCAGTTCGGCCCGCACGCTTTCGTCGGGGTCGATGGAGTGCAGCAGGTGGGGCATGGTGCGGGCGGCATCGGCGATGACGTAGGCATCGCGGGCGTCGGTCTTGCCGGTGCCGGGGTGCAGATCGGCCAGCCGGCGCATCGACAGGCCCGGGAGATAGGCGACTTCGCACCCGCAGGCGCGGGCGACGGTCACCGCCAGGGTGCCGATGGAGGCCGGCTGGTCGACCACGACCAGGACCTTTCCCTTGCGCTTGAGGCGTGTGAACAGCTCGCGCAGCTGGGGCTCGCCGTTGGGCAGCGGTTTGTCGAAAGTCGTACGGCCGTCAGCCAGCAGAGCCGTGCCATGGTGGGCGGACTTGCCCACGTCCAACGCGCAGAACACATCGATCGACGTGAAGTTGTTGCTGGTCACCGGGCTTTCCCTCCCCGGAGTCACAACCGGTGGCCCCACCGGGCACCGGAGATCGGCAGCCACATTACGCAGCCCTACCCGAAGGCGGACACGCTTCCATCAGCGATCAACCGGTGCCGCCAGGACCGGCGACAGCACCCCCCGGATCATCAAGGACAGGGGCAACGAGTCATACCGGCCCTGAAGGCCACGAGCCCGAACCGGGCTCTACGAGGAAGGTAATGGGC
>NZ_JBEXXE010000132.1:0-1446 GCF_040630255.1 Streptomyces sp. NPDC005820
ACAGCCGTGGCCTCCTGCTCTTCCTTGTCGGTCATGGTTCGGTCAGCCCTTCGAGTTCCGGGTGGTTGCAGGGGGTCAGCTGTTCAGAAAGCCCACGATGTGGTCGACGACCGCCTTGGGCTGTTCGACGTGCGGGAAGTGCCCCGCGCCGGGTATGACGATGCGTTCGAAACCGTTCGTGAACAGGTCGTCCATGCCGTCGCTCAACCCCACGGAAAAGCAGTTGTCGTCGGCACCGTGGAGGTAGAGAGACGGGACGGTGATGGCGCCGAAGGCCCGGGCTTGCAGGGATTGGGTCGCCTCGTCCGCGGGGGGCGTGAACAACTGGCGGTAGTAGCCCAGGATCTCGGTCAGGACTCCTGGAGCACCCAGGGTTTCCTTGAGCGCGGCACGCTCCGCGTCCGGCAGCTCGTAACCGGGTGACCATTCCCGCCAGAGCCGGTCGATGAAGGCGAAGTCGTCGTGCTCGACGGCCGCCTCCGCCATGGCTGACTGGAAGAAGAACATGTACCAGCTGCGTCGCTGCTGGTCACCGTCGGTGACCAAGGCGTTCATCAGTTGCCGGCCATGGGGACCCGACATGGTGACCAGCTTGCGGACACGTGCAGGGTCGAGGGTCGCTGCCGCGTACGCCGCCGCGGCGCCGAAGTCGTGGCCGACGAGATCCGCCTGCTCGCGCCCGAGCGCTTCGATCAGGGTCAGGACGTCCTGGCCGGTCGAGGCAATGTTGTAGGAGCCGTCGGGGGCCGCGCCGCCGGGCCAGTATCCGCGCTGTGCGGGCGCGACGGCCCAGTACCCCTCCTGCGCAAGGCGGTCGAGGATCCCTGCCCAGCTGGCGGCATGGTCGGGAAACCCGTGGAGGAACACCACGAGCGGCCCGCTGCCGGCCTCAAGGATCGGAACCTCCAGTCCGCCTCCCTGAACCGTCCGATGACGGACGCGGTCGGTCGCCTGGGACCCCCTGGCCGGGGAGTCCTCGCCAAAGGGCGGTCGCTGGGTCACCTGTGTCATGGGTCCAACCTCCAAGCCGCCTTCGCGGCGTCGCGGTCCGGCAAGCCCGGACCAAGTAGCAAGTAAGCGGCGTAGGTGATCGCGTACGCGCTGAGCACCCGGCCCAGGTCCGACAGCGAGGACTCGTGGACACCGCGGCCGACGTAGGACAGCCCGACGTTCGTGATGTACGGATCCAGCACGGCGACGAAACTCGCCGTCGCCAGGATCGCGAGGATCAGGCCGAGCCTTGCCGGCCTGGAAGGCGTCGCAACGCCGGGCGGTGCGGAGGAGTTCAAAGGCATGAGTTGCTCTCCATCGCGCCAGGCTTGCGCGCCGTCGGTCCGGTGGGCTCAGTACAGTTGTGTACTGGACAGTCGGAAACCTAGGCGGTTCTGTACTGGGTTGTCAAATACGGGGGGTCGGCTTTACCTTCGGTGTATGGCCAGACCACGA
>NZ_JBEXXE010000133.1:0-1431 GCF_040630255.1 Streptomyces sp. NPDC005820
TAGAACTCCTAACGAAATGATCTCCGAGGTGGTTGGATCACTCCGAGACCGATGATCCGGGGGTGCATGGTGGCGCGGCCGAAGCCGTGGGACGTCGACGACGAGTTGTGGGCAGTAATCGAGCCGCTGCTGCCCAAGGTGGAGCGTCGGACCCGGCATCCGGGGCGCAAACGGCATCCGGACCGGCTGGTGTTCCAGGGCATCCTGTTCGTCCTGCACACCGGGATCGCCTGGGAACACTTGCCGCAGGAACTCGGCTTCGGCTCGGGTATGACCTGCTGGCGGCGCCTGGCTGAGTGGACCGAGGCCGGCGTGTGGCCCCGAATCCACGAGGTCCTGCTCGCCGAGCTCCGCAGAGTGAACGCCCTGGACTTCTCACGGGCTGCCGTCGACAGCTCCCACATCCGAGCGTTAAAAGGGGAGCCAAGACCGGACGAAGCCCCGTCGACCGGGGCAGGACGGGCAGCAAACATCACCTGATCACCGACGCCACCGGTATCCCGCTCGCCGTCACCCTGACCGGCGGCAATCGCAACGACGTCACCCAGCTGATCCCACTGCTCCAATCCGTGCCGCCCGTGCGCGGAAAGCGCGGCCGTCCCCGTCGCCGCCCGGACGTGGTGCTGGGCGACCGCGGCTACGACCACGACAAGTACCGCCGCCTCGTCTGGGACCTCGGTGTGAAGCCACTGATCGCCCGCCGCGGCACCGAGCACGGCTCCGGCCTGGGCACCCAACGCTGGGTCGTGGAGCGCGCGTTCGCTCACCTGCACTGGTTCCGCCGCCTGCGGATCCGCTGGGAGATACGTGACGACATCCACGAAGCCTTCCTCACCCTCGGATGTGCACTCATTTGCTGGCGCCGACTGGCAGCAGTTCAGCGCCGCCACTCGTAGGCGCCGGGTGAAGTCTGGAGGACTTCGCTTGGCCACTCCCGTCGCACCTGTTCGAGCAGCCTCCGTTGATCGCTGATCCAGCCCTCTTCGAGACACAGGGGAAGGAACACGGACACACCAGAGCCAGTCGCGTCCTCAATGCGCACGGCGGCCGTCCCGTGCTCATCATTGAGCGCCTGCATCTGGATCTCAGGGCTGCGGTCGTCGTCTGTCCAGCAGACGTCATCGCCTGCAGCAAGTGTGTCCAGAGCCTCTGACCAGCTGGCCAGGTCCTCGGGAAACAGCGACAGTGCCAGGTGGCCGTTCACAAAACCACTCTCGATGAGGACCTCCGCATCGAGTAGGTCGTGCAGTGGCAGCACCCCTGGCATGCGACGGCCCAGCACCCGTACTCGGAAGCGGTTGTCACCATCAGAGAGATGGATCAGATCCACAGCGCTACCCCCGCCCTGCCTCAGCCGTCACGGCACATGGTGCAGGCAAGCACCTTCCGCCACCACTAAATTGCCCGGCGCTCATTCCGTTAGGAGTTCTT
>NZ_JBEXXE010000134.1:0-1411 GCF_040630255.1 Streptomyces sp. NPDC005820
ATGTGGCATTCGTCGCCGCCCGAGGCGTAGTCGCCGAAGTAGTCGACCACGTCCTCCGGCCACTGGTTGGCCTCGGCCAGGATCACCGTGTCCGGGTAGTGGGCGTCGATCTCCTTGCGGACCCGTTTGAGGAACTCATGGGTTGCCGGAAGGTTTTCGCAGTTGGTGCCCTCCCGTGCGTACAGGTACGGCACCGCGTCCAGCCGGAACCCGTCGATGCCGAGGTCCAGCCAGAACCGCAGCGCGGAGATCATCTCCTCCTGCACGGCCGGGTTCTCGTAGTTGAGGTCCGGCTGGTGGGAGAAGAAGCGGTGGAAGAAGTACTGCTTGCGGACGGGGTCGAAGGTCCAGTTGGAGACCTCGGTGTCGACGAAGATGATGCGGGCGTCGGCGTACTGCTTGTCGTCGTCGGCCCACATGTAGTAGTCGCCGTAGGGCCCGTCGGGGTCCTTCCTCGACTCCTGGAACCAAGGGTGCTGATCGCTCGTGTGGTTCATGACGAAGTCGATGATCACCCGCATGCCCCGCTGGTGGGCGGCGTCCACGAATTCCACGAAGTCGGCGAGGTCACCGAATTCGGGGAGCACGGAGGTGTAGTCGGAGACGTCGTATCCGCCGTCGCGGAGCGGGGACTTGAAGAAGGGCGGGAGCCAGAGGCAGTCGACGCCCAGCCATTGCAGGTAGTCGAGTTTGGCGGTGATGCCCTTGAGGTCGCCGACGCCGTCGCCGTTGCTGTCCTGGAAGGAGCGGACCAGGACCTCGTAGAAGACGGCTCGCTTGAACCAGTCGGGGTCGCGGTCCTTGGCGGGGGTGTCCTCGAACGTGTCCGGAACGGGCTCGTTGACGATCATCGTGTGGGTGACCCTCCGATCTGCGGGTTGGACGGTCGCAGGACGGTGAGGACGTGCGCGGGCCGGGTGCCCGGTTCGAGGCGCACGTAGTTGGCCCTGCCCCAGTGGTAGGTCTCGCCGGTGAGCTCGTCGCGCACCGGCACCGACTCGTGCCAGTCCAGGCCGAGTTGCGGCATGTCCAACGAGACCGTCGTCTCCTGGGTGTGGTGGGGGTCGAGGTTGACGACCACCAGAACCGTGTTCGAACCGCTCTTCTTCGAGTAGGCGATCACCGCTTCCTTGTCGGTGTGGTGGAAGCGCAGCGTGCGCAGGGTGTGCAGGGCGGGGTTCTCCCGCCGGATGGCGTTGAGGCGGGTGATGAGGGGGGCGAGGGTGTCCGGGGTGTCCCAGTCGCGTGTCCTGAGCTGGTACTTCTCGGAGTCGAGGTATTCCTCGCTGCCGGGGCGCAGGGGGGTGTTCTCGCAGAGTTCGTAGCCGCTGTAGATGCCCCAGGTGGGGGAGAGGGTGGCGGCGAGGACGGCGCGGACGGCGAAGGCGGGGCGGCCGCCGTGCTGGAGGTA
>NZ_JBEXXE010000135.1:0-1275 GCF_040630255.1 Streptomyces sp. NPDC005820
ATGTGGCATTCGTCGCCGCCCGAGGCGTAGTCGCCGAAGTAGTCGACCACGTCCTCCGGCCACTGGTTGGCCTCGGCCAGGATCACCGTGTCCGGATACATCGCGTCGATCTCGCGGCGCACCCGCTTGAGGAACGTGTGCGTGGCGGGCAGGTTCTCGCAGTTGGTGTCCTCGGCCGCGTACAGGTACGGCACCGCGTCCAGCCGGAACCCGTCGATGCCGAGGTCCAGCCAGAACCGGAGAGCGGCCAGGATCTCCTCCTGCACGGCCGGGTTCTCGTAGTTGAGGTCCGGCTGGTGGGAGAAGAAGCGGTGGAAGAAGTACTGCTTGCGGACGGGGTCGAAGGTCCAGTTGGAGACCTCGGTGTCGACGAAGATGATGCGTGCGTCGGCGTACTGCTTGTCGTCGTCGGCCCACATGTAGTAGTCGCCGTAGGGCCCGTCGGGGTCCTTCCTCGACTCCTGGAACCACGGGTGCTGATCGCTCGTGTGGTTCATGACGAAGTCGATGATCACCCGCATACCGCGTTGATGCGCGTGGTCGACGAATTCCACGAAGTCGGCGAGGTCACCGAATTCGGGGAGCACGGAGGTGTAGTCGGAGACGTCGTATCCGCCGTCGCGGAGCGGGGACTTGAAGAAGGGCGGGAGCCAGAGGCAGTCGACGCCGAGCCACTGGAGATAGTCGAGTCTGGCGGTGAGACCTTTGAGGTCGCCGACGCCGTCGCCGTCGCTGTCCTGGAAGGAGCGGACGAGGACCTCGTAGAAGACGGCGCGTTTGAACCAGTCGGGGTCGCGGTCCTTGGCGGGGGTGTCCTCGAACGTGTCCGGAACAGGTGAGTTGACGGTCATGGCGGTCTGAGGCCTCCGATCTGCGGTGCGGATCACCGGACGTGGAACACGTGGGCCGGCCTCGTGCCGGGCTCCAGGCGCACGTAGTTGTGCCGGCCCCAGGCGTAGGACTCACCCGTCAGCTCGTCGTGCACCGACAGGAACGCCTGGTCGTCCAGGCCCAGTTGCGGCAGGTCCAGCGAGACCGTGGCCTCCTGCGTGTGGTGGGGGTCCAGGTTGACCACGACGATCACCGTGTCCGCCCCGGTGCGCTTGCTGTAGACGAGGACGGACTCGTTGTCCGCGTCGTGGAAGCGCAGGTTCCTGAGGTGGTGGAGCGCCGGGTGGCTCCGCCGGATGGCGTTGAGGCGGGTGATGAGGGGGGCGAGGGTGTCCGGGGTGTCCCAGTCGCGTGTCCTGAGCTGGTACTTCTCGGAGTCGAGGT
>NZ_JBEXXE010000136.1:0-1148 GCF_040630255.1 Streptomyces sp. NPDC005820
CGGGCGGCCCGCTGCAGGGCCTGCTCGCGGGTGGCGCCGGTGACGATCAGCTTGGCCAGCAGCGAGTCCCAGGCCGGGCCGATCACGCTGCCGGACTCCACGCCCGCGTCCAGGCGCACGCCCGGGCCGGTGGGCGCGGTGAACGTGGTGACCGTGCCGGGGGCGGGCAGGAAGCCGCGGCCGGGGTCCTCGCCGTTGATGCGGAACTCGAAGGAGTGCCCGCGCAGCGGCGGGTCGTCGTAGCCGAGGGCCTCGCCGTCGGCGACGCGGAACATCTCGCGCACCAGGTCGATGCCGGCGACCTCCTCGGTGACCGGGTGCTCGACCTGGAGGCGGGTGTTGACCTCCAGGAAGGAGATCGTGCCGTCGAGGCCGACGAGGAACTCCACCGTGCCGGCGCCGACGTAGCCGGCCTCCTTCAGGATCGCCTTGGAGGAGGAGTACAGCTCCGCGACCTGCTCGTCGGAGAGGAACGGCGCGGGCGCCTCCTCGACGAGTTTCTGGTGGCGGCGCTGGAGCGAGCAGTCACGGGTGGAGACGACGACGACGTTGCCGTGGCTGTCGGCCAGGCACTGGGTCTCCACGTGGCGCGGCTTGTCGAGGTAGCGCTCCACGAAGCACTCGCCGCGGCCGAAGGCGGCGACGGCCTCGCGGACGGCCGACTCGTACAGCTCGGGGACCTCTTCCAGCGTCCGGGCCACCTTCAGACCGCGGCCGCCACCGCCGAACGCGGCCTTGATCGCGATCGGCAGCCCGTGCTCCTTGGCGAACGCGACGACCTCGTCGGCGCCGTTCACCGGGTCGGGGGTGCCCGCGACCAGGGGGGCGCCGGCGCGCTGGGCGATGTGCCGGGCGGCGACCTTGTCACCCAGGTCACGGATGGCCTGCGGCGGCGGGCCGATCCAGATCAGACCCGCGTCCAGGACCGCCTGGGCGAAGTCGGCGTTCTCCGAGAGGAAGCCGTAACCCGGATGGACGGCGTCCGCCCCCGACTCGCGGGCCGCGTTCAACACCTTGCCCATGTCCAGATAACTGCTCGCCGGGGTGTCACCGCCCAGGGCGAACGCCTCGTCCGCGGCACGCACGTGCAGAGCGTCCCGGTCCGGGTCGGCATACACGGCCACACTGGCGATACCGGCATCCCGGCA
>NZ_JBEXXE010000137.1:0-1071 GCF_040630255.1 Streptomyces sp. NPDC005820
GCCTCCAACGCCATCTGCTCATCACCGTTCAAGTACGCCGTCGTCGCGTCCACCACGCCCTGGAGCGACTTACCGGCACGCGCCGCCACGAACGACAGGTCCTTCGACGCACGCTCCGCATACTGCGACAGCGCAAGGGCCACCAGGCCGCCCTGCGCCTGCTCCCCACCCGCCGCCGGAGCATCCGCCGAAATCGTCCCCGCACTCGACGCCGCCGACGTCAGATGCTCACCGAACGCCGTCGCATGCTTCTGCAAGTGCGACGCCGTCTCACCCGTCGTCTTCACCACACCCGAAATACCCTGCGGTTGCAGATCCCAGCCCGGCATCCCTCAAACCCCCGTTCCCCGCCCGAAGACCCGTCAGCCGATGTTGTCCACCGCGGACTTCGCCCGCTGGATCGTCGACTGCGCCGTACCGTCGTTCTGCTCCAACGTCGACTTCAGCAGACCGATGATGTTCCGCACCTCAGTCGACGCACGATTCCACCGCTGCTCCTTGCCGTGATACTCATCCGCCACACCATCAGCCGTGAAGTCCGCCATCGCCGCCTTCACCTGACGGTCACGCTGACCGATGACCTCCTCCAACCGCGCCACCACCGCCTGGATGTTCCCCTGCGCATCCGCCGACGCACCCGTGTCGTACGACCGACGATCCGAACCCGCACCAGCCACCACTAACCACTCCCCGTGAAAAGAAGAAAGAACCCGATCGACCGAACAGAGCGCTGAGACTCAGCGGGCGCCGAAGCGCGCCGCATCGAAGTTCGCCGCCGACATCTGCTGCCGCGCGTTGTCACCCTGCTCCTGATCACCCGAGCTGAACGCCGAGTCCATCCCCGACTGACCACCCAGAATCCCCGACAACGACGCGTTCAGATCATTCGCGATCTCATCCGCCCGCGCCTTGAACTGATCGAACATCGCACGACCCGTACCGTTGAACTTCCCCTCCAACGGCGTCGCCGCCTGCACCAACTGCTTGATCAACGAACCCAGATCATCACTCGACCCACGCGAATCACGCTGCAACGTCGACAACGTCTGCGCACCCATGTCGAACTTCATG
>NZ_JBEXXE010000138.1:0-1042 GCF_040630255.1 Streptomyces sp. NPDC005820
CGTCCAGCCAGTAGCGGCGTTGTTGGTAGGGGTAGGTGGGGAGGTGGTGGGGTGGGGTGGTGGGTTGGGGGTGGTGCCAGTGGGTGGGGTGTCCGTGGGTGTGGAGGTGGGCGAGGTTGTGGTGGAAGCGGGTGAGGGTGCCTTGGTTTCGGCGGAGTGTTTCGGTGATGAGGGTGTGGGGTGGGAGGGTGTCGGTGAGGGCGTGGGTGAGGACGGGGTGGGGGCTGATTTCGATGTAGGTGGTGTGGTGGTCGTGGGTGAGGTGGTTGAGGGTGGGGTGGAGTTGGACGGGGTTGGCGAGGTTGTCGTACCAGTAGGTGGCGTCGAGTTGGGTGGTGTCGTGGAGGTGTTGGGCGTGGAGGGTGGAGTAGAAGGCGATGTCGGCGGGTTGGGGGGTGATGTCGTCGAGGAGGGTGTGGAGGGTGTTGCGGAGGGGGTGGATGTGGGGGGTGTGTGAGGCGTAGTCGACGGGGATGAGGCGGGCTCGGATGTTGCGGGCGTTGAGTTCGTCGACGAGGGCTTTGACTTGGTGGGGGTTTCCGGCGATGACGGTGGTGGTGGGGCTGTTGTGTGCGGCGATGTGGAGGTCGTCGTAGTGGGTGAGGTGGGTGGTGGTCTGGTCGGTGGGGAGGGGGACGGAGGCCATGGCTCCGGTGCCGGCGAGGTGGGTGTGGATGGTTTGGGAGCGGAGGGTGATGATTTTTGCGGCGTCGTGGAGGGTGAGGGCGCCGGCGATGTGGGCGGCGGCGATTTCGCCTTGGGAGTGGCCGATGACGGCGTCGGGGTGGATGTTGTGGTGTTGCCAGAGGCGGGCGAGGGCGGTGTTGATGGCGAAGAGGGCGGGTTGGAGGATGTCGACGCGGTCGGGGGGTGGGGTGTGGGGTTGGCCGGTGAGGATGTCGATGAGGTTCCAGTCGGTGAATTGGTTGATGGCGTCGGCGGCTTGGGTGAGGTGGTGGGTGAAGACGGGTGAGGTGGTGAGCAGGTCGCGGGCCATGCCGTCCCATTGCGAGCCCTGACCGGGGAACACGAACACCGTCTT